>NZ_JBFAYF010000033.1:0-117271 GCF_040681165.1 Actinoplanes sp. NPDC051851 | reverse complement strand
GGCCCCCCCTCGTGGCGGGGGGTCTTCTTCTCCCCGTTTTTTTTCTTTGTTGGCCGCTTGGGTCTTCGCCCCCCCCCCCCCCCCCCCCCGCGGCCCCCCCCCCCCCCCCCCCCGCCCCGGGTAGTGCTGAAATCAGGCGGTGAAGCGGAGCTTGCGGCGGCGGGCCATGAAGAAGAGGCCGACACCGGCGATCAGCAGGACCGCGGCGCCACCGGCGACGGAGCCGGCGGCCGCACCGGTCAGGGCGAGCTCGTCGTCGCAGCCGTCCGGGGCCTCGTACGCGATGGTCGCGGCCTCGTCCTCGTAACCCTCGGGGGTCGCGGTGACGGTCAGGCCCTCGGAGGCGTCGAAGTCGACGGTCTTGGTCTCGCCGGGGGCGGCGGTGACGGTCTGCGTGTCACCGGTGCTCGGGGCGAAGGTGACCGTGACGCTCTCGTCCCAGTCCGACGGCACCTCGACGCCGACGGTCAGGGTGTCGCAGGTGGTGTCGTAGACGAAGGTCGGCTCGGTGACCGGGGTCTCGTCGGTGGGGGTGGTCGTCGTCTGCGACGGCGTCGGCGAGGTGGAGACGCTCTCGCTCGGCGTGGCCGAGGTGGAGACCGACTCGCTCGGGGTCGCGGAGGTCGACTCGCTCGGCGTGGCCGAGGGGCTCTCCGACACGGTCTCCGACGGGGTCGGCGACGGGCTCCCGGACGGGGTGCCGGTGTCGCACTCCTTGGTCGGCTTGCTGACCTTGGTGTCGCCCTTGCTGCCGCCGAACTGCTTGTTCCCGCCCTGCTGCCAGGTGCCGGAGACGTTGATCTCGGCCCAGGACGCCGCGCCGGACAGGGTCTGCGTGACGGTGGCGCTCTGGTTCGCCGGGATCTCGTCGCCGACGGCGAGGCCGGTCACGCTCAGCGTGTACTCCGACGGGCGAGCGTCGATCCTGGTGACCGTGCCGCCGTAGCTCTCGCTGCTCTTGATCTCCCAGTTCACGACCCACGAGCCGTCCACCGGGTTGACGCAGGAGGTGGAACCGTGGGAACCACCCTGCGGCTGGACGACCACGTGACATGCGAGGGCGGGCATGGCGGAGGACACCACGCCGACGAGGCCGAGGGCCGTGCCGGCGACGACCGAGCCGGTCCGCCGGAGCGTGGAAAGAGACAGGTTCACGCCTACTCCTGTGTACGGGGGGATCACCGGAAAAGGGGGCGTGGAGAGACGGCGCACTGTCGCTGGTGGACTGAGCGAGGTGGGCGACGACGGCTCCCCACGTCATCGGCGGGATTCCATGGGATAACCCGCAACGCCGCCTGACAGTAGCTATTCCCGCCGATCAAAGAAACGTCTCAGCGCTACCTAAGGCTGTTGATATCATTCCGTGATCTTCCATCGACGTAACGGGACGGTCCCGTCGCGCGCAGTGCCTACGACGAGGGAAATGTTCACGCGCTCGTGGCTTGCGCACAGGAGTCAAGTAGCGTCGGACTCGATGACCAGGATTATCGCCGGTGTGCACGGCGGTCGGCGGCTCGCGGCGCCGGCCGGTGCGAACACCAGGCCCACATCGGACCGAGTCCGCGAAGCACTGTTCAGTTCCCTGGAAACGATGATCGACTTTTCGGGAGCGCGCTTCGTCGATCTCTATTCGGGTTCCGGCGCCATTGGACTGGAGGCGCTGTCCCGAGGGGCATCCCACGCACTCCTGGTCGAATCGGACGCCAAGGCGGCCCGGGTGATCCGGGACAACATCGTGGCCCTGAAGGTGGGCCCGGCCGCCCGTCTCGTCGCCGGGAAGGTGGCGCAGGTCCTCGCGACCCCGCCGGACGGTGGGCCGTACGACGTGGTCTTCGCCGACCCGCCGTATGCGATGAGTGGCGACGAGCTCCACGCGGTGCAACAGGATCTGCTGGCGAACGGCTGGCTGGCGCCGGGCGCGGTGGTGGCCGTCGAGCGGTCGAGCCGATCCGGGCGCCGGGACCCGATGAGCTGGTTGGACGGTCTGGAGGAGGACCGCACCCGGCGTTACGGCGAGACCACAATTTGGTACGGTCGCCGATCATGAGACGAGCGGTGTGTCCCGGCTCCTTCGACCCGGTCACGAACGGGCATCTCGACATCGTCGGCCGTGCCAGCCGGCTGTTCGACGAGGTCATCGTCGGAGTCCTGATCAACCAGTCGAAGTCGGGCCTCTTCACCATCGAGGAGCGGCTGGAGATGCTCGGCGAGGTGACCGCCGTGTACTCCAACGTCCGGGTGATGGCGTTCCACGGCCTGCTGGTCGACTTCTGCCGTGACCAGGGCGCGGCCGTCGTGATCAAGGGATTGCGCGCGGTGAGCGACTTCGACTACGAGTTGCAGATGGCGCAGATGAACATCGGGCTCTCCGGAGTGGAGACGCTGTTCATGCCGACGAACCCGCTCTATTCGTTCCTCTCGTCCAGCCTGGTCAAGGATGTGGTCAAGTGGGGCGGCGACGCCTCGGCCTACCTTCCGGACCTGGTACTCGACCGGCTGATGAACAGGCTGAAGCAGAACTGAGTGCCCCGGCGTGCCGGGGCCGGTGGTCGCGGTGACGCAGTAACGTGATCGGACCACGCTGCGTGGGCGCGAGGCGACAGGAGTGAGGAACCGGTGGATCCGCTCGACCGTATCGACGAGATCATCGAACTCGTCCAGGACGCGCGTTCCGTTCCGATGTCCCGGACGAACTTCATGTTCGACCGGGGCGAGATGATCGAGCGGATGGAAGAGCTGCGCGCGGAGCTCCCCTCCGAGCTGCGCAAGGCGGCCGCGGTGCTGGACGAGCGCGACCGGATCATCGAGGCCGGTCGCCGCGAGGCCGACCGGATCATCAGCGAGGGTGAGGCGGAACACTCCCGTCTCGTCTCGCTCAACGAGATCACCGTCTCCGCCGAGCACGAGGGCTCCCGGATCATCGCGGACGCCCGGAGCGAGGCACAGCGGCTGCGCGAGGAGGTCGACGACTACGTCGACACCGCGCTCGCCAACTTCGAGCAGTTCCTGACCAGGGCGCTGGCGTCGATCGAGCGGGGCCGTGACAAGATGCACGCCTTGCGCGAGATCGGCACGTTCCAGGGCGAGGACGCGGAGCGTCCGCTCCCGTTCTGAGAGCCCGATTCGACGACGTCGAACAAGCTCAGGTAATGTTTTTGGCT
Organism: Actinoplanes sp. NPDC051851; assembly: GCF_040681165.1. Classification (NCBI taxonomy): domain Bacteria; kingdom Bacillati; phylum Actinomycetota; class Actinomycetes; order Micromonosporales; family Micromonosporaceae; genus Actinoplanes; species Actinoplanes sp. NPDC051851. The sequence continues at coordinate 114,110 of NZ_JBFAYF010000033.1, read as the reverse complement.
GGCCTACCCACGGCTGAGGATCATGATGCCCAAGTCACCGCAGAGTCACCTGGACCCCAGGCAGCCGCTGGTCGTCGACACGACGAAGCTTCCCCGGCAGCCTGGTGCGACGCGTGCCCTGAATCGGGTGGTGCCGGCGCCGGAGGACCTCGGCAATGAGATGATCTCGGTCCCCGAGGGGTCCGATGTCACGCTCGATCTGAGCCTGACGTCGGTTTCCGAAGGGGTGTACGTCAGCGGCACCGTGCGCGGCTCGCTCAAGGGCGAGTGCGGCCGGTGCCTCAACGAGATCGACAAGTCGTTCGAGGTGAGTCTCGGTGAGATGTTCGCGTACGCGGACAGCACCACCGAGGAGACCACCGACGAGGACGAGGTGGGCCGGATGCAGGGCGACCTGTTCGACCTGGAGCCGGCTCTGCGGGACGCGGTGGTGCTGACCCTGCCGACGACCCCGCTCTGCCGGCCGGACTGCCCAGGGCTGTGCCCCGACTGCGGGGTGCACTTCGACGATCTTCCGGCTGATCACAGCCACGAGGCCGCCGATCCCCGTTGGGCCGCTTTGCGCAATCTCACGAAACCCGAGGAGTAACCACCGTGGCCGTCCCCAAGCGCAAGATGTCGCGCAGCAACACCCGCTCGCGCCGGGCGAACTGGAAGGCGACCGCGGTCTCGACCGTGGCCTGCCCCCAGTGCAAGTCGCCGAAGCTGCCGCACACCGCCTGCTCGGTCTGCGGCACCTACAACGGCCGTCAGGTCCTCGAGGTCTGACGTCGCCGCGTGACGCGCCCGATCTTCGGGCGGATCGTACCTGCGCAATGGCGTTCCAGCGGTGCCACGGCTCCCCTCGGGGAGTCGGGCACCGCGCGGATCGCCGTCGACCTCCTCGGCGGGGACCACGCTCCCGCCGTCGTGGTTGACGGCGCTCTGCGCGCCTGCCACGCCGATCCGTCCCTGCACCTGACTCTCGTCGGCCCGGCTGAAGCCGCCGGCGCGGTGCTCGCCGCCCTGCACCCGGCCGAGCGCCACCGCATCACCTCCATTCCCGGCAGCACCGCCGCCCAGGCCGTCGCCGACGGGCACGCCGACGCCGCGGTCTCCGCGGGCGAGACCGGCGCCACCGTCGTCTCCGCGGCACGCAGCCTCGGCCGCTGGCCCGGCATCCGCCGTCCCGCCCTCGCCGCCGTGCTGCCCACCGTCGCCGGCAGCGTGATCCTGCTGGACGTCGGCTCCACCGTCGACCCGGACCCGGAGACCCTGGCGATCCACGCCCGGCTCGGTTCCGCGTACGCCACCGTCGTCCACGACGTCGCCGAACCCCGGGTCGGCCTGCTCACCATCGGTACCGAGCGCGGCAAGGGCGACCGCCTGCGCCGCGAGGCCCCGGCGCTGCTGGAACGACTCCCCCGCTACGCCGGCCTGATCGAGGGCGGCGACGTCGTGCTGGGTGAGGCCGCCGACGTCGTGGTCACCGACGGATTCACCGGGAACGTCCTGCTCAAGGCCCTGGAGGCGAGTTACGCCTGGCTCGGTACCCCGGACCAGGAGAGCACCCGCGCCGCCGTCCTGCTCGGTGTGCGGGGCACCGTCGTGGTCTGCCACGGCGCGGCCACCGGCACCGACCTCGCCGGGGGCATCGGCCTCGCCGCCGACCTGCACCGCCGCGGCGCCGTCCCGGCCATCGCCGCCATGCCGGTCATCCACGTTAACGACATGCTGACGCACAACGAGGTATCGCATGAGTGACAAGCGCCGCCGTCCCTCCACCGCTCCCCTGGAGGAGGCGTTCGGTGTCCCGTTCGGCCCGGAGATCCTGGAACGTGCGCTGACCCACCGGTCGTACGCGTACGAGAACGGCGGTCTTCCCACCAACGAACGCCTGGAGTTCCTCGGCGACTCGGTGCTCGGGGTGGTGATCACGTCCGCGCTGTACCACAACCACCCCGACCTGCCCGAGGGGCAGCTCGCCAAGCTGCGCGCCAGCGTGGTCAACATGCACGCGCTCGCCGACGTGGCCCGCACCCTCGGGCCGCTCGGGCTCGGCCCGCACCTGCTGCTCGGCAAGGGCGAGGAGACCACCGGCGGCCGGGACAAGGCGAGCATCCTCGCCGACACCCTGGAGGCGCTGCTCGGCGCGATCTACCTGGAGCACGGCCTGGAGATCGCCGGCGAGGTGATCCACCGGCTCTTCGACCCGCTGATGGCCGAGTCGGCCGGGCGCGGCGCCGCGCTGGACTGGAAGACCAGCCTCCAGGAGCTGACCGCCGCACTCGGTCTCGGCGTACCCGACTACGTTATCGAGGACTCCGGGCCCGACCACGCGAAGACGTTCACCGCTTGGGTGGTGGTCGCCGGCGAGCGGTACGGCGGCTCGGAGGGGCGCAGCAAGAAGCAGGCCGAGCAGCGGGCCGCCGCTGCCGCCTGGCGCACCCTGACCGAGCGGAACGAGGCCGATGACGATCACAAGCCCGAGTGAGACACCGGTAGCGCCGGTGGCGGAGGAGACCCTCTGGCAGAAGGCGGGCGGTGGCCGCGGTGTGGGCGCCGCGGTCGGGATCCTGGCGATCACCCGGGTCGTCCAGCTCTTCATGATCTGGTGGCTCGGCGGCCCCTCCACCCAGAGCGACAGCACCAGCGTCTTCGACCGGCTGCTGGTCTGGGACGGCGGCTGGTTCCTGCGGGTGGCGGTCAACGGGTATCCGCACGGGTACACGTACGAGAACGGTCAGCTGCAGGGGAACGAGCTGGCCTTCTTCCCGGTCTACCCGATGCTGATCCGGGCCGTCGCCGCTCTCGGGGTGGCGCCCTCGACCGCCGCGCTGATCGTCTCCTGGCTCGCCTCGATCGGCGCCGCGGTCGCGCTGCACCTGCTCGGCACGACGCTGCACGACCGGCGGGCCGGCTGGGCGCTGGTGGCGATCTGCTGCTCCGCGCCGGTCTCGGTGGTGCTCTCGATGGCGTACTCGGAGAGCATCTTCCTGGCTCTGGTCGCCGGGATGTTCGTCGCCGCGCACCGGAAGGCCTGGTGGACCGCCGGCGTGCTCGGCCTGTTCACCGCGCTGAGCAGGCCGACCGGCGCCGCCGCCGCGCTGGCCCTCGCGGTCGCCGCGCTGATGGCCCTCCGCGAGGAGCGCAACAAGATCAAGCCGATCGCCGCAGCGGTGCTGGCCCTCTCCGGGGTGCCGCTCTTCCTCGGCTGGGTGGCCCTGCGGGTCGGCGACCCGACCGCGTGGTTCCGGATCCAGTCCGCGGGCTGGGGCACCTCGTTCGACTACGGGCGCAGCACGGCGAGCTTCCTCAAGGAGACGTTCAGCAGCGCGGACGGCTGGATCCAGGTGAGCGTCGGGCTGATCCTGCTGGCCGCGCTCGCCGCCGCCGGGGTCGCGCTGACCCAGAAGCCGTGGCTGCCGCTCGCGGTCTACGGCGTGGTCGCGATGATCCTCGTCTACGGGCAGGCCGGCTTCTACCACTCCAAGCCGCGGCTGCTGCTGCCCGTACTGTTGACGCTGTTGCCGTCGGTCCACGCGGCCGCCCGCGCCCGCCCCCGCGTCGCGATCCTGGCGATCAGCGCGTGGGCCGTGTTCGGCCTCTGGTACGGCGCGTACATGATCACCATCTGGCCCTACACGCTGTAGAGGACCCCCCTTGCCTGAGCTTCCCGAGGTCGAGACCGTCCGCATGGGTCTCGCCAAGTGGGTCACCGGCCGGACGATCGCGTCGGTCGAGGTGCACCACCCCCGCGCGATCCGCCGCCACCTCCCCGGCGACGCGCACTTCGCCGCGGTGCTGGCCGGCCGTACGGTGCTGGACATCTCCCGTCGCGGCAAGTACCTCTGGCTGCCGCTCGACTCCGGTGACGCGATCATCGCGCACCTCGGGATGAGCGGTCAGCTCCTGATGCAGCCCGCCGCGGCCGCCGACGAGAAGCACCTGCGTGTCCGGTTCGCCTTCACCGACCAGGGGCCGCAGCTGCGCTTCGTCGACCAGCGCACGTTCGGCGGGCTCGCGGTCTCCGAGGGCGGCGCCGAACTGCCCGGCGAGATCGCGCACATCGCCCGCGACCCGATGGACCCGCTCTTCGACGACGAGGCGTTCTCGGCCCGGCTGCGCGGCCGGCGCACCGAGATCAAGCGCGCGCTGCTCGACCAGTCGCTGATCTCCGGGGTCGGCAACATCTACGCGGACGAGGCGCTGTGGCGGGCGAGGCTGCACGGCGCCCGGCAGACGGACCAGCTGACGAAACCGGCGGTCACCCGGCTGCTGGGGCACGTCCGGGAGGTCCTCGGCGAGGCGATCACGGCGGGCGGGACGAGCTTCGACGAGCTCTACGTCAACGTCAACGGCGAGTCGGGGTACTTCGACCGGTCGCTGAACGCGTACGGCCGCGAGGGCGAGCCGTGCCCCCGGTGCGGTGCCCCGATCCGCCGCGAGCAGTTCATGAACCGCTCGTCGTACTCGTGCCCGCGCTGCCAGCCCCGCCCCCGCCCGGCCCCCTGAGACCGTCTCCGCCCCGCCGGCCTGTTCGGGGTCGGCCGGGCGCGGGGCCGTGCACAGTGGGTGGTCAGTCGGCGCTGTGTGCGCCGCCGCCCGGGGCGTACGCCGGGGTCAGGTCCGGGCTCGCGTCGGTCGCCAGCCCGAATCCCGCCCCGCGCCGCCCCATCAGCCGGCGCGCGGCGGTGAGCAGCGGCGCCGGCACCCCGTAGACGAGGTGCCCGTCCCCGGGGCGGACGCCGTCGCCGTCCCAGCTCTGGTACGCCTCCCACGGCCCCTCGAAGGTGCAGATCCGGGCGCCGAGATCCCGGTAGAGCGGGTGCGTCGGCACGCCCGGGTTCAGCACGATCCGGTGCAGCCCGCGCCGGGCGGCGAGGCGGACGGTCAGCGCGACCGAGCCGACCCCGCCGGCGCCGGCCGGGGCACGGTCCAGGAACAGCCCCTCGACGCCGTCGGCGCGCCACGCGTCCACGTCGGCGAGGACGTCGGCGAGCGAGCGGCTGCCCCAGTCCAGGTCGATCCGGCCCAGGGCCTGGTGGAGGCTGCCGCGGTCGCCGGGCTGCTCCCGGATGATCCAGGTGTCGGCGTCCAGCTCCAGCCCGGGGGCGGGGTGGGCGTACGGCGGGAACAGGGTCTTCACGGGTTCCTCCGAAGAAGCGCGACGATGAGCAGACCGGCGACGTGGGTCGCGGCGAGGACGGCGACGGCGACCGGCAGGGGACCGGCGGCCGGTTGCGGGATCAGCGGCAGCGCCAGGGTGGCCAGGGGCGGCGCCGCCGAGAGGGCCGCCGCGATCCCGGCCCGGGACCGCGCGGCCAGCAGGAAGGTGACGGCGAAGACACCGCCGAGCAGGGTTCCGGCGGCCAGCGCCAGGACGGTGCCGTGCGCGCCGGGCCCGGGCGGGGTCCGGTACGCGGCGAGCGTGAGCGCCCCGCCCGCGACGAGCGGCGGGAGCAGCCCGGCCAGCGTGATCGTGGTGACGTTGCGGACGTGCCGCTCCAGCTCACCGGTGTTCTCCGCGGCGTCCAGCCCGGCGTCGATCCGGTTGGTGTGCCAGCCGATCAGCGCCTCCAGCAGCGGCACCGTGAGCAGCAGCGGCAGCACCGCGGGCGACGGCGTCACGGCCGGTCCGGCGTGCCAGAGCAGCGCCACGCAGATCGCCTGCGAGGCTCCGATGACCAGGTAGGCGAGGGTCCGCCGGCGTTCGGCCGGGGTCAGCCGCGGCATCCGGCGCGGCCGTCCCGGCAGCACCGCGGACTGGAAGGCCCGGATCAGCACCACGACGATCGCCGCCGGCAGCAGGGTCCCGACCGGCACGAGCGCGGCCCAGGCCACCCCGGAGTGCGCCGCCACGCCCACCGCCGCCAGCAGCCAGCAGGGGAGGTACCAGCGGATCACCGCCGTCTCGGAGCCGCTGACCAGCGCCGCCGTCACGGTCGCCAGGGTGGCCAGCCCGCCCGCGCCGACCGCCGCCGCGAGCATCCGATCGGGCCCGAGCAGCGCGGCCGGCGTCATCCAGACCAGGGCGGCCCAGAGCACGGTCACGATCGCGAAGCCGGTGCCGACCAGGCGTACCGCGGCGGCCGGTCCGGAACGCCGGGCCACGGTCACCCCGGCGCTGGTCAGGCCCTGTGCGGCCGCCCATCCGAGCAGCAGCGCCACCGCGGTCACCGGCCAGGCCACCCGTTCCAGCGCGCCCGCCCCGGCGACGGCCACGCTGAGCGGTCCGAGGTAGAGGGAGCAGCGCGCGACGACGCCCCGCCAGAAGGCCCGGCGCTTGCCGCGCTCGGCCACCTCCTCCTCGTCCTCCTCGAGCGACGGTAGCTGGAAGTCCCCGGTGTCCTCCCCGAAGACCAGCCCGATACCGACTTCTCGTGATTTTTCGCCTTCGTCCGTTTCGATGAGTGGGGCGACCGCGGCCGGCTCCTGATCAACTTCGGTCGGGACGGCGACCGGGATCTCCTCGATCACCGGCTCCGTCGCGGGCGCGCCGCGCCCACCACGGACCCACATCTCCTCCGCGGCGCGCCCGATCCGCTCACGCTCCGCGATCCGCCCGGCAGCCGCAGCCTGCGGCATGCGCCCACGTCGTCTGACGGCTCCGCGACTCACCTGCGCCACGTTTCTTTTGCGGTACGCCGTGACGCGCTCCCCGGCGCCGGAAAAGGCGGCGTCCCTCTCCGGCGGGTAGCCGCCACCGCGGTTCGGCCCGCGCCCCGCAAGCCCGGCGACGCGCAGCACCCGGGACCGTTCGTCCAGCCCCCGTGACGGCTCGTCGCCCCCGTCGTCGTCGTACCACCCGCCCGCCGGAATATCCTCCGGCTCTCCCGGCGCGTACGGCTCCGCCGGATAGGCCTCCTGCCGGTATCGCTCCGCCGGGTAGGACTCGTGTGGGTAGGGCTCCTGCCGGTAGGGCTCCTGTGGGTAGGGCTCTTGTGGGTAGGAGTCCTGCTGGGGTGGCTCCGGCCGGTAGTCGTCCTGTCGATCGAGCTCCGCCCAGTCCCGCCGCTCCGTGCCGTGCCAGCCCTCGGCGGCCCAGAGCGCCGGCTCCTCGGCGTACTCCTGGTACTCCGGCTCCCGGTACTCAGGCTCCTGGTACTCCGGCTCGACGATCGCGTGCCGCCCGGTCGGTTCCCGCAGCGGCGTCTCCACCGGCGGCCGGTCGAAGAGTTGCGTCTCCACGTTCCCCTGCCCGGCCCAGGCATCCCGGGAGTCCGCCCCCGCCGACTCCTCCGCCGCCGTGGCCAGGTACTCCGCCCAGGACGGCGGCGCGGTCGGCGGCTCCACCCGATCCTCGACCGCCGGCCGGGTGAAGAGCACGGGCTCCCCGGACGCGGGCACCGGCTCGTCCACCGGTGGCCGGGTCGGCATCAGGATCCCGCCGATCGGCGTGGGCACCACCGGCCGGGTGAAGACCAGCGTCTCGGATCCGGACGGCGCCGGCTCGGGCATGATGCGGTTCGGCCGGGTGAAGATGATCGTCTCGGTGGCCCCGGTCAGCGCGGCCCGGTTGACGACGATCGTCTCGGAGCTCCCCCCGGCCAGCTCATGATCAGGATCAGTCAGCGCCGCGTGCAGGCGTTCCCCGAGCCCGGCCCGGTCGTCCGGATCCGCGTGCCGCCCGGTCGCCTCCGCCGGCGAGTACCCGGAGACGGTGGGGTAGCCGGGGTCTGTGGGGTAGCCGGAGTCTGTGGAGTGGCCGGGGTCTGCGGGGTAGCCGGGGTCTGTGGGATGGCCGGGGTCTGTGGGGTGGCCGGGGTCTGCGGGCGACTGGGGAGCCGCGTGCCGGGGCTCGTCGGACGGGGCGGAGCGGCGGCGCCGGGAGCGTGCGGACCGGGCCGAGCCGCCGGAACCGCGGGGAGGAGTGATCGTCATTCAGTTCTCCGAAGTCAGCCAGCGGACGGTCGCCGGCGGTGAGGTCCGGGGCGCCGGGACGGCGAGCGCCAGTTCGAAGGAGGTCGCCGCGGGGGGCGCGGCCAGATCGGTGTAGAGGCCGTCGTAGACGCGGACCACCCGATCGGCGGTGAAGTGCTCGAGTGCGCGGCGGCGGGCGGCCTCGCCCAGGGACCGGCGGCGCTCCGCCGAGCGGAGCAGCGCGACCACGGCGATGGCCAGCTCGGACGGGTCGCCGGGCGGGACCACCACGCCGGTGTCGCCGAGAACCTCGGCCGCCGAGCCGACGTCCTGGCTGACCACCGGGCGGCCGGACATCATCGCCTCGACCACCCGCGACGGCGGGTCCGAGGGGCCGGGTACGTGGGCGACGACCTGCCCGACGGTGAAGCGCTCGCGCGAGTCGGCGGGGAGCGGGTGCAGCCGGATCGCGCGGCCCAGGCCGGTCGCCTCGATCTGGTCGGCGCAGTACTCCTCGTGCCGGGCGGTCACCCCGACCAGGTGCAGGACGGCGTCCGGCATGGCGGCCACCACCTCGGTGAACGCGTCCAGCATCGGGGTGAGGCCGCTGTCCGCTCCGCCGCTGCCGGCCCAGACCACGGTGGGCACCCGGCTCTCGGCGGCGCCGGGGAAGTCCTTCGGGTCCACCCCGGCCGGCACCGCGATCATGCGGGACGGGTCCGCGCCGTGCCGCAGCGCCCAGGCGTGGTGGTACTCGCTCAACGGTGCGATCAGCGCCGCCTCGGCGTACGCGGCCCGGGCCACCGCGGCCCGGAACCGGCGCAGCACCAGGCGGACCGCGGGGGAGAGCCGCTCCTCCGTGGGGTGGTGCCGGGTGATCGGCGTCCGCGCCTCGGTGACCAGCAGGGGAGTGCCGCCGCGCCAGTGCCCGCCGAGCGCGGCGAGCAGCGGGGTGGTCCCACCCACGCAGTGGATCAGGCCGGCCTCCGGTACGGGTACGGCCAGCGCCCGCATCGCGTACCGCAGCAGGGCCGCCGCGGTCCGTGCGTCGCGCACGCTGAGCCGGGGCAGCTGCGGCTCGCCCGGCTTCGTGCCGGCGCGGCGCTGCTTCCAGGCGGTCGCCAGCGCGTCGGAGAGAGGTATCCGGGTGAGCGGGCTGGGGCGGAGTACGGCCATCTGGGCGATCGAGCGGAGTCCCCCGGCGAACCGGGGGGTCGGCTCGTCGTCGAGCAGGCCGTGGCAGAGCAGGGCGGCGGCGTCGGCGGCGCCCTCGGGCTGCCGGGCACGGCGACGGTCGGGGCGGGCCGGGTCGTGCCCGAGGGCGACGGCGCGGGACGAGGCGACATGGAGCGGCAGCGGGTACGCCGGTGCGGACGGCAGCTCACGGTCAGTGACCGTGAGCAGCTCGAAGCGGAACCGGCGCAGCCCCTCGACGAGCGTCCGGCACCAACCTCCGAGGGCGTCCCGCCGATACGGGTACCCGCCGCCGGTCAGCAGACAGATGTGCTCGCTCGTCGGGGTCGGATTCACGCTGGGGGCAACGACGGAACCGCCCCGAGCCTCCGGGAGGTGTCAGCTAGGCGACAGAAATCGGCACCTTATGTACTAATTTGTCGCCCATGTTTGCCCGAATTTGCCCGAAAGGAGGGGGTGTGTGGAGCCGGGTTTTCGCGCCCGTGGGCCCGGCGGGGATCGAGTGCCGTACGGCCGGGCGATCGATCATGGTCCCGGTGCGTCACGGTCTCGTGATCGACAGTGGTCGACCGGCGCGGCGACAGCGGTTCGCGAAGATCAACAAAATGACTCATGACGGCCGGCGCAGTGTCTCATGAAGATCGACAAAGCATGGGAAAGAAGCATAAGGGCAGCTGAAGTGCCCCTGGTGGCGTGATTCACTGTCATCCGGCGCGCGTGGCGCCGCCCTCAGCTTGACGGAGATGGGGTATCGGCGGACTATGGAGTTGTCGCCAGTCGCGCCCACTCATGCCCCGGTTCCGTTGGTGGTTTGAGCATTAGCACCGAGAAACCCGTCACCAAGGCGGATTTCTGTGCTCACGCGTGTCCGTGAGTGCTCGGTGCTGCACTTCGCGCGTTCTGGGCGCACAGCCGTGCCGTTCTCCGGCCACGCTGAACACCGGCAGATAAACAAACACACGAGACGCATCGCGTCACAAGGAGTCACGATGGCGAAGGCCCTCTACGGCCACGTAGGTGCGGCGCCCGATCGGCGCCTGCTCGACGAGGTCACCCGGCTGCGGTCCAGGGTGCAGTCTTTGGAGTTCGAGATCACCCGTCTCCGGGCGGAGAATGATCGTCTTGCGGCGGCGGCTGCCGAGGCGGACGACATTCTGCGTCTGACGGAGCCGGCCCTGACCTGAGCTCCGCCCGATCGCCGGACGGTTCCGCGGGGGATTCCCCCGGCGCTCATCCCCTCGCACCACACGTACCGCCAGCACCACACAGCGACACATGCGGCAAGCAAGCGGCAAGCAAGCGGCAAGCAAGCGGCAAGCAAGCGGCAAGCAAGCGGCAAGCAAGCGGCAAAGAAGACACGCGGCGAAGAAAAAGCGCGCCTCCACGACTGTGGCGGCGCGCAGTTTTTTTGCCCGCTTCCCGTTCTGGCTGGTAGGAGCCGGTGGGCGCGTTACCATGCCGCACCTGCTCGGTGCGGGTAGCCTGCCTCCCAGCAGCCTATCGCCGACCCCCGGAGACCCGTGCACCTCAAGAGCCTGACGGTCAAGGGCTTCAAGTCCTTCGCCTCCGCCACCACGTTGCGGCTGGAGCCGGGCATCACCTGTGTGGTGGGGCCGAACGGTTCCGGCAAGTCCAACGTCGTCGACGCGATCGCCTGGGTGCTGGGCGAGCAGGGCGCCAAGGCGCTGCGCGGCGGCAAGATGGAGGATGTCATCTTCGCCGGTACGGCCGGCCGGGCGCCGCTGGGCCGCGCCGAGGTGACGCTGACCATCGACAACAACGACGGCGCGCTGCCGATCGACTACACCGAGGTCTCGATCACCCGCCGGATGTTCCGGGACGGCGCCAGCGAGTACGAGATCAACGGCAACGCGTGCCGGCTGCTCGACATCCAGGAGCTGCTCAGCGACTCCGGCATCGGCCGGGAGATGCACATCATCGTGGGCCAGGGCCGGCTCGACGCGATGCTGCACGCCAAGCCCGAGGACCGCCGCTCCTTCATCGAGGAGGCGGCCGGCGTACTCAAGCACCGCAAGCGCAAAGAGAAGGCGATCCGCAAGCTGGACGCCATGCAGGTCAACCTGAACCGGCTGACCGACCTCACCGCGGAGCTGCGGCGGCAGCTCAAGCCGCTCGGCAAGCAGGCCGAGGTGGCCCGGCGCGCGGCCGGCATCCAGGCCGACCTGCGCGACGCCCGGCTCCGGCTGCTCGCCGACGACCTCTACACGCTGCGCACCACCCTGGACCGGGAGATCGCCGACGAGTCCGCGATGCGCGAGCGGCGCGGGCAGGTCGAGGAGGAGAACCGCGAGGTCCAGCGGATGCTCGCCGACCTGGAGGCGGAGCACGCCGAGGACGCGCCGCTGCTGCAGGCCGCCCAGGACGCCTGGTACAAGCTCTCCACCCTCCAGGAGCGGTTCCGCTCCACCGAGCAGCTGGCCAGCGAGCGGATGCGCCACCTGGCCGCCACCCCGGACGACGAGCGGCCCGGCCGCGACCCGGAGATGCTGGAGGCCGAGGCCGAGAGCGTCCGGGAGCAGGAGGAGGAGCTGCGCGAGGCCCTCACCGAGGACCAGATGCGCCTGGCCGAGGCGGTCGAGTACCGCCAGGACCTGGAGCGCCAGCTGGCCGCGGCCGAGAGCGAGCTGCGCGCCGCCGCCAAGGCGATCGCCGATCGGCGGGAGGGCCTGGCCAAGCTCACCGGCAACGTGAACGCGGCCCGGGCCCGCACCACCTCCGCGGACGAGGAGATCGAGCGGCTCGCCACCGCGCACACCGACGCGCTGATGCGGGCCGAGGCAGCACAGGCCGAGGTCGACCTGGTCGCCGCCGAGTCCTCCGAGGCCGACCGGGACAACGCCGACCTGGACGCGCGGCACGACGAGGCGGTGGCCGCGCACGACCGGGCCGCCGCGGTGGTCCGCGAGCTCTCCGACGCCGAGCGGGCCGCCGAGAAGGACGCCGCCAGCTGGAAGGCCCGCGAGGAGGCGCTCGCCCTCGGCCTGAAGCGCAAGGACGGCGCCGGCGCGCTGCTCGCCAAGCACGAGCAGGTCCCCGGCCTGCTGGGCAGCCTGGCCTCGATGCTGACCGTCCGTTCCGGGCACGAGGTCGCGGTCGCGGCGGCGCTCGGCACGCTCGCCGACGCGGTCGCCCTGGCGAGCCTGGACGAGGCGGTCGAGGCGGTCCGTACGCTCAAGATCGCGGACGCCGGCCGCGCCGACCTGATCGTCGCGGGGGCCGCCGGACCCGGCATGCACGGCTCGCGGGACGCGCTCCGGCCGGACCTGCCCGCGGGCGCCACCTGGGCGCCGGACGTGGTCGAGTGCCCGGAGCAGATCCGCCCCGCCGTCGACCGGGCGCTGCGCGACGTGGCGCTCGTCCCGGACCTGGCGGCGGCCGCCACGCTGATCGCGACCAGCGCCGAGCTGCGCGCGGTGACCCCGGACGGCGACGTGCTGGGCACCTGGTCCGCGGCCGGCGGCTCGGCGAAGGCGACCAGCTACATCGAGGTGCAGGCCGCGGTCGACGAGGCGCGGGCGAACCGGACCGCGGCCGAGCAGACCATCGGCGAGCTCAAGGAGCAGCTGGGGGCGGCCCGGGCCGAGGTTGCCGAGCTCAAGCAGGTCGTGAACGTGGCAGCCCAGGAGAAGCGGGCCGCCGAGGGTGAGCGCAACGCGGCCGCCCGGCGCCTCGCCGAGCTGGGCGCGGCCGCCCGGTCGGCGAAGGCGGAGAGCGAGCGGCTCGGCGCCTCCCGGCAGAAGGCCGAGGCCGCCCGGGAGACCGACCTGATGCGCCTGGCCGAGCTGGAGGAGCGCCTCCGGCTGGCCGAGGACACCCCGATCGACGAGGAGCCCTCCACCGAGGAGCGCGACCGGCTCGGCGCGCTGGTGCCGCAGTCCCGGCAGAACGAGATGGAGGTCCGGCTCGCGGTGCGTACCGCCGAGGAGCGGGTCTCCTCGATCGCCGGGCGCGCCGACTCGCTGCTGCGCCAGGCGAACGCCGAGCGCCAGGCCCGCGAGCGCGCCGCCGCACGCCGGGCGGCCCGGGCCCGCGGTGCCGAGGTCGCCCGCGCGGTCGCCGCCGGCGCGGGCACCGCGCTGCGGCGGGTCGCGGTCTCGCTCGCCGACGCGGCGGAGACCCGGGACCGGATCGCCCAGGCCCGGACCAGCCGCGAGGCCGAGCTCCAGGAGGTACGCGCCACCGCCAAGCGCCTCGTCGCCGAGCTGGAGCGGCTCACCAGCGAGGTGCACCGGGACGAGATGGCCCGCGCCGAGCAGCGGATGCGCATCGAGCAGCTGGAGGCGAAGGCCGCCGAGGACTTCTCGCTCGACGTGGAGACGCTGATCGGCGAGTACGGCCCGGCCCAGCCGGTGCCGCCGACCCAGGCCGACGTCGCGCAGGCCGAGAAGGACGGCAAGCCGGTGCCCGAGCCGGTTCCGTTCCACCGGCCGGCCCAGGAGAAGCGGGCCGGCCGGGCGGAGCGCGACCTGGCGCTGCTCGGCAAGGTCAACCCGCTGGCCCTGGAGGAGTTCGCCGCGCTGGAGGAGCGCTTCAAGTTCCTCTCCGACCAGCTGGAGGACCTCAAGGCCACCCGCCGGGACCTGCTCACCGTGGTCAAGGACGTCGACGAGCGGATCCTGGAGGTCTTCACGTCGGCGTTCGAGGACACCGCCCGCGAGTTCCAGACCGTCTTCCAGGTGCTCTTCCCGGGCGGCGAGGGCCGGCTGGTGCTGACCGACCCGGAGGACATGCTGACCACCGGCGTCGAGGTCGAGGCGCGCCCGCCGGGCAAGAAGATCAAGCGGCTCTCGCTGCTCTCCGGCGGTGAGCGCTCGCTGACCGCGGTGGCCATGCTCTGCGCCATCTTCCGGGCCCGCCCCTCGCCCTTCTACATCATGGACGAGGTGGAGGCGGCCCTCGACGACGTCAACCTGGGCCGGTTGATTACCCTCTTCCAACAGCTACGGGAGAAGAGCCAGCTGCTCATCATCACGCACCAGAAGCGGACGATGGAGGTCGCGGACGCGCTCTACGGCGTCACCATGCGCGCCGGCGTCACGCAGGTGATCAGCCAGCGATTGAACCGCGAAGAGGAGTAGGACGACACATGCGCGACCGCGCCCGGGCCCTGATGATCGACCTGGACGGTGTGCTGCGCCGCTGGGATCCGGCCCCGATGATCGCCGTCGAGGTGAAGTACGCGCTCAAGCCCGCCGCGCTGCTGGAGACGTCGATGAGCTGGGACGTCTACCAGCCCGCGATGGCCGGCGAGATCAGCGACGCCGAGTGGATGGGCCTGGTCGCCGACCGGCTGCCGCTGGAGAAGGCCGAGGCGGACGCCGCGGTGGCCGAGTGGCAGTCCTACCGGGGCGAGGTCGACCCGGTGGTGCTGGACTTCGTCCGCGAGGTGCGCGCCGGCGGCCGGAAGGTCGCGCTCGCCACCAACGCGACCGACCGGCTCCGCCCGGATCTGGCGGCGCTGGGGCTGCTCGACGAGGTCGACCTGGTGCTCAGCTCCTGGGAGATGAAGGTGCACAAGCCGGCGCCGGAGTACTTCCAGCAGGCCTGCCAGGCCGTCGGCGAGCTGCCCAAGCACGTGCTCTTCGTGGACGACGACGACCGGGTGGTCCGGGGCGCGCGCTCGGCCGGGCTCTCCGGGTACCGCTGGGCAGGGCCGGAGCACCTCCCGTACCTGCGCAAGGTTCTCGATCTCCCGGATTGATGCCGCATCGATCGCGATGACCGGGTTTCATCGGCGAACTCCGCGAGCATGGTGACACCACACCACGCGAAGGGGAACGTCGATGTCAGTTATGGCCAGGATCGGTGCGATCGCTCTCGTTCTGAGCGCCTCGGCCTGCACCGCCTCGGGTACCGACGGTGGCCTGAAGCCCGGCCCGTCGGCGGCGGTCCCCTCGGCGGCCCCGGCCGGCGCGGCGGCCCCGGCCACCACGGCTACGGCGACGGCGGCCGGGATCGCGCCGGTCGGTACAGGCGCGCCGGTCAAGGCCGACCGCCAGCTGCTCTTCGCGACCGTGCGGTCCGGCGGCCGGAAGATGCTGACCGTCGCGTCGAGCGGCCTGGTGGAGCTGACCGACCACCAGAACGACCGGGCGCTCTTCGTGCCGTCGCCCACCACGGTCGGCGGTGACGAGTACCTGCTCAAGACCGCGAAGATCATCACCGGGGGCGAGGCCTGGTGCCTCCAGGTCCACTCGCCGGGCGGCACCCGGTCGCTGCAGCTGAAGACGGCCGCCTGCGACACGTCCGTAAAGGATCAGATCTTCACCTTTCCGGTCGCGGACGACGGGACGGGCCGGCTGATCGAGGTGAACGGCCTCCTCGTCCGGGTAACCGACGACGGCGAGGTGATCGCCGAGGAGAGCGGCGAGGGTCTCGACCTGACCGGCTTCACCGTGCGCGACCAGGGCGAGTCCACGATCCCGCACCTCGGCGACTGATCGAGGGGGTCAGTCGCCGGTGACGCCGTCGATCCGCTCGCGGAGCAGGTCGGCGTGGCCGTTGTGCCGGGCGTACTCCTCGATCATGTGGAGGTAGACCCAGCGCAGGCTGATCCGGCCGGTCCGGCCGGTGAACTCGTGCTCCAGCGGCAGCCCGGCCACCGCGGCGTCGCAGAGCCGGATCTCGGCAGGGAAGGCGGCGAAGTCGGCGGCGGCGTCAGCCCCGGCCACGTCGTCGAAGTCGCCGTCCCGGTTCTCCGGGGAGCAGTAGGCGTCGGGCAGCTCGGCGTCGCCCGCGGCCCGTTTCCGGAACCAGGAGCGCTCCACCTCGGTCATGTGCCGGACCAGGCCGAGCAGCGTGAGGTTGGAGGGCTCGGCGCTCGCCGTCCTCAGCTGCTCGGCGGTGAGTCCGGCGCACTTGGTCAGCAGGGTCTGGCGGTGCCAGTCGAGCCAGCCCTGCAGCATGGCGCGCTCGTCGCCGACGAAGGGTTCGGTCACGCGGTGCGCCTCGGGCGCGGTCCAGGTAGTCATCGCCGTCATTCTCGTGCCGGTGCGGTGACCCCCGCCACCGAATACCCGACCGCGGCCACGTCGTGCAGGTGGCCGTCGGCCCGGGTGCCCTCGATCCGGGCGGTCGCCTCGTCGCCGTCCAGGCGGAGGGTGCCGACCGCGTTGCCGAAGTACGGGCCGGCCAGCCGCTTCCACCGGATCGCCGGTTTCGGCACGCCGAACGCCTTCGCCAGGCCACGGACCGTCCGGATCACCGGGGGCAGCCAGGCGATCCGCATCAGCGGGCGCATCGGCCGGGGCACCTCGTTGTGGATCGGCGAGCAGGTCAGCTGCATCACCGGGGTGGCCATCGCGTGGCCGAAGTCGGCGCGGGCGACGTACGAGTGGTGCACGTCCCCGGAGAGCACACTGATCGACGTGGGGGCGGCGTACGCACCCCCGGCGCCGACCCGGTGCCCGGGGGAGCCGGGACCGCCCTCGCCGAGCCGCCGGAACAGCTCGCCGAGCGCCGTGAACGACTTCCCGAACGCCGCCCAGTGCTCCAGGTCGAACGCCCGGCGCACCTTCTCGCCGAACGCGGCCGTCCGCGGGTTCCGGGACTCGGCGGCCGCCTCGTTCCACGCCTCCAGGTGGTGGATGGCGGGCGGCATCAGCCACGGCAGCGAGGAGCCGATCACCAGGTGGTCGTAGTCGCCGTGCGCCTGGTTGAGGAACCAGTCCCACTCGGCGGCGGGCAGCATCGCGCGCCGCCCCGGGGTCAGCACCCGGTTGCAGCGGTTGTCCAGCACCACCAGGCGGGTCCGGCCCAGGTCGAGCGCGAAGCTCCACCGGTACGGCTGATCGGTGTTCTCCGCCGAGTCCGGCTCGTCCACCCGGCGCCCGAACTCGCGCATCAGCTCGGTGGCGTCCCCGGCGGTGCTCACCTTCTGGTACAGCGGGTCGGCCGCCAGCTCGTCCGGGCTGAGGTTGCCGAGATGCTGATAGATCCAGTACGACCCCAGCCCGCCGGAGATCCGCTCCCGCCACCAGGGCTGGGCGGCCATGTCGGCGCGCCACGAGGCCGAGGTGTTCCAGTCGTCGACCAGCTCGTGGTCGTCGAAGATCATCACGCTCGGCACCGTGGAGAAGAGCCAGCGGATCTCCGGGTCCCGCCAGGACTCCAGGTAGAGCTTGGTGTACTCCTCGAAGCCGACCACCTCGTGCTGCGGCCCGTCGTGCCCGTCCGACCGGCGGCGGCGCAGGAAACGGCGCACCTTGGCCGAGGTCTCGTCGGCGTAGACCTGGTCGCCGAGCAGCACCAGCAGGTCGGGGCGCTGCTCCGGGGCGGACATCAGCCGCCGGGCGTACGCGTCCAGCGCGTCCGGGGGCAGGCTCTTGCCGGTCGCGTCCGGGGTGGCCTGCCGGCAGGAGCCGAAGACCATGCTGACCGGCTGGGCGGCGTCCTCGGCGGCGCGGGTCACGATCACCGGCGGCGGGTAGGGCGATCCGGCGGCGGGCCAGGCCTGCTCGTCACCGAGGTGGAGCCGGTACGCGTGGGACGTGTCCGGTGCCAGTCCGGCGACGACCACGATCGCGTAGTGGTGGCCGTACGCGGAGAAGGTGGACGACGAGCCGACGGCCCCGCCCTCGGCCTCGACCCGCACGGTGGTGGGTTCGCTGGTCTCCACCCAGAGGGTGGCGCGGTCACCGGTGACCCGGCGCAGGAGCGGGCCGATGAGGAGCTGGGCGGTCACCGTGCGGCACCGGGGATGCGTGGCATGGGGAAGAGCCTTCCGGGGAACGAGGAGGGGGCTGGCTCATCCTTACTACCCGCGTCCGGATTCGCCAGTGCGTGGCCCTCGCCACGGCCGGACGGATCGTCTGTCAGGATTTCGGCATGGAATACGTGGTCGCCGCAGTGATCCTGCTCGTCGTCCTGATCGTGGGCGCGGTCGGGCTGGTGGTGCCGAAGATGCGCCGCCGGGAGCTTCCTCCGGTCGAGGAAGTCCCGCCGCTGATCGAGAAGCCGGTGGCGCCGCCGGCCGCCGGGGAACCGGTGACCGCCGAGGAGCCGGTGACCGCCGAAGAGCCGCCGGCGGTCGTCGAGCCGGTCGTCGAGGAGGAGCCGGCGCCGGCGGTCGAGAGGCCGGAGCCGACCGCGGGACGCCTGGTCCGCCTCCGGGCCCGGCTGGCCCGCTCGCAGTCCTCGCTGGGCCGGGGCCTGCTCAGCGTCCTCTCCCGGGACCACCTGGAGGACGACGACTGGGAGGAGATCGAGGACAGCCTGATCACCGCGGACGTCGGCGTCGAGGCCACCCAGGCGCTGGTCGAGCGGCTGCGCGAGCGGGTCCGTGTGCTCGGCACCCGGACCGTGACCGAGGTGCGCGAGCAGCTCGCCGAGGAGCTGGTCGCGGCGCTCGAGCCGGACCTGGACCGCAGCCTGAACACCACCCCGCACGACGGCCGTCCCGCGGTGCTGATGGTGGTCGGCGTGAACGGCGCGGGCAAGACCACCACCTGCGGCAAGATCGGCCGGGTGCTGATCGCCGACGGGCGCAGCGTGCTCTTCGGCGCCGCCGACACCTTCCGCGCGGCCGCCGCCGAGCAGCTGGCCACCTGGGGCGAGCGGGTCGGCGCCGAGACGGTCCGCGGCCCGGAGGGCGGGGATCCGGCGAGCGTGGCGTTCGACGCGGTGAAACGGGGTATCGAGGCGGGCGTGGACACCGTCGTCGTGGACACCGCGGGCCGGCTGCAGAACAAGATCGGCCTGATGGACGAGCTGGGCAAGGTCAAGCGGGTGGTGGAGAAGCACGGCCCGGTCGACGAGACCCTGCTCGTGCTGGACGCCACCACCGGGCAGAACGGGCTGGAGCAGGCGCGCGTCTTCACCGAGGTGGTGGACGTCACGGGCGTGGTGCTCACCAAGCTGGACGGCACCGCCAAGGGCGGCATCGTCATCGCGGTGCAGCGCAAGCTGGGCATCCCGGTGAAGCTGGTCGGTCTGGGCGAAGGGCCGGACGACCTGGCCCCGTTCGAGCCGAAGGCCTTCGTCGAGGCCCTCCTTGGCGCGGACGCGTAGTCTCACCAACAACGGGTTGACATTCTGTTTTCCGCTGCGGGTGAGCAGAGCGTCTGTGTTGATTATCGGGAGGCCGTGAGTGACGCAGGAGCCGGTGCGCGAGATACCGCTGCACGGTGGCAACGTCAGCACGGTGTCCCGGATCGGCGACACGGTCCGGCGTAACGCCGGACCGTGGACGCCCGCGGTGCACGCTCTCCTCAACCACCTGGAACGGGTCGGGTTCACCGGGTCGCCGAGCGCGCTCGGGATGGACGAGAAGGGCCGCGAGGTCCTCACCTTCCTGGACGGCGAGTGCGGGGAGTACCCCCTCGCCCCGCACTGGGTCACCGAGGAGGCGCTGGTGACCGTGGCGACCATGTTGCGGATGTTCCACGACGCGCAGTACGGCTTCGTGCCCCCGCCCGGCGCGGTGTGGCGCTCGTTCGGCCCGCCGCCACCGGACACCGAGGTGATCTGCCACCACGACGCGGCGCCGCACAACGTGGTCTGGCGGCCGGACGGCACCCTCGCGCTGATCGACTTCGACCTTGCCTCGCCCGGCTCGCGGATCTACGACGTGGCGTACGCGGCGTGGACCTGGGTGCCGCTCTTCAGCGACCGGGACTCGTACACCCTGGGGTGGAAGCGGCCGAACCGGCCGCGGCGGTTGCGCCTGTTCGCGGACGCGTACGGGCTGATCCCCCGGGACCGGCACCGGCTGGTGCGGACCATCCGCAAGCGGATCGTGGACCACGTCGAGGGCATCCGGCGGATGGCCGCCGCGGGCGACCCGGCGTTCGTCCGGATCGTGCACAAGGGCCACCTGCGCCGCCCGATGCGCGACCTGCGCCTCCTCGATTATGAACGGCACACCCTGGAATACGCCCTGCGCTGAGCCGGGCTTCCCCGAACCGGGTGCATCGGCCCAGGCCACCAGTCATGATCGAACTCTCTGTGAGGGTTTCTTCACACGTCGGAAACAAACGGTGACGCGCCGGAAATCGCGCGTAGACCGTACTCGAAACAGCCAGCCGGAAGGCTTCGCGCCGAACCGGCCGACAGGCGATGAAGCCCCCTCGGTCGCGTGTGAGAGGACACCTTAATCCGAGAGGAGGCAGCGTGGAGATCGATACCGGCAATACCGCCTGGTTGCTCCTGTCGTCTGCGCTCGTTTTGCTCATGACACCGGGTCTGGCGCTGTTCTACGGTGGCCTCAACCGGTCCAAGGGCGCTCTGAACATGATGATGATGAGCTTCTCCTGCATCGGGATCATCTCGGTGCTGTGGGCGCTCTACGGCTTCAGCCTGTCGTTCGGTGCGAACGACAGCGAGGGCCTGAACAAGTTCCTCGGCAGCTTCACGCAGTACGCCGGGACCGGTACGAGCTGGCTGCCCGACATGTGGGGCGAGACCGGTATCCCGGTCTACGTCTTCATGGCGTTCCAGATGATGTTCGCCATCATCACCGTCGCGCTGATCAGTGGTGCGCTCTCCGACCGCCTCAAGTTCGGCGGCTGGGTCATCTTCTCGGTCGCCTGGTTCACCCTCGTCTACGTCCCGGTCGCGCACTGGGTCTGGGGCGGTGGCTGGATCGGCGCCGGCGTCAAGGCGCTCGACTTCGCCGGTGGCACCGCGGTCCACATCAACGCCGGCGCCGCGGCGCTCGGTGTCGCGCTGGTCCTCGGCAAGCGCAAGGGCTGGCCGAAGGAGAACATGCGGCCGCACAACGTGCCGTTCGTCGCCCTCGGCGCCGGTCTGCTCTGGTTCGGCTGGTTCGGCTTCAACGCCGGTTCCGAGCTCACCGTCGACGGCACCACCGCGGTCGCCTTCGTCAACACCCAGCTCGCCACCGCCGCCGCGCTCGTCGCCTGGTGCGCCGTCGAGTGGATCCGGGACGGCAAGCCCACGCTGGTCGGCGCCTCCTCCGGTGCGGTCGCCGGTCTGGTCGCCATCACCCCGGCCTGTGGCTTCATCGCCCCGATGCCGGCCGTGCTGCTCGGCCTCATCGCCGGTGCGGTCTGTGCCCTGGCGGTCGGCCTCAAGTACAAGCTGGGCTACGACGACTCGCTCGACGTGGTCGGCGTCCACTTCGTCGGTGGCTGGATCGGCTCGCTCTTCATCGGCTTCTTCGCCACCACCTCGGTCAACTCGGCGATCACCGACGTGCTCGGCGCGAACGAGGGCCTGTTCTACGGCGGCGGCGCGACCCAGCTCGGCCGCCAGTTCATCGGCAGCTTCGCGGTCACGATCTACTCGATGCTGATCGCGGCGGTCATCGCCTTCATCCTGAAGGCCGTCAAGCTCCTCCGCGTCAGCGAGGAGGCCGAGATCGGTGGCATCGACATCTCCGACCACGGTGAGACCGCCTACGAGTTCACTCCGGCCGCCGGTTCCGGTGGCGGTGGCGCCTTCGCCATGGCGGGCATCGGCGCGGGCAAGGCCGTCGACGCCGACGGTAAGGCTGACACCAGCCAGAAGGTCGCCGGTTAATCTCTCCCATGGCTGCTGGAATGGAAGGACTGAGCATGAAGCTGGTGACCGCGGTCATCAAGCCGTACCAGCTCGACGCGGTGAAGGAGGCTCTGCACGCCCTGGGCGTCGCCGGGCTCACCGTGAGCGAGGTACAGGGCTATGGCCGGCAGAAGGGGCACACCGAGGTCTACCGGGGTGCCGAGTACACCGTCGAGTTCCTGCCGAAGATCAAGGTTGAGGTCGTCACCGACGAGATCGACGTCGAGAAGATCGTCGACGCGGTGGTCACCGCCGCCAAGACCGGCAAGATCGGCGACGGGAAGGTCTGGGTGACGTCGGTGGACGACGTCGTCCGGGTCCGTACCGGCGAGCGCGGCCTCGACGCCCTCTAAGCACATGACGAATCCGTTGAGTGAGCCGCCGGCCCCGCCGGCGCGCCCGGCAGCCGGTGGCTCGCTCGACAAGCTGCGTGAGCACATCGGCGCCGCGGCCCGTGACGAACGGGCCGCGGCGCTCGACGTGTGGCTGACCGAGCTCTTCCCCTCGCACCTCACCGGGGTGAGCCTGCTCGCGGTCGGTGGTCTCGGCCGCCGCGACTGCGCCCCCTACAGCGATCTCGACCTGGTCCTGCTGCACAACGGCACGGCCGGGATCGACCGGATCGCCTCCGCGCTCTGGTACCCGATCTGGGACGCGCGGCTCGGCCTGGACCACTCCGTCCGTACCGTGCCCGAGGCCCTCTCGGTCGCGCACGACGACGTGAAGGTCTCCCTCGGACTGCTCGACGCCCGGCACGTGGCCGGCGACGCTAGCCTCTCCGCCGAGCTGATCGCGGCCGCCGGCGACCAGTGGCGACGGACCGCGGTCCGCCTCATGCCCCAGCTCAAGGAGCTGACCGAGACCCGCTGGGCGAGCCACGGCGAGCTCGCCTTCCTGCTGGAGGGCGACCTCAAGGAGGCGTCCGGCGGTCTCCGCGACGTGACCCTGCTGCGCGGCATCGGCCGCGCCGGGATCGCCGACACCATGCGCCCCGCGGTCCGCGCCGCGAGCCTGCGCCTGCTCGACACCCGCGACGCGCTGCACCTGGCCGTCGGCCGCCGGGTCGACCGGCTGGTCGCCCAGGAACGTGCGGCCGTCGCCGACCTGCTGGAGATCGAGGACCCGGACACCCTGCTGCGGCGGGTCGCCGGCGACGCGCGGACCGTCGCGCACGCGGTCGACGACGCCTGGCGGGCCATCGACCGTCTGCGCGCCGGCCGCCGCCGGGGTGGCCCGGCCGGTGCGCCGGCCCGCCGCCCGGTCGCCCGGGACGTGGTGGAGCAGGACGGCGAACTGGTGCTGGCGCGTACCGCCATCGGCCCGGTCCCGGACCCCAGCCTGAGTCTGCGGGTCGCCGCCGCGGCCGCCACCGTGCAGCTGCCGATCGCCCGGGCCACCAGCGAGTGGCTCGCCGCGTTCTGCCCGCCGCTGCCCACCCCGTGGCCGCCCGCGGCCCGGGCCGCCCTGGTCTCGTTGCTCGGCGCCGGGCCCGGACTGCTGCCCGCCTGGGAGACCTGCGACCGGTACGGCCTGATCGACGCCTGGCTCCCCGAGTGGGCCCGGATGCGCAGCCTGCCGCAGCACCACCCGATCCACCGGTTCACCCTGGACCGCCATCTCGTGCAGGCCGCGTACGAGGCCACCAGGTACGCCCGCGAGGTGGACCGCCCCGACCTGCTGCTGATCGGCGCGTTTCTGCACGACGTCGGCAAGGGGTTGCCCGGCGACCACAGTGTGGTCGGCGCCCCGATCGCCGCGGACATCGCCGCCCGGATCGGCCTGCCCCCGGCGGACGTGGCCACCATCGAGAAGATGGTCCGGCTGCACCTGCTCCTGCCGGACGTGGCCACCCGCCGCGACCTGAGCGACCCGAAGACCATCTCGACGGTCGCCGAGGCGGTCGGCGACCCGGCCACCCTGGACCTGCTGCACGCGCTGGCCCGCGCCGACTCGCACGCCACCGGACCGGCCGCCTGGTCGGACTGGAAGGGCCGGCTGATGGCCGAGCTGGTCCGCCGGGTGCACACCGCGCTCGACACCGGTGCCCTGCCCGAGCCGCCCGAGCCGGACCCGGAACTCCTCACCGGCGAGCTGCCGGTGGTGCACCTGGACGGCGACGAGGTCTCGGTCGCCGCGGCCGACCGGCGGGGCCTGCTCGCCGGGGTGGCGGCCTGTCTCGCCATGCACCGCCTCGACGTGGTCGCCGCGAACACCTCCACCACGGTCGAGGGCCGGGCCATCGTCGAGTTCTACACCCAGCCCCGGTACGGCTCCCCCTACGACCCGGTGGCCCTCGCCGCCGACCTGCGCCGGGTGGCCGCAGGCGACGTGTCGGTGACCCAGCGGGTCCGGGCCCGGGCGATGAGCCAGCGGGGCGGCACCGCCGAGCCGAAGGTGATCTGGCAGCGCGCCGTCGCGACCGACGCGGTGGTCCTGGAGCTGCGCGCCGCCGACTCGCCCGGCCTGCTGTACCGGGTCACCACCGCGCTCGACGAGGCCGGCGCCGAGATCCGCGCGGCCCGCATCTCCACCCTGGGCGGCGACGTCGTCGACGCCTTCTACCTGGTCGGCACCGGGTACGACCCGGCCGAGCGGGACCGCGTGGAGCGAGCGGTCCTGGCCGCAGTCTGACGCTCGCCCAC
Source organism: Actinoplanes sp. NPDC051851 (assembly GCF_040681165.1). NCBI lineage: Bacteria > Bacillati > Actinomycetota > Actinomycetes > Micromonosporales > Micromonosporaceae > Actinoplanes > Actinoplanes sp. NPDC051851. Next base: position 89,910 of record NZ_JBFAYF010000033.1, on the reverse strand, counting down.
CCTGCCGGCTGGTGCTGAGGGGTGTGTCGCGGACGCGGACACACCCCTCAGCACCAGCCAAGGGCCGGCGCGTCGTCACTCGGCGCGGGCAACCGCGTTGGACAGCCCGATGAGCGGGTCATTGATGGATGATCACCTCGCGGCGTGGTCCGGCGATCGGGCCGCCGTGCTCGTCGCGACCGCGGTGCGGAACCGGTCGGCGGCCTACCGGGACGCGCTGGCGAGCGCCGGGCTGAGCGGGACGGCCGGGTTGACCGGGCTGCTCACCGCGGCCCGGGGCGGCAACCGGAACTGGCTGCGATCGCGGGGCCGGGCGGCGCGCCCGGAGCTGCTGGCCGCCCTCGCGCACGTGACGGCGCTGCAGGACGTGGCGCCCGAGGACGCCTCCGACGCGCTGGACCTCTTCGAGCTGGTCCGGACGGCGCTGGGCGGCCGGGCGATCCCGGTGCGGCACCGCGCGGTGCACGTCCAGCTGGCGCTGCTGGCCGGGCAGGACCGGCTGGCCCGGCTGTTGCTGCGGCGGTATCAGCGGATGGACCGCGCGGTGCGGCGCGAGGTCGCGATCGATCTGGCCAACCCCTGCCGGGGTACGGGCGGCGACGAGCGGTCCTGGCTCCGCCGCCTCGCCGCGGTGGTGCCGGGGATCGGGCTGGACGACCGGGCCGGGCTGACGCCGTTCGACCGGCTCCGTCCGGCTACGTCGCCCGAACCGGTGGTGCGACCGGAACAGATCACCGTGGTGGTGACCGCGTACCGGCCGGACGAGGGGCTGCTCACCGCGGTCCGGTCGATCACCGGGCAGTCCTGGCGCAACCTCGAGGTGCTGATCGTGGACGACGCCTCGCCGCCCGGGTTCGGCGAGGTGCTGGCCCGGGCCGAGGCGCTCGACCCGCGGGTCCGGGTGCTGCGGCAGGAGACGAACGCCGGTACCTACGTGGCCCGCAACGCCGGGCTGGACGCGGCGGCCGGGGAGTTCGTCACGTTCCAGGACTCCGACGACTGGTCGCATCCGCGCCGGCTGGAGCTGCAGGTGGCGCCGCTGCTGGCCGATCCGGGCCTGGTCGCGAGCACCTCGGACGGCCGCCGGGTGACCCCGGAGCTGACGCTGACCCGGCTGGGGCGGCGCGGCGGCCGGCTGAATCCGTCGTCGCTGCTGGTGCGCCGGGACGCGGTGCTGGCCGGCGCGGGCTACCTGGACGTGGTCCGCAAGGGCGCCGACTCCGAGTACATCGACCGGATCCAGGCGGCGTTCGGCCCGCGCGCGTCGCATCACATCGACGCCCATCTGGCGCTGATCCGGCTCTCCGCGGGCTCGCTCTCCCGGGCCGAGGTGCTGCCGCACTGGATCCATCCGGCCCGGGCCGTCTACCGCTCCGGCTACGCGCTCTGGCACCGGCGGATCGCGGAGGGTGCGGTTGCGGCCCACCGGCCGCGCGACGGCGGGGACCGTCCGTTTCCGGCTCCGGCGCATCTCCTGCGGCCGTCCGGGGAGGAATTCCCGATTGCGGCGTACGACGTCGTCGTAGCGGCCGACTTCCGCCGTCCGGGCGCGACGCAACGGTCCGCGCTGGCCGAGATCGGTGCGCTGCTGCGGTCCGGGCGGAGTGTCGCCGTGCTGCATCTGGAGGAGTGGCGCTGGCCGGCCCGCAAGCGCTTCGGGATGCACACCGGGGTTCAGGAACTGGTCAACGCCGGGCGGATCGGCGCGGTGGCGCTCACCGACCGGGTCGAGGCCGGACTGCTGATCGTCCGCGAACCCGGGGTGCTGCAGTTCGCGCCGGACGGCGAGGTCCGGCTCTGCCCCCGTACCATAATGATCTTGGCGGACCAGGGACCGGGCGCCGCCGACGGGAGCGTGCGCCGCTGGGAGGCCGGCGACTGCACCGCGTCGGCCGAGCGGATGTTCGGGGTCGCGCCGGTCTGGTGCCCGCAGGACCGGGTGGTGCGCACGGCGCTGCTGAGACAGGCCCCCGACCTGGTGTTGACCGATTACGACCTGCCGACCGCGGTGCCGCTGGACCCGGTCCCGCCGCGCCGTCCACGGATACCGCGGATCCCGGTGATCGGCACCGACCTGACCGACCCCGGAGCGCTCGCGATCTTCGCCGAACTGAGACGGGTGGACGTCCGGATCCGGCTCACCGAGGGGATCCCGGCACCGGTCCAGCCACCCGGCCGGCTGATCTTCCCGGCCGCCGAGCTGGACGACCGCACCTTCCTCGGCCAGCTCGACTTCTACCTCCACTTCGGATCCGGTGCGGCTCCGGTGCACCGGCCCGCCCTGGACGCGGCCGCGCAGGGCTGCCTGGTGGTGATGCCCGAGCGGTACGCGGCCGGGCACGGCGAGACGGCCGTCTACTGTGCCCCGGACCAGGTCGGCGAGCTGCTGCGCCGGTTCGGGGCGGACCGGACCCTCGCGGTCGAGCAGCGGCGCCGGGCCCGGCAGGCGATCGAGAAGGAGTACCACCCGGACCGGTTCGCCGACCGGGTGGCCGGCCTGCTGCGCGAACCCTGGCCGGTGCCGCCCTCGCCTCGCGTGCGAAGCGCGTAACGCCGCGTACGTTGTGCCGTTAGGGCAGGTGGGTCGCCCACGCGGCCCTGTCGCACGGTACGGAGGGGTGTTGGATGATCGGTGAGCTTCGACGGCTGGCCGGAACGATACGCGGGCTCGGCCCACGCCGGACCGCCGTCGCCGTGGCCGCACTGATCCTGGTCCTCGGGGTGTGGGCGGCCGTCGCGACCGGGCACCCGGACATGGCGGTCGGCCTGCTCGCGGTGCTGCTCGCCGGGGTGCTGGCCGGGCTGCTGCTGCTCGCCCGGCGGCTGGGCGGACTGCGCGCCGACCGGAACGCGGTCCGTGACCTGCGGGCGGTGCTCGACCAGACCCAGCGCCGGGTGGTGGCCGCGGTGGAGCGCGAACGGCTCGCGGCCGAGGACCGGCACCGCGAGCTGGCCGAGGCGGTCGCCCGGGTGCAGCGGATCGCGGACCGGGGCGTACGCAACGTGCAGGTGGCCGTGCCGCGTGAGGTGGAGGCCGCGATGCAGCTCTTCCAGGGGTTCACGCCGCGCGCGCCGATGCCCTCCTCGGGGGACTTCGCGCTCAACCCGACCGACCTGCTGGAGCTGCTCTTCCTGGTCCGGACCCGCCGTCCCCGGCTGGTGCTGGAGCTGGGCAGCGGCACGTCCACGGTCTGGCTGGCGTACGTGCTGGAGCAGACCGGCGGACGGCTGGTCTCGCTGGACCACGACCCGGAGTACGCCCGCCGGACCCGGGAGGCGCTGACCGCACACGGGCTCACCGGGGTGGCCGAGGTGCGGGACGCCCCGCTCACCCCGGTCGAGCTGGAGGACCGCAGCTTCCCCTGGTACGACCCCGCGACCTTCGCGGACCTGTCGGAGGTGGACTTCGTGCTGGTCGACGGCCCACCGGCGGCGACCGGCCCGGACAGCCGCTACCCGGCGCTGCACGTACTCGGCGAGCGGCTCGCGGACCGTGCCACGATCGTCTTCGACGACGCGAACCGCCGGGACGAGCAGGCCGCGATCGAGCGCTGGATCGCCACCATCGACGGCCTGTCCCGCGAGGGCGAACTCCTCGGCCGCCACGCGGTCCTCTCCTTCGCCCGCCCCGCCGCCCTCGCGGTGTCCTGAAACACAGGCAGAAAGCAGCGCCCCGCCGCAGGGGGATCGGCGGGGCGCTGCGGTCATCGGGAGAAAAGCGCAACCAGAGTCACATCGCGCCCGCCGTAGCCGAGGGGTGCTGCGGTCCACTGGGGGAAAGCGCAACCAGAGTCGCATTGCGCCCGCCGTAGCCGAGGGCGCTGCGGTCCACTGGGGGAAAGCGCAACCAGAGTCGCATTGCGCCCGCTGTTGCCGAGAGCTCTGAAAACGTCAAGCGAAGCGGAGACGTTTTCAGCGCTCTCGGCAACAGCTTCCAGGGGCGCAATGCCGCCGAGCGGAGCGAGGCAATCAAACTCAGTACCCGAAGTCCTGGGTGTAGTAGGGCGTGCCGTTCTCGGCGCGGACGACGCCGACGCCGACGGTCTTCGACTGGCAATTGAGGATGTTGCGGCGGTGGCCCGGGCTGTTCATCCAGCCGGTGACGACCTCGTTCGCCGAGCGGTAGCCCCAGGCGATGTTCTCGGCCGACGGCGAGCGGTAGCCGGCCGCCTTCTCGCGGGCGACGAAGTTCGAGCCACCCTTGCCGGTGTGGCTGAAGGTGCCGGTCTGGGCCATCCACGCGCTGTGACCGCGGGCGGCGGTGGTGAGCGCGGCGTTGACCTTCAGGGCGGCGCAGCCGTGCGAGGTGCGCTGCACGTTGATCAGGCTGTTGATCTGGTTCTGGAGGCTCGCCTCGGAGGCCGGAGCCGCAGAGGCCGACGTCGCGAACATCGTCGCGCCCAGGGCGGCGGCGGGGGCGAGGGCGGCGACCAGGGCGAAGCGGCGGAGAAGCGAGCGCAAGGTGGACCCTTTCGAAGTACGGCGCCTGGCTCACTGCCAGGTTCACCATTCCCTTCGTCGCCCCTCCGCCCCCTTTGATTGCCTGGTCGGTGCCCTACGGTGGCTGAACGGTTGCCGGGTTCGATGGCCTCGCTCCGCTCAGCGGCATTGCGACTCTGGTTTCGGCTGACACCCCACGCTGGTTGTGGTTATCCCCGCGCTGGTTGCGGCTGCTCCGCGAGGAGCTCGGTGATCGCCTTGGCGTAGTGGTCGTGGTGGTGGGCGTGGCGGACCAGCTCGCGGCCGCGGGTGCTCTGGGCGCGGAACCGTTCCGGGTGGCGGTGCAGGCGGCGCAGGACCGCGCGCAGCTCCTCCGGGGCGCAGTAGACCGCGGCCGGGCCGAAGGTGGGCTCGTAGCGGTGCGGCAGCAGCAGCACGCAGCCGGCGGCGAGCGCGGTCAGCATCTCCGGGTCCGGGTCCGGCGGCGCGTCGTCCGGGCCCAGGTGCAGGTAGAAGTCGATCTGGTGCAGGAAGCCGCGCGGGGTGACGTCCGGATCCTGGTAGATCAGCCAGCTCAGCGGCGGGCGGGACCCGAAGGTCGCCCCGGTCTCGCCGGTGCGGTCGAGGAGGCGTACGTCGAAATCGCCGGAATCACGCAGCAGCGAGCGCAACCGGCGCAGCTCCTCGCGCCCGTCCGTGACGATCCGGCCGACCACCGGACGATCGGACCGGGGCGCGACCCGCTCGGCACCCCACCGCCGCAGGTCGACCGTGCCCGGCAGGTCCGCCGGGGTGAGCCGGAGGTCGAGAGCGGCCAGCGCGGCCCGCCCGGCCGGCCCGGCCGGTGCCCAGGAGGGAGCGGTGCCGAAGAGCCGCTCCGCGGCGGCCGAGCAGACGTCGGCGGCCCGGGCCCAGGAGGCGCCGCCCTCGATCACCACCCGGTCGGCCCGGATCCCGCTGGGCAGGGTGGGCGCGAAGGCGAGGACCGCCGGGTCGCGGACCACGAGCAGCCGCGCGTGCACCTCGTCGGCGAGTACCACCTGCTCCACCGCACCGGTGTTGACCAGCTGCTGGACGTCCGGGTCGAGGTTGCGCGGCCCGGTGGTGAGCGCGCCGAGGTGCAGCAGGGCCAGCGGCACGCCCCGGGCGCCGACCGCGCGGATCCGGTCCGCCCCGCCGTCCGTCCAGTCCCCGGCCAGGATCACGTCGTACGCCGCGGACCGGACCGCCGCGTCGCCGGCCAGCCGCCGGGGCGCCGCGAACGCCCGGCGCTGTGGATAGCGCGGCCGCCACGCCCGTTCCCGCCCGGCGGCCACCCGGGCGTGCCAGGCCTGGAACGCCGAGAGGTACGCGTGCCGGGCCGGATGCATCCAGCCCGGCGCCATGTCCGCGCTGGAGAGCGACCCACCGGAGAGCCGGATCAGGGCCAGCGGCGCGCCGCCGAGGTGCCGGACGGCGGCCCGGCCGAGCACGGCGCGGGCCCGTTCCACGTACTCGGCGTCCGCGCCCTTGCGCACGGTGTCCAGGTAGCCGAGCCGGTCCACGGCCGGACCCCGCCGCACCATCAGCGAGGAGAGGTTGTACGACCGGTGCTGCGGGAACCCCGGCCGGGTGATCACCAGGTCGGCGGTGGCCCGCATCCCCGCCGTGGTGGTGGCGAAGAGCGTCGGCTCGGTGAGCAGCGGTGTCACCTGGCGCTCCAGCCGGAACGGGTGCGACCAGTCGTCCGAGTCCTGGAACGTGACGAACTCCCCGGTCGCGGCGTCCAGCCCGGCGTTGCGGGCCAGGTAGGTGCCCCCGTTGATCGGCATCCGCAGGACGCGTACCCGGGGGTCGAGCTCGGCCACCTCGTCCAGCAGCGCGGTGTGATCCGACCCGGAGCCGTCGTCGACCACCAGGATCTCCTGGTTGGTCCAGCTCTGCGCGATCAGCGAGGCGACCGTGGTGATCAGCTCCCGCCCCGGCCGGTACGTGGTGACGATCGTGGTGATCCGGTGCGGCCCGCCGGTCTTGGCCACCGCGCCGGACCGGATCCGGTCGAAGCGCGGCCCGTCGCCCGGCTCGATGGTGAACGCCGGCGCCGGGAGCAGCGCGGTGAACCGGGCGAGCCACGCGTGCGGCTCGGCCAGGTCGACGGTGAGCGCCTCGTGGACCGGCCGGGGGATCCGGGGATAGGTCTCCAGCAGGTCACCGGCCCGTCCGGCGGCGAGCGCGAGCTGCGCGTGCAGGCCCTGGTGCTCGGGGGCGACCGCGCGTGGCCCGACGGTGCGCAGCAGCGCGTCGAAGAGGGCCAGCCCGTCCGGGCGGTCCTCGGCCTCCAGGTCCTGCAGCGCGATCACCCGGGCCAGTTCGCCGAGCGCCCACGGGTCGCCCCCGGGCACGGAGACGGTCAGGGTGCCGCCCGCGTGCGCGAGGGCGATCAGGTCGTCGACGTCGTGGACGCCGGCCGCGTGCGCGAGAAGAGCCCGTGCGTCCGCCGCGCGCGCGTGCAGCGCGGCCGCGCCCGGGCCCTCCGGCCCGGATCGGCGCAGGGCTCGCAGATGCTGTGCCAGCAGGGCGGATCCGTACGCGTCAGGGGTGGTGTGCCTCCGCATGGTCTGCCCAACGGGCGGGCCCGGCCAACCGTGACGTGATCGGCCGGCCGTCGTTGACCCCGGCGGGTAAACCGGCCGTCGAGCATCGGAGTTCTGCGATCATGACCTCGACCGTCCACGACGTCGCGATCCTCTCGGACTTCCGCTACCCGGGCGGCACCTCCTCGGCCATCGCCGCCGAGGTCCGGGCCCAGGCGGCGGCGGGACTGACCACCGTTCTGGTGCACGTGCCCTCCCCGCACCAGCGCGACGGGCTGCCGTTCAGCCCGCGGATCGCCGAGCTGATCCGGGACGGGCTGGCCGTGCTGGCGGCGCCGGACACCCCGGTGGTGGCCCGGCTGCTGGTGATCCGGCAGCCGCGGATCTTCACGGCCGACCTGGAGGTGGTGCCGCGGATCCGCGCCGGGCGTACGGTCATGGTGCTCAACCAGGCGCCCGGCGACGCCGTGGACCCGGTCCGCTACTACGACGTCGACCAGGTACGCGACCGTGTCGAGCTGTACTTCGGGCCGGGCGGCGAGGGCCCGCCGATCGAGTGGGCGCCGATCAGCCCGCAGGTCCGTGCCGAGGTGCTGCGCTCCGCCCCGGACACGCCGCTCGCCCCGGACGACTGGCACGAGATCATCGACGTGGCCGCCTGGTGGACCGGGCGGACCGGCCCGCTCGGCGAGCTGCCGGTGATCGGGCGGCACGGGCGGGCCGACGCGGTGAAGTGGCCGCGGACCGCCGGTGAGCTGCTCGCCGCCTACCCGGACGACCCCGGGGTGCGGGTACGCATCCTCGGCGGCGGCGAGCTCGCGGCGCAGCGGCTCGGGCGGCGCCCGGCGAACTGGGAGCTGGTCCCGTTCGGCGCCGAGGAGCCGCCCGCGTTCCTGGGCGGCATCGACTTCTTCGTCTACTTCCACGACCCGGACCTGGTCGAGGCGTTCGGCCGGACCATCCTGGAGGCGATGGCCGCCGGGGTGCCGGCGCTGATCGGCGAGCACTTCCGCCCGGTCTTCGGGGACGCGGCGCTCTACACCACCCCGGACGGGGTGCTGCCGCTCGTCCGCGAGCTGCACGCCGACCCGGCCCGGTACCGGGAGGTGATCGAGCGGGCCCGGGAGTTCGCCGAGGCCAACTACGGGACCGCCGCACACCTGGACCGGCTGCTCGAGCGCGGCGTCCGGCTCACCGTGCCGGTGGCTCCGCCCGCCGCGCCGCGCCACGCCCGCCGTCCGGTCCTGATGGTCAGCGACAACGGGGCCGGGCTCGGCCACCTCTCCCGGCTGATGGCGATCGGGCGCCGCCTGCCCGGCGCGCACCCCGCGGTGATCGCCACCCAGTCGTACGGGGCCTCGGTCGCCCACCGGGAGGGCTTCCTCACCGAGTACCTGCCGTCCCGTGCCGTGCTGGGCCAGGGCAGGCAGCGCTGGGCCGGGTTCCTGCAGTCCCGGCTGGAGCACCTGGTCGACCTGCACCAGCCGGCCGTGGTCGCGGTCGACAGCGTGCCGCACGAGGGGATCGTGGCGGCCGCGGCGTCCCGCCCCGAGGTCACCTGGGTCTGGGTACGCCGCCCGATGTGGCGCCGGGACGTCGGCGCGGAGTGGATCGCCCGGCGGGACGCCTTCGACGGGGTGCTGGAGCCGGGCGAGTTCGCCGCGGCCGCCGACGAGGGCCCGACCGTCGCCGACCGGACCGGGGTGCACACGGTCGACCCGATCACCCTGCTCGACCCGGCCGACCTGGCGGAGCCCGAGGAGGCCCGGGCCGCGCTGGGCCTGACACCCGGCCGGCCCGCCGCGCTGCTGCAGCTCGGCGCCGGGAACATCAACGACATCGCGTCGCCGGTCGCCCGGATCGCCCGGCACCTGGACGAGGCCGGTTTCCAGGTGCTGCTCGCCGAGTCGATGATCGCGACCGAGCCGATGCCGCCGCTGCCCGGTACCCGGGTGGTCAAGATGTACCCGATCAGCCGATATCTGCGTGGATTGGACCTGGTGGTCAGCGCGTCCGGTTACAACTCGTTCCACGAGCTGCTCTCGTTCGGGGTGCCGGCGGTCTTCGTGCCGAACCGGGAGACCTCCCTGGACGACCAGGTGGCTCGGGCCCGGTTCGCCGCGGCCACCGGAGCGGCGCTCTGCGTCGAGGACCCGGACGGCGAGGAGCTGGACCGGGTGCTGGCCCGGGCGGTCCGGCCGGAGGTACGGGCGGAGCTGACCCGCCGCTGCGCCGAGATCGGTTTCGGCAACGGCGCCGTCGAGGCGGCACGGTGGCTGGCCGGGCTGGCGGCCGAGAACGTACGGAGCGGAGCGTGAACATGGCGGACACGACGACGGTGGCCCCGACGGCGGTGCCCACGGGATCGGTGCCCACGGGGCCGGGGCCCACGGCGACGGTGGCGGCGGGCGGTGCCGCGGCGGAGCTGGACACCCTGCGCTGGGAGATCGCGGCGCTGACCGGGCGGATGCGCTCGGTGGAGCTGGAGCGCGACTCCTGGCGCGCCCGCTGCGATCGGGTCACCGACCAGCGCGACCGGGAGCGGGAGAAGGCGCTGCGACTGCGCGGGAGTGGCTCGTACCGGCTCGGGCGGGCCCTGGTCTCGCTGGCCCGGGACCCGTTCGGCGCCTCGCCGCGGCTGGTCCGGGGCCTGGCCCGGCGGCTGCGGAAGCGGTCGGGCGGTGGGCCGGTGCTGGGTGCGGTACCGGCGCCCCGGCCCGCGCCGAAGCGGCTGCCCACCCAGCTGTACGTGGCGATCGGCCTGGATCACGAGGCGCTGCGGGCCCTGCTGACCACGGTCAACCAGCGGCTGCTGGTGAACCCGGACCATCAGCCGGTGGTGCTCACCGACGATCCGGCGTTCTCGCTGCTGCGCAAGCTCGGGGTGATCCTGGAGTACCTGCCGGACCGGGAGACCTGGGAGCGGCACCGGCCGGACCGGGCCTGGGACGACCTGCTCGCCGAGCGACTGGCCCAGCTCTGCCGGGACCACGGCTCGGTCCGCACGGTCGTGATCGACCGCCTGCACCCGCCGACGCTCGCCGACCTGCTGCGCTGACACCTCGCCGCATTCTGGCGAAATTTCCTGATATTTCGGACAGGCTGGCCGGTCTCGCGGTGTGACCGGCCAGCCTCGTCCGGGTCACTCCACCGGGGGCAGGACGGCGTCCACCAGCGGCGCCATCGTCCGGGCGAACGTCGTCGTCAGGTGGTTCGAGTCGCGGTAGACCAGCACGTTGCCGACGATCGGCGGGCACCTCGTCTCGTCACAGAGCCACGGCACCGGGTTGATCACGGTGACCCGTGGGTCGGCGTACCCCAGCACCACCTGGCGTTGCACCGGCCCGCGCAGGGCCGCGCTGACCGACTTCGCACATCGATCGATACGCCTCTCCTCGGCCCGCCGGGAGAGGCAGACCGGCACCCGCTCGCCACCGAGGTACGGCGTGTCCGCGAAGATCGCCACCCGCGCCCCCGCCGCCTGGACGTCCCGGAACGTGCGTCCCCACCCGTCCCGCCACTGTTCCGCCTCGCCGGTCGTGTCCGCCTCGCCGGTCGTGTCCGCCTCGCCGGTCGTGGTCTCCGCCGGGCGGTAGTTGAAGCTCGACCCGATCACCACCAGGCTCGGCCGCAGCTCCCGGATCCGGGCGATCACCGCGTCGTGGAACGCGGCGCACTCGGTGTACTCGCGGTGCAGCCCGTCGTGCCAGAGCCGCAGGTCGGCCGCGGAGCAGGAGGACTTGGTGAGCGAGATCAGCCGCCAGCGGTGCTCGATCGCCAGCTGCTCGATCGCCGGGAACCACTGCGCCGCGTGCGAGTCGCCGAAGAGCACGACGGTCGACGTACCGGAAGGATCGCCGTAGACGCAGCCCGGCGGCGCCGCGGTCACCGGGATCTCGACGTGGCAGCCGTCCGCCCAGACCTGGGCCTTGTCCGCGTTCACCCTGGTCAACGTGGGGGTCAGGTTCGCCGGAAGCTCGCGCAGGCGCAGACCGGTGGCGAGCGCGCGGGCGACCACCGGGTACGGGTCCATCGCGTGCGCCATCGCGGTCGGCAGGTCGCGGGCCGCGGCTCCGGCCGGTACCGGGTGCGGCAGCAGCGCGATGGTGACCGCGACGGCCGCGACCGCCCCGCTGAGCCCGGCGCCGAGCCCGAGCGCGCGCACCGGGCGCCGCCGCATCCCCGCGTGCCGCCGGACCGGGTCCTCGACCAGGTGATACGTCACCCAGGCCAGCCCGAGCGAGCCCGCCGCCAGCGCCAGCCCGAGCGGGAGGGACGGTTCCACGCCGAGCGCCGCCGGGCCGATCAGCAGCACCGGCCAGTGCCACAGGTACCAGCCGTAGGAGAGCCGGCCGACCGCCTGCAGCGGCCCCGCCTCCAGAGGGCGCAGGCGCCCGCAGAGCAGCGCGAGGGCGCCGGCCACCGGGACGATCGCGCGCCAGCCGGGGTACGGCGAGAGCTCCCCGAACCCGCAGGCCGCCCCGAGGATCGCGGCCAGCCCGGCGGCGCCCAGGACGCTCCTCGCAGACTGTCCGAGATGGATCCGATCGGCGACCATCGCGAGCAGGGCGCCCGCGCCGAGCTCCCAGATCCGGGTGTGCGGCCCGAAGTAGGCGCTCTGGCCGGTGATCGCGACGCTCGCGCCGAGCGAGAGCACGATCGCCGCCGAGATGATCCACTTTCGACCGGGCAGCATCAGCAGCAGCGGCCAGAGCAGGTAGAACTGCTCCTCCACGGCGAGCGACCAGAAGTGCTGGAACGGCGAGGGCGGCGCGTCCGCGTTCAGGTAGTCGGTCCCGATGGCCGCGAACCGCAGGTTGGCCACGTACCCGGCGGCCGCGAGCGCGTCCCGGGCCAGATCCCCGATCCGGATCGCCGGCAGCCAGGCCCGGGCCGCGAGCAGCGTGGTGACCAGCACCAGCGCCGCCATCGGCAGCAGCCGCAGGGCCCGCCGGGCGTAGAACCGGCGGAGCGAGATCCGGCCGGTGCCGGCGGCCTCCCGCAGCAGCAGCGAGGTGATCAGGAAGCCGGAGATCACGAAGAAGACGTCCACGCCCACGTATCCGCCGGTCACGTACGGCACCCCGGCGTGGCCGAGGACGACGAGGAGCACCGCGACGGCGCGCAGCCCCTCGACGTCGCGGCGGAAGGTCGTCGGTGACATGCTCATCGCCCTTCAACGGACGTCGGCCGGTCGAGGTGTCGGGCCGGCCGATCGGGGCACGTCGTCCGTCGCAACCTCGGTGTGGAGGCGTCGTTGCGCTTGGTGTGACAGCGGAGACCTTGCGGGCCACCGTGCGGCAGCCGGGTGGTTCCGGAACACCGGAGGGCCCGCCGGAGCCGGGCGATCCACGGCCGTGGCGGCCGGTCTGGCGGGCCATCGTGCTGCGGGCCGTGCTGGTCCCGCTGGTGGTGACCGCCCCGCTGATCGCCCTCGCGCCGGGCGCCGACCACCGGTTCAACCTGTACGGCAACGGCAGCCGCTACCTCACCCGCCCGTGGGAGCTGGTGGGTGAGGCGTTCGCCACGGTGCCGACGTACCTGAACCTCGGCAACTTCCGCCCACTGGGCCGGATCGTCGAGTGGGCCCTGGACGCCGTGGTGTTCGGGATCGCCGAACTGCTCGGGCTGCCCGCCAACGTCGCGCTGCGCGTGGTCGCGTACGCCGCCGCGGTCCTGCTCACGCTCGCCGCCGTGGTGCTGGCCGAGTGCCTGGTCACCCGTGGCCGCCCGTTCGCCGGGCCGCCCGCGATGACCAGTGCGCTACTGCCGTTCGCGGTGGGCGGCGGCTTCGTGGCGGCCGGGAGCGCCAGCACCACCGTCCTCTTCGGAGGTCTGTACTTCGTCACCGGCGCGCTGGTGCTGGCCGTCGCGGCGGTCGCCTGCCTGGCCGTGGGCCGGATCCGGCTCGGCGCGTGGCGCGGTGCCCTCGCGGTACTGCTCGGTGCCGGGCTGGCCGCGTTCAACGAGATGGCCTGCCTGGCCGTGCCGCTGGCCACCGCCGTGGTGCTGCTGCGCGGCCGGGTGGTGCTCGGCCTGGACCGGAGGGAGACCCTGCGCGGCTCCGGCGCCCGGTTCGCCGCGCTGCTCTGGGCCGGTTTCCTGCCGGTGCTGCTGCCGGTCCGGGCGATCATCGCCCGGCGCTGCGCGGACGGCGGGTGTTACACCGGCTCGGACGTCTCGCTCGCCGGTGTGCCCGCCGCACTGCCGAACCGCCTCACCGCCTGGCTTCCCCCACTGATGTGGGAGCGGGCCGGCGAGGGGCCGTACGGTCACACGCTCGGCCCCGCCCTGCTGCTCGCGCTCCTCCTCCTGCTGCTGCTCGCCCGCCGCTTCTGGCGTGACCTGCCGCGCTACGACGCTCCCGACCGGGTGCAGTCCCGGGCGCTGGCCGGTGCGGGCGCGGCCGTGCTGCTGCTCGCCGCGACGCTGGGCGCGCTCAACGCCGCGATGCAGCGCCTGGTCGCGCACGGCTGGTGGGGGATCGGCTGGCGGGACAGCGGACTGGCCACGGTCGGCGGTGCGATGCTGACCGTCGCGCTGCTCGCCGCGGTCTTCGCCCGGGGCCACCGCAGCGCTCGCGTGCACCGGATCGGCATGGCCCTGTCGGTCGTTCTCCTGGCCGTCGTCGCGGCCGTCTCCGCCTCCGCGAACCGTGACTTCCGCGCCTCCGGCGCCGCCGGTGCGGCACCCTTCGTGCACGACCGCGTCGCCCTGGAATTGTCTGATTTTGATCGTACGCCGGAGGGAGACGCCCGCCGTTGCGCGCTGCGCCGCCAGTTCGTGGCGACACTGCCGGCCACCCACCGGACGGGCTACCCCGCCGAGCTCCGCCGCTTCGACCAGGCGCTCGACCGGGCCGCCGGGCACCTGGCCGGGCGCCGCTTCTGCAGTGCGGCCCCGCGATGACCGACCTGATCTCGGTGGTGGCGCCGGTCTACAACGAGGGCCCGGGCGTCGACCGCCTGATCGCCCGGATCGACGAGATCCTCGGCCCTCCCGCCGGCGGCTCGCCCTCCGTTCCGGCCTCGCCCACCCGTCCGGCGTCTCCCGCCGCTTCCGGCCTTCTCGACGGGCGGCCTCTCCGGTACGAGCTGATCCTCGTCGACGACGGCTCGTCCGACGACTCGTGGAGCCGGATCGCCGCGCACGCCCTGCTCGACGCGCGGATCCGTGGCGTACGGCTGTCCCGCAACTTCGGCAAGGAGGCCGCCCTGCTGGCCGGCCTGTCGCACGCCACCGGCGACGCCACCGTGGTGATCGACGCCGACCTCCAGCACCCGCCCTCCGCCATCCCCGAGATGATCCGCCGCTGGCGCTCCGGCGCCCAGGTGGTCGAGGCCGTCAAACGCAACCGCACCGGCCAGTCGTTCGGCAACCGCCTCGCCGCCCGGATCTTCAACGGCACCTTCACGCGGATGACCACGGTGGACCTGGTCGACGCCACCGACTTCCGCCTGCTCGCCCGCCCCGCCCTGCAGGCCCTGCTGGCGATGCCCGAGCACTCGTCCTTCTTCCGCGGCACCAGCACCTGGATCGGCTTCACCCGCGACACCGTCGAGGTCGACATCGACCACCGCGAGGGCGGCGTCTCCCGCTGGACCGCCCGTTCCCTCTTCCGCCTGGCCGTCAACGGCCTGACGTCGTTCACCTCGGCCCCGCTGCACCTGGTGACCCTGGTCGGCCTGGCGTTCGCGGTCTTCGCCCTGGCCCTCGGCGTGCAGACCCTGGTCCGCTGGATGCAGGGCCACTCGGTGGCCGGCTTCCCCACGGTCATCCTGCTCCTGCTGGTGATGGGCACCTTCATCCTGCTGGGCCTGGGCGTCATCGGCGAATACCTGGCCCGCATCCACGAGGAGGTCCGCGGCCGCCCCCGTTTCCTCATCCGCGAACAGACCGGCACCCCCCACCCCGCCGCTCCACACACGGCCTTCCCGCACGCCGCGTCGTCGCGCACCGGCCTCCCGCACGTCGCTTCCTCGCATGCCGACCGTGCGCACGCCGTCCTGTCGCGTGTGGCGGAGGAGCCGGTCGGTTCGGCCGCTCAGTGGGCCGAGCGCTGACCGGTGTCGTTCGCCCGGCTCCTCCGCTATGCCCTCAGCGGCGGAGCCAGCGCCTTCACACATTTCGGCATCGGTTTCGCCGGCGTCCACGTACTCCACCTGCCCCCGATCACCGCGTCGACGGCGGGCTTCCTCGCCAGCATCCTGGTGTCCTACGCCCTGCAGCGCTCCTGGGTGTTCCGCTCGTCCACCGGTCACGCTCTGGCCGTTCCGCGTTTCCTCACCGTGACCGCCGCCGCGTTCACCCTCAACACGCTGACCGTCTGGCTCGGCACCGAGCTCCTCGCCCTGCCCTATCCGGCGGTCCAGCTCGTCGCCCTCACGGTGATCCCTCTCCTCAACTACGCCCTCAACTCCCGCTGGACGTTCTCCCCCGCCGCCTGAAGTCCACACAGTCCCGACCGGTCCCGCGCGCACGGCGACCGGGCAGCCGGCGACCGGGAAGCGTTGCCGACGCGCTGAGGGGTGAGGCGGAGTGACGTGGGGTGGGAGGGATGAGGACGGAGAGCGGGCGGGTTGGCGGCGGGGCGGGATGAGGGGTGGGAGGGGTGGGTGGTGGCTAGAGGCGGTGGGCGGAGGGGGTGGTGGTGACGCCGCGGGTGTCGAAGAAGCGCTTGGCGATGTGGGCCAGGGCGTCGACGTCGTACTCGCGGTGGTTCTGGACCAGGATGACCAGGTCGGCGGCGGCGACGGCGCCCTCCAGGTCGTCGTTGCGGGACACCGGCAGGCCCGCCACGTCCCAGGTCGTCACGTGGGGGTCGTGGTAGCTCACCACCGCGCCGAGCGACGCCAGCTGGCGGGCGAGCGGTGACGCCGGCGACTCGCGCTGGTCGGCGATGTCGGCCTTGTACGTGATGCCGAGCAGCAGGACCGAGGCGCCGCGGACCGCGAGCCCGTCGGCGTTGAGCAGGTTCTGGGCGCGCCGGGCGACGTACGCCGGCATCGTGGCGTTGATCTCCTGGGCCAGCTCGACGAAGCGGAACGGGTAGCCGAGCTTGCTGCGTACGTTATGGGAGAGGTAGTTGGGGTCGATCGGGATGCAATGACCGCCGACGCCCGGCCCGGGATAGAACGCCTGGAAGCCGAAGGGCTTGGTCGAGGCGGCGTTGATCACGTCCCAGAGGTCGATGTCCAGTTCGTGGCAGAACCGCGCCATCTCGTTGACCAGCGCGATGTTGACGTGCCGGTAGGTGTTCTCGAGCAGCTTCGCGGTCTCCGCCTCGCGGGTGCCGCGGGCCCGGACCACCGTCTCGATGAAGCGGCCGTAGAACGCGGCCGCCGCCGACGTGCAGGCCGGCGTCCAGCCACCGACCACCTTCGGGGTGTTGTGCGCGCCGTAGACCGCGTTGCCCGGGTCGATCCGCTCCGGGGAGAACGCGAGGTGGAAGTCGGCGCCAGCGGTCAGGCCGGAGAGCTGTTCGAGGAGCGGGCGCACCACGTCGTCGGTGGTGCCGGGGTACGTGGTCGACTCGAGCACCACGAGCATCCCGGTGCGCAGGTTGCGCCCGACCGCCCGGGTCGCGCCGATCACCGCGCGCAGGTCCGGGCCGTCGCCCTCGGAGAGCGGGGTGGGCACGCAGATCACCGCCGTGCGCGCGGTGGCGATCAGCGTCTCGTCGGCGGTCGGGTGGAAGCCGCCGCGCAGCATCAGCGACACGTCCGCCTCGCTCAGGTCGTCCACGTGCGAGCGTCCGGCGGCGAGCGACTTCACCACGGTCTCGTCGACGTCGAATCCGAGCACGGTCAGGCCGGCCCGGATCGCCTGCTGGGCCAGGGGGAGGCCGACGTATCCGAGGCCGAGGATGACGACGTCGTAGGTCACGGGAGTTCTCCTAAATGGTCAGGCGGCCAGGCGTGGAGCGGGGCGCGGGACGGCGGTGGTCCCGGCACGCGGCTGGGCGAGCTCGTACGGGGACGGGAACGGCAGGTAGGCCGGCAGGAACTCGGCGAGCAGCGCGTCCTGGACCGCGACCGCCTCGCCGCGGGTGTCCACGTCGTTGAGGCAGAACGCGTCCATGTGGCGGTGCCGGAGCAGGGTGGCCAGGCGTACCGGCGTGGCGGCGTCGGCCAGGTCGGTGTACTGGTAGCTGATCGTGCCGGTGACCGCCTGCCCGGTCAGGTACGCGTAGTACTGCTGGAGCGAGGAGAGCAGCGAGACGTCGTCCGGGTGCCGGAACTGGTGTTCGGCGGTGGTGCGCACCTGCTCGTGGAAGTGCCGTTCGATCTGCTCCAGCACGCTGCGCCGGGACGGGTACGGCGTGTGCATCATCTTGCGGGTCAGCACCCGGCCGAACATCTCCCGGATCAGCCGCCGGTTGTTCTTGGCGGCCGAGTCGGCGGGCCGGTCGCGCGGTCCCCGGTCGTCCAGGTCGACCTGGTTCTTCGACGGGAAGAACTTGGTCAGGCCGCCGGGGGTGAAGAACAGGTCCGGGGTGACCGGGCGGCCCAGGATCATGTCGTCGTTGAGGTACAGGAAGTGCTCGGCGAGCCCGGGGATCCGGTGCAGCCGGGACTCGATCGCCTGCGAGTTGAAGGTCGGCAGGGTGCCGGTCGTCCCGAAGATCTCCCGGTGCCCGACCAGGGTCAGCCCGGGGTGGCCCAGGTCCAGCCAGGCCGGCACCTGGTCGTCGGTGACCAGGAAGACGTGGCGTATCCAGGGGGCGAAGCAGTGCACGGCGCGCAGCGCGTACCGGAGTTCGTCACGGCTGGCGTACCGGGAGTCGTTGGCGGCCTGCCGGTTGACCTCGGTCACCCACTCGTTGCCGGCCAGCGCCCGGGCCTTGCGCCGCTGCCAGGCCGGGTCGCCACCGTCCACCCAGGTCACCACCGCGTCGACCGGGAAGCCGATCCGGTCCGGGCCGACCGCCGTGAAGATCCGCCGGGTCCGGTAGGCGGTGGTGTCCGCCGGATCGCTGAAGTCGCCGAAGACCGGTTCGGGCGCGTCCACCTCGGGTTCGCCGGCCGGGATCGAGTCGGCCACCGGGTTGCGCCGCGGCGCGATCAGCCGGTCGCCGTGCTCCCGCCAGAACTCGACCTCGCACGCGTGTTCGGCGCCGAGCACCAGGGTCCCGCCCGGGTCGCTCACCGGCCAGCAGACCGCCACCACGCCGGCGCCGACGGTCAGGATCCGGCCGTGGTCCCGCCGGGCGGTCCGCTTCAGCAGGCGGAGGGCCGTCCTCCGATCGGTCTCCCGTACGGCGAGGGCCGTCCGCAGAGGATCCGTGGCGGGTACGCGGAACCACGCCACCCCACCGCCGTCCAGTGTTCCGGTGACCCGGTCCAGGTTCTCCCGGCGTACCCGGGAAGGGGCCGAGGAGGCCACCACCCGGGCCGGAACCCGCCCCGCGGCCGTGCGGACCCGGATCGTCGCGCCCGGCGCCGCAGGCCGGTGCCGCCGGGGAGCGGGCAGCGGCATCAGCGCGCGGGCCACCCGGAGCCGGCGTTCGGGGGCGATCCGGGGCAGGAGGCGAGCCTGGGCGGCACGGAAGATCCGCCGCCGGACCGGCCAGGGCGCCAGCCGCAGGATCCGCCGCAGGGTCGGGCCGTCGTCCTTACGCACGCTCGCCCTAACGTCGTGTCATCGGCGAAAGTTGCGCCTATATCACGATGTATGGCCTTTTGCGTGTTCGTCGGCGGCGATGCGAGGTCCACCCTTAGGGGAACGGTTCAGGGGTCCGTCCGATGCGGGAGGTTGCGCGGGCGCGGCATGGTGGAGGAGGTTGGCACCTTCGAGCGCGGGAGGCCGCGATGGGCAAGGCAGTGGCGTTTCTGGTGGCGGTGGTCGCCGGGGTGATCGCGGTGGGCTGGGTGGTCAGCTCCCTGCTCGGCGGCGTTCTCTACTACCTGATCGTGGGCGCGCTGGTGGTCGGCGGCGGTCTCTGGTTGTACGGGAAGGTCCGCGGCGAGCTCGCGCCGGGCACCCGGACGCAGCGGCGGATCGAGGCCGCGGCCAAGACCTACCGCATGCGGAACCGGTGAGCCTTCTCCGGTACGGCTAGGCTTGCGGTCGACGCCACCACTGACGAACAACGGGAAGCCGCATCGTGTTTGACACCCTGAGTGACCGCCTGTCCGGAATCTTCGGCAAGCTCCGCGGCAAGGGCCGGCTCACCGATGCCGACATCGACGCCACCGCGCGCGAGATCCGCCTTGCGCTGCTGGAGGCGGATGTCGCGCTGCCGGTGGTCAAGGTGTTCATCGCCAACCTCAAGGAGCGGGCGCGCGGCGCCGAGGTCTCCCAGGCCCTGAACCCCGCCCAGCAGATCATCAAGATCGTCCACGAAGAGCTGATCAACGTGCTCGGCGGTGAGGGCCGGCGTCTGGTCTTCGCCAAGCAGCCGCCCACCGTGATCATGTTGGCCGGTCTCCAGGGCGCCGGTAAGACCACGCTCGCCGGCAAGCTCTCCCGCTGGCTCAAGGGCCAGGGCCACCAGCCGCTGCTGGTCGCCGCCGACCTCCAGCGGCCGAACGCGGTCAACCAGCTCCAGGTGGTCGGTGGCCGGGCCGGCGTCGACGTCTACGCTCCCGAGCCGGGCAGCGGCGTCGGTGACCCGGTCAAGGTCGCGAAGGACTCGATCGAGGTCGCCCGGCGTACGGCCAAGGACATCGTCATCGTCGACACCGCCGGCCGTCTCGGCATCGACGAGGAGATGATGCGGCAGGCCCGCGACATCCGGGACGCGGTCCAGCCGGACGAGGTCATCTTCGTCATCGACGCGATGGTCGGCCAGGACGCGGTGCAGACCGCCGAGGCCTTCCGGGACGGCGTCGGCGTCACCGGTGTGGTCCTCTCCAAGCTCGACGGTGACGCCCGCGGTGGTGCCGCGCTCTCCGTCCGGCACGTCACCGGCCAGCCGATCCTCTTCGCCTCCACCGGCGAGAAGCTGGAGGACTTCGACGTCTTCCACCCGGACCGGATGGCCAGCCGGATCCTCGGCATGGGCGACGTCCTGACCCTCATCGAGCAGGCCGAGCAGGCCTTCGACGATGAGCAGAAGGAGAAGATGACCAGCAAGCTGCTCGGTGGCGAGCAGTTCACGCTGGAGGACTTCCTGGACCAGCTGATCGCGGTCCGCCGGATGGGCCCGATCGCCAACATCCTCGGCATGATGCCGGGGATGAACCAGCTCAAGGGCCAGCTGGACGAGCTCGACGACAGCCACTTCGACCGGGTCACCGCGATCATCCGCTCGATGACGCCGAAGGAGCGCACCGAGCCGAAGATCATCAACGCCTCCCGGCGGCTGCGCATCGCGAACGGCTCCGGTGTCACCGTGATGGAGGTGAACCAGCTGCTCAACCGCTTCGCCGACGCGCAGAAGATGATGAAGCAGATGAGCGGCATGATGGGCCTGCCGGGCGGGCGCCGCAGCGCGACCAAGAGCTCGAAGAACAAGCGCAAGGGCAAGCAGTCCGGCAACCGGCCGCGGGTCGGCGGCGGCATGCCCAAGGGCTTCCCGGGCGGGATGCCGCAGCTGCCGCCGGGCATGGACCCGAGCGCGCTGGCCGGCGGCGGGATGCCCCCGGGCTTCAAGCTCCCCAAGCTCGACTTCAACAAGCTGAGCAAGCCGAAGGACGACTGACGTCGCTCACGGGCGGCTGATCCGGTAGGACTTACCCATGGCGTTGCATGTGCGTGGGACGGTCCTGCCGGACGGCGAAGTCCGGGACCTCTGGCTGGTCGGCGACCGGGTCACCTTCGAGCGGGTACCGGACGCGGAGACGATCAGCGACGGCGGCTTCATCGTCCCCGGGCTGGTCGACGCCCACTGCCACCTCGGCATCGCGTACGGTGCGAAGCCGATCGAGGGGCTGGACCAGGCCCGGGAGCTGGCGTACACCGACCGCGACGCCGGGGTGCTGGCACTGCGGGACGCGGGTAGCCCGTACCCGTACCCGGAACTGGATGACGAACAGGGCGTGCCGCGCCTCGCACGGGCCGGGCGGCACGTGGCCGCGCCTCGCCGCTACCTGCGGGACATCGGCGTGGAGGTGGCGGCCGCCGAGGTCACCGCCGCGGTGACCGAGCAGGCGAAGGCCGGCACCGGCTGGGTGAAGCTGGTCGGCGACTGGATCGACCGCGAGGTGGGCGACCTGGCCCCGAGCTGGGACGCGACGACGATGGCGGCCGCCGTCGAGGCCGCGCACGCCGCCGGGGCCCGCGCCGCGGTGCACACGTTCTCCGAGGAGGGCGTCGAGATCATGGTGAAGGCCGGGGTCGACTCGGTCGAGCACGGCACCGGCCTGTCCCTCGAACTGATCGACGAGATGGCCCGCCGCGGCACCGCCCTGGTCCCCACGATGATCAACATCCGGACCTTCGGGAAGATCGCCGACCAGGCCCGGGAGAAGTTCTCCGGGTACGCCGACCACATGATCGCCCTGCGCGACAACTTCCCCGAGGTGGTGCTCGCCGCGCACGAGGCCGGCGTCCCGATCTACGTCGGCACCGACGCGGGCGGCGGCATCCGGCACGGCCTGGCCGCCGAGGAGATGCTCTACCTGCACGAGGCCGGCATCCCCGCCGCCGACGTGCTCGCCGCGGCGTCGTGGAGGGCGCGGGAGTGGCTCGGCTTCCCCGGCCTGGTCGAGGGCGGCCTCGCCGACCTGGTGGTCTACGAGGCCGACCCGCGCGCCGACCTGCGCGTGGTCCGCGCCCCGAGCCGCATCGTCCTGCGCGGCGCGGTCATCCGCTGACCGTGCCGGTCCCGGTTCCGGCTGGTGCTCAGGTGTGCCTCACGCCGCGCGAGGCACACCTGAGCACCAGCCACTTCAGTGGGTGAACCGCCAGAGGCGCAACGTCCCGCCGGTGGGGCAGGCGAGGACCTCGGCGCTCACCGCGCAGTCGCCGGTGAGCCCGGGGACCGTGCCGAGCCCGGTGCGGGCGCCGTCCCGGGCCGAGACCGCGGAGACCGAGCCGTCGGCGCCCACCCAGAGCACGTCGTCGTCGTCGATCCAGTCCGCGGTGCCCGGCCCGGCGAAGAGCAGGCGGCCGGAACCGTCGTAGACCGCGGTCTGGGTGGCGCCGCCGAGGAGCACCCGGGAGCCCCGTACCCGGAGGAAGGTCTCCGCCTGGGAGGTCGTGGAGCTCCTCCAGACGACCTCGCCGTCGGTGGCGTCGATCGCGAGGACCTCGGTGTGCTCGCCGTCGGGCTGGTACTGGTACAGGCAGAGCCGGCCGTCGCCGCAGGCCCGGACGGCGCCCGTCCGCCACCCCGCCGGCGCGGTGTAGAGGATCCGGGTCCCGTCGCCGCTCAGGTCGGTCTCCCGGAGGGTCCGGCCCACGCTGCTGAGGAGCTTCCCGTCGTCGGCGATCGCGGCGGCCGGCGCCGGCTGACCGGTGGCCACGGTGTCCCGGACCTTCCCGGTACCGATGTCGATCACCCGGACCTTGCCGCTCTTCGTGACCTGCACCAGGTCGCCGTCGGTGATCCGGACGAGCGGCCCGAGATCGCCCGAGCCGACCTCGTCGGTGCCCACCAGATAGGCCGGGGTGTCGTCGCCGGCCGGCACCCGCCAGGTGTGATCGAGGTCGTCGAGATCGAAGCCCTTGAGCGCGCCGTTCGTGTTCTGCAGCACCAGCATCCCGCCACCCGTGATCCACCGGGAGCCGAACTGCCAGGCGACGGAGAGGGTGCTCTGCCCGGTCTCCGGATCGAGCACGTGCGTGTCGGCGTCGAGGTCCAGCGTGGTCCGCTCGGTCGCCGACGCGGGTTCGGTGACCAGCAGCGCACCCGGGATCGCGACCAGCCCGGCCTGCTCGGAGAGGCGCTCGTAGGTGGTGGACGACCAGAGCACCGCCCCGGTCGAGGCGTCCACCGCGACCACCCGGCCCCCGCCGCCGGGGAGGGTCACGACACCGTAGATCCGGCCGTCCGCCTCGATCACCCGCTGCCAGGTGTCGTTCCCGTCGCCGTGGACGACCGGCCCGCCGATCGGGGACATCCCGCTCACCCGGTCGTCCTGGGTGGTGGGGAGGATCGGGTGGGTGCGGTCGTCCGGGCGGTACCGGACGGCGAGGCCGACCCCGGCGAGCACGACGAGGAGCACGGCGGACGCCGCGAGCGCCGCGCGGTTGCGGTTGCGCCGCCGGCCACGGCGGATCGCGGCCCCGGGCGGGGGCAGCGGAAGGGCGTCGGCCTCGCGGCCCAGCGCCGCGAACAGGTCGTCGATGTCAGCGGGCACGACGGGCTCCTTCCGGCACGATGGTGTCGCCGAGGGCGGCGGCGAGCGCGGACCGGCCCCGGGAGAGCCAGGATTTGACGGTGCCCTGTGCGGCGCCGGTCTCCACGGCGATCTCGGCGATCGAACGGTCCAGCAGGTAGTGCAGGGCGAGGGCGCGGCGCTGCGCGTCCGGCAGCTCGCGCATCGCCCGGACCAGTAGCACCAGGTTCTCCGAGGGGGGATCGACCGGCGCGGGTGGCGGTTCGGCCTCGGCGCGGGCCCGGCGTACGAAGATCCGGCGCCACCGGTCGGCGGAGAGCCGGTTTACCACCAGGCGCAGCCACGCCTCGGGATCCTCGTACGCCGACACCCGCCGCCACCGTTGCCAGGCCCGCGCGTACGCCTCCTGGACCAGGTCCTGTGCCTCGCCCGGGTCGCCGGTCAGGCCGTACGCGTAGCGCGCCAGCCGCCGGGCGGTGTCCCGGTAGAAGTCGTCGAACTCCATCGTCACCCCGTCCTCCTCTGCCGAGGGACACGGGAAGCCCACCCGGAGGGTTGCACCGGGGCCGCGACTACGATGCTTCCTCATGGCTCGCGTGCTCACTCCCCGTGCGGAGGACTTCCCCCGCTGGTACCAGGACCTCATCGCCAAGGCGCAGCTCGCCGACAACGGCCCGGTGCGCGGCACGATGGTCATCCGGCCGGTCGGTTACGCCGTGTGGGAGCGGATGCAGGCCGACATGGACGCGCGGATCAAGGAGCAGGGCGTTCAGAACGCCTACTTCCCGCTCTTCATCCCGGAGAACTACCTGCGCCGTGAGGCCGACCACGTCGAGGGCTTCTCGCCGGAGCTGGCCGTGGTCACCCACGCCGGCGGCAAGGAGCTCGCCGAGCCGCTGGTGGTCCGCCCCACCAGCGAGACCGTGATCGGCGAGTTCATGGCCAAGTGGGTGGACTCGTACCGTGACCTGCCCCTGCTGCTCAACCAGTGGGCGAACGTGGTCCGGTGGGAGCTGCGCCCGCGGACCTTCCTGCGCACCACCGAGTTCCTCTGGCAGGAGGGTCACACCGCGCACGCCACCGAGCAGGACGCCCGGGATCACGCCCGCGAGATCCACAAGCACGTCTACCAGGCGTTCATGGAGGACCTGCTGGCGATCCCGGTGATCCCCGGCCGCAAGACCAGGGGTGAGCGCTTCGCCGGTGCCACCAACACGATGACCGTCGAGGCGATGATGGGCGACGGCAAGGCGCTGCAGATGGGCACCTCGCACGAGCTCGGGCAGAACTTCGCGAAGGCGTTCGACATCACCTACTCGTCGGCCGAGCGGACCGTCGAGCACGCCTGGACCACCTCGTGGGGCACCTCGACCCGGATGCTCGGCGGTCTGATCATGGTGCACGGCGACGACAACGGCCTGCGGCTGCCGCCGCGCCTCGCGCCGATCCAGGTACAGATCATGGTGGTCAAGGCCGGCGAGGGCGTCACCGAGGCGGCGGTCCAGCTCCGTGACGAGCTCAAGGCCCTGGGGGTACGCGTCAAGCTCGACGACCGTGCCGACATCCCGTTCGGCCGGCGTGCCGTGGACGCGGAGCTGCAGGGCATCCCGGTCCGCGTCGAGGTCGGTCCCCGCGACCTGGCCACCGGCAACGTGACCGTGGCCCGGCGGATCGACGGCTCCAAGTCGCCGCTGCCGCTGGGCGAGGCGGCCGCCGCGGTGGAGGCCGCGCTCAAGGCCGACCAGCAGCGCCTCTTCGACGACGCGCTGGCCTTCCGTGCGGAGCGCACCTTCGACGTGAAGACGCTGGGCGAGGCGATCGACGCCGCGCAGACCGGGTTCGCCCGGGTGCCGTGGTCGGCGGTCGGCGAGGCGGGCGAGAAGGAGGCGAACGGCAAGGCCGTCACGGTCCGCTGCCTGACCCGCGAGGACGGCACGATGCCCGAGTCGGACGACGAGCCCGGCCTGATCGCGTACCTGGCCCGCTCCTACTGATCGTGACGTTCTGATCGTGGCCTTCACACCGGGACGTCTGGTCCTGCACCGGGACACCCACCACGGCCGGATCGCCTTCGTGCATCCCGGCCGGGTGGTCTCGGACGACGAGCGCGGGCTGCTCATCTGGGTGGCCCGCGGCTCGGTGATCGCCGTCGAGCGGACGCTCGACGGCCTCGGGCCGCGCGACCTGTCGTACGAGGCCTGGATGGCCGCCCCCAAGAGCCCGCGCCCGGCGACCTGGCAGGGACCGGGCGTGCTGCGGTTCTTCCCGCCGGGGGTGAACCACTCGGTCTGGCTCTTCCGGACCGATGCGGGCGACTTCAAGAACTACTACGTCAACCTGGAGGAGGCCGCCGTCCGCTGGGACGACGGCGACGTCGCCGGGTTCGACGTGATCGACCAGGACCTCGACGTCGAGGCGTTCCCCGACCTCTCCTGGCGGTGGAAGGACGAGGACGAGTTCGCCGAGCGGCTGGCCTTCCCGGAGCTCTACTGGGTCCCCGACCCGGACGCGGTCTGGGCCGAGGGGCGCCGGGTGATCAAGAAGATCGAGGCGGGGGAGTTCCCGTTCGACGGCACCTGGCTCGACTTCCGGCCCGATCCGTCCTGGGAGACCCCGGCTGAGCTGCCCGAGGGCTGGGACCGGCCGGTGGTGGCCCGCGCCTAGGGTCGGTTGGCGGGTGTCGCGTGCCATCTGGCAGAATGGTCAGCTGGTATCCGGCTCGCGTTCAGGCGCCCTCTAACCCCTGGCGCGGCCAATCCACGAGACATCGGTCCCGCATCCCCACGTGGGTTCCGTCGGCTCACCCGCGCTATGCATCAGGAGCGAATACACCGTGGCCGTTAAGATCCGGCTCCTGCGGATGGGCAAGATCCGCAACCCGCAGTACCGCATCGTCGTCGCCGACTCGCGCACCAAGCGCGACGGCCGCGCCATCGAGTACATCGGCATCTACCAGCCGAAGGAACACCCCTCGGTGATCGAGGTCAAGTCCGAGCGCGTGCAGTACTGGCTCTCCGTCGGCGCGCAGCCGAGCGAGCCCGTGCAGCGCATCCTGGAGAAGACGGGCGACTGGCAGAAGTTCAAGGGCCTGCCCGCCCCGGCGCCGCTGCTGGTCGCGCCGGCCAAGCAGAGCCGCACCGAGATCTACCAGGAGGAGGCGAAGGCCGCCGCCGGTCTCGCCGAGACCAAGCCGGCCGCCACGCCGAAGAAGGCCAAGGGCGAGAAGGCCGCCGAGGCCAAGGCCGAGTCGAAGCCCGCCGAGGCCGAGACCAAGCCGGCCGAGGCTGTCGCCGAGACGGCAGGGGACCCGGCCGGTGCCGGCGCCGACGCAAGCTGACGGGGCGCTCCGGCCCGCGCTGGAGCACCTCGTCAAGGGCATCGTCGACAACCCGGACGACGTCCGGGTGCGCATGGTCGACTCTCGCCGTGGCAAGCGGCTCGAGGTCCGCGTGCACCCGGAGGACCTGGGAACGGTCATCGGGCGCGGCGGACGTACGGCCAAGGCCCTGCGCCAGGTGATCGGCTCGATCGGCGGGCGTGGCATCCGGGTCGACATCGTCGACGCGTACTGATCGATGCTGCTCGTCGTCGGCCAGATCGGTAAGCCGCACGGTATCCGGGGAGAAGTCTCCGTCGTCGTGCGGACCGACGAGCCCGAGGCACGCTTCACCGTCGGGTCGGTGTTCACCACGGAGGTCCCCCGGGACCGCCGGGTGACCACCGGCCCGGCGGGCGCGCCTGCCCCCGGAGTTCGTTTCGAAGTACCGAAAGAACTCACCCTCGAACAGATCCGCTGGCATCAGGGCCGCGGGATCGCCGTCTTCGAGGGTATCTACGACCGCAACGTCGCCGAGGCGATGCGCGGCGTCTTCCTGCAGGTGGACAGCGCCACACTGGCGCCGCCGGACGACCCGGACGAGTTCCACGACCACCAGCTGATCGGGCTGCGGGTGGAGTCGGTCGACGGCACCGCGCTCGGCACCGTGCAGCGGATCGAGCACGCCCCGTCCTCGGACCTGATCGTGCTGGCGAAGTCCGCCGGCGGGACCGCCCTGATCCCGTTCGTCACCGCGATGGTGCCGACCGTGGACGTGCGCGGCGGCCGCGTGATCGTCGACCTCCCCGAAGGACTGCTGGACCTGTGAGGGTCGACATCGTCTCGATCTTCCCGGACTACTTCGCCCCGCTCGAGCTCTCGCTGATCGGCAAGGCGCGGTCCACCGGGACGCTCGACCTGAACGTGCACGATCTGCGCACCTGGACGTACGACGTGCACCGTACGGTCGACGACTCGCCGTACGGTGGCGGTCCCGGCATGGTGATGCGCCCGGAGCCGTGGGGCCAGGCCCTGGACGCCGTCGCCTCCCCGGGGGCCACCCTGGTCATCCCGTCCCCGGTCGGCAGGCCGTTCACCCAGGCGGACGCGTACGAGCTGGCGGCGCTGGAGCACCTGGTCTTCGCCTGCGGGCGGTACGAGGGCATCGACCAGCGGGTGATCGACGACGCCGCGGAGCGGATGCCGGTCCGCGAGGTCTCGCTCGGCGACTACGTGCTCTTCGGCGGCGAGGTCGCGGTCATCGTGATCATGGAGGCGATCACCCGGCTGCTCCCCGGCGTGCTCGGCAACGCCGACTCGCTCACCGAGGAGTCGCACGCGGCCGGTCTGCTGGAGGCCCCGGTCTACACCAAGCCGCAGTCCTGGCGCGATCGTGCGGTGCCGGACGTGCTGCGCTCCGGCGACCACGGCCGGATCGCCCGCTGGCGCCGCGAGCAGGCCCTGCTGCGGACCGCCGCCCGCCGCCCGGACATGTACGCCGCCTACCCGCCGGAGAACCTCGACAAGAAGGACCGGAAGGCGCTGGCCGAGGCCGGATTGGAACTGCCCCGGCCGGGTGTGGCAGAGTAGTGGGGTTGCCGTCTCCGCCCCGCGCCGTGGGGTGGGGCGAGGATCTCCTTGAGTGGCGGGGGATCAGAATCACCCACCGCGCACCGAACTCCCGGTGCGCCTCTAGTACGAGGATGCAGCGATGAACACGCTGGACGATCTCGACGCCCAGTCGCAGCGCACCGACCTTCCCGACTTCCGTGCCGGTGACACCCTCAAGGTGCACGTCCGGGTCGTCGAGGGCAACCGTTCCCGTGTCCAGGTCTTCCAGGGCGTCGTGATCGCCCGCCAGGGTTCCGGCCTGCGGGAGACCTTCAAGGTCCGCAAGATCAGCTTCGGCGTCGGCGTGGAGCGGACCTACCCGCTCAACAGCCCGGCGCTGGACAAGATCGAGGTCGTCACCCGTGGTGACGTGCGCCGCGCCAAGCTCTACTACCTGCGTGAGCTCCGTGGCAAGAAGGCCAAGATCAAGGAGCTGCGGGAGAAGCAGACCGTCTGACCGACTCCGATCGGGCAGTCACCGGCGCTGGCCCATTAAGCTTGCGCCGTGTGCCGGATGGTGAACCATTCCAGTGCTACCGCTCGTACGTTCCCCTAGCCGGGAAACGCGGGCGGTAGTGCTGTATCCGGGGACATTCGGCCAGCAGGCGTCAGGAGATGCGAAACGTGGATCCGATGGAAGGCTATCGGCCGGCGCGGCGACGGCGCTCGATCATTCGGCGCAAGGAGATGCCGCTCTGGCAGGAGCTGCCGTTGTTGCTCGTGGTGGCGTTCTGCCTGGCCGTGCTGATCAGGACCTTCCTGGTCCAGGCGTTCTTCATCCCCTCCGGGTCGATGCAGACGACCCTGGAGCTGAAGGACCGGGTACTGGTCAACAAGGTCGTCTATGACATGCGCGACCCCCTGCGCGGCGAGATCGTGGTCTTCCGCGGCACCGACAACTGGGCGCCCGAGGTCACCGAGCCGGTCAGCAACACCTTCCTGGCGAAGCTCGGCCGGACCATCGGCGACCTGGTCGGCGTCAGCCGCCCCGGTGAGCGGGACTTCATCAAACGGGTGATCGGCCTTCCGGGTGACAAGGTGGCCTGCTGCGACGAGCAGGGCCGGATCACCGTGAACGGCGAGGGCATCGACGAGCCGTACATCGCCGACGGGTTCAACTCCGATCTGAGCCAGCCGGCCATCGCCGGTCAGTGCACCAGCCGGAAATTCGCCGAGGTCACCGTCCCGGCCGACCAGATGTTCGTGATGGGCGATCACCGCTCGGTCTCCCAGGACGCGCGATGCCAGGGTCCGGTGCCGATCGAGAACGTGATCGGTCGCGCCTTCGTGATCGTCTGGCCGAGCAGCAGATTCACCGGGCTCAGCATCCCGGACGTCTGGAAGAACTTCGCCACCGAGCATCCGACCGCGGCCGCCGGGCCCGTCTCGCCGCAGCCGCGCCAGAACCCCACCGTCGCCGTCAGCCTGCTGCCGTTACTGCTGAGTGCCGCGTTCTCCGCGCGTTCCGGCATGTCCTTCGTGACTCGACGACGTAGGCTCCGAGCGTGATTGACGAGCAGACCGAAAAGCGCCACGGCTCCTTCTGGCGCGAACTGCCCATCCTGCTGTTCGTAGCGATCCTGGTCGCCGTACTGGTTCGCGCCTTCGTGCTGCAGACGTTCTACATCCCGTCCCCGTCGATGGAGCACACGCTCAACGTCTGGGACCGGGTGCTGGTCAACAAGCTCGTCTATGACTTCCGCGACCCCAAGCGCGGCGAGATCATCGTCTTC
Organism: Actinoplanes sp. NPDC051851; assembly: GCF_040681165.1. Lineage (NCBI taxonomy): Bacteria > Bacillati > Actinomycetota > Actinomycetes > Micromonosporales > Micromonosporaceae > Actinoplanes > Actinoplanes sp. NPDC051851. Next base: position 60,011 of record NZ_JBFAYF010000033.1, on the reverse strand, counting down.
AAGGCACCGAGCGAGTGGCAGTCGGGCGCCGAGGGCGAGGACTTCATCAAGCGCGTCATCGGTACGCCCGGCGACCACGTGGTCTGCTGCGACTCCGAGCACCGCCTGCAGATCAACGGGCACTCGCTGGACGAGCCGTACGTCTACACCGCCGCCGACGGCACCCGGAACCAGGTCGCCGACGAGGAGTTCGACATCACCGTGCCGGACGGCCGGCTCTGGGTGATGGGCGACCACCGCGAGGCCTCCGGCGACTCCCTGGAGCACTACGAGCAGAGCACCGCGGCGGACGAGTCGGGCAAGATCCAGGACGCGACGATCACCATCGACTCGGTGGTCGGGCGCGCGTTCACGATCTTCTGGCCGGTCAACCGGGCGACGTGGCTGACGATCCCCTCGGAGTACGACGACATCCCGAACGCCTCGGCACAGTGACCCGGGCGCGTTCGTAAGATCCGCCGCGGGCGAATACCCTAGCGGGGTGACCGTCATCGAGCGCTGCGCGGGCCGCGTCCTGTTGCTGGATCACGCCGGGCGGGTTCTGCTGCTGCACGGCGGCGATCCCGCCCGCCCGGGGCTGCGCTGGTGGTTCACCCCGGGTGGTGGGCTGGAGCCGGGCGAGAGCACCGTCGAGGCGGCGGCCCGTGAGGTCTTCGAGGAGGTCGGGCTCCGGGTCACCCCGGCCGATCTCGGCGAGCCGATCGTGCACCAGACCGCCGAGTTCTCGTACGACGGCCGCGACTACCGCCAGACCCAGGACATCTTCCTGTTCCGGGTGAGCGACTGGCAGGTCGACACCGCCGGGATGAACGACGAGGAGCAGCGGACGATCACCGAGCACCGCTGGTGGTCGGCGACCGAGATCGACGCCAGCGACGCGCTGATCTACCCCGAGGAACTGGCCGACCTGGTCCGCCACCACCACCTGTCGCCCGGCCCATCCCCAGCGGCGCCGGTTCCGGCGGTGCCCGGTGTGCCTGCGCCAGGGTCGCTCGACGCGCGGGAGGAGGGCTGATGCTCGCCCCGCCCCGTACGATCGTGCGCCGGGAAGCCGGTCTCTACGCGCTGGAGCAGGCGCTGCAGCGGCGCGGCTTCGCGCACGTGGCCGGCGCCGACGAGGCCGGCCGGGGCGCCTGTGCCGGTCCGCTCGTCGCGGCCGCCGCGATCCTGCCGGGCGGCCGCCGTGGCGAGGTCCCCGGGCTGGCCGACTCCAAGCTGCTCACCGCGACGGCCCGGGAACGGGTGTACGCCGAGGTGGTCGACCGGGCGCTGGCCTGGTCCGTGATGATCATCCCGCCGGCCGAGGTCGACGCGCGCGGCCTGCACGTCTGCAATCTGGCCGCGATGCGCCGGGCGCTGGCGTCGCTGACCGTCCGCCCGGAGTACGTGCTGACCGACGGCTTCCCGGTGGACGGGCTGGGCGTGCCGGGTCTCGCGGTGTGGAAGGGCGACCGGGTCGCCGCCTGCGTCGCGGCGGCCAGCGTGCTCGCCAAGGTCACCCGGGATCGCCTGATGGTCGAGCTGGACGCGAAGTTCCCGCACTACGGCTTCGCGGTGCACAAGGGTTACATAACCGAGGAGCACACGGCCGCGCTGACCGCGCACGGGCCCTGCGCCGAGCACCGGTTCTCGTACGTGAACGTGGCCGCCGCCTCGGGCCGGGGAAACCGGCCACCGAAGGCGCGCCGTCCGGTCGCGGCACCGGTCGTTGCTCCGTCGTTGTTCGACGTATCCGTTACCGAGCCGCTGCTGCTTCCGGCAGCGGCTGAGGGTACCGTCGGCGTGGCGTCGGGCGAGCAGCCTCAGCCGTCGCCGTCGGTGGGGGAAGATGAGGCCATGGAGGGCGAGACACGATGAGCGCAGAGGATCTCGAGAAGTACGAGACCGAGATGGAGCTGCAGCTCTACCGGGAGTACCGCGACATCGTCCGCCAGTTCTCCTACGTCGTGGAGACGGAGCGCCGGTTCTACCTGGCCAACCAGGTCGACCTGCACGTGCGCAACTCCGACGGCGAGGTGTACTTCGAGGTCGAGATGCACGACGCCTGGGTCTGGGACATGTATCGTCCCGCCCGTTTCGTCAAGAACGTGCGGGTGATGACGTTCAAGGACGTGAACGTGGAGGAGCTGGAGAAGCCGGATATCTCGCTGCCGGACGAGCCCGGCTTCGGCGGCTGACCGGGTTCTCCACAGCGGGCGGTCGTCCACAGGGCGGGCGCCCGGCCGGGTGACGGCCGGGCAGCCTCGCCCACATGACACTGCTCGCGTTCCTCCTCCTACCGCTCCCGCTTCTCCCCGGCCCGCCGGCGTGGGCCCCGGCGTTGCGGAGTCCGGTGCCGCGGCCGGCCGTGTTCGCCTGGCCGGTGGCGCCGCCGCGGGTGACCCGCCGGTTCGACCCGCCGCCCCGGCCCTGGCTCGCCGGGCACCGCGGTGCCGACCTGGCGGCCCCGCCCGGCACGACGGTCCGTACGGCGGGCGCCGGGGTGGTGGTCTACGCCCGGATCCTCGCCGGGCGCGGGGTGGTCAGCGTGGCGCACCCCGGCGGCCTGCGGACCACCTACGAGCCGGTGATCGCCGCGGTGGCGCCCGGTGACGTGCTGGCGGCGGGCGATCCGCTCGGCACCCTCGAACCGGGCCACCCGGGCTGTCCCGCCGTGGCCTGCCTGCACTGGGGCCTGCGCGAGGGCGCCCGCTACCTGGACCCGCTGAGCCTGCTCGGCCTGGGCCGGGTCCGGCTCCTGCCGCTCGACCGGTAGCCGCCGGGCCCTACCGTCGCCACGCGGTTCCCCGCCACCGCCGTCCGCCTGCCTGCTTGGCGCTTGCTCTCCTACCGCTGCCACTCGCTGAGCACGGCGGGGAGGCGCTCGGCCAGGTGGTGGTACTCCTGCGGCCGGTTGTAGACCTGCGCGCTCAGCCGGAGCAGGCCCCGGCCGCCCCAGGCGCTCACCTGCGTCTCCACGCCCAGCTTGTCGGCGATGTGCCGGCGCAGCGCGTGCGCCTCGGGGAACGTCGTGGCCAGCCCGGCGGGCAGCGGCACGACACGCATGGCCACCCCGGGTCCGCCGGGGTCCGGCAGGTCGGCGGGCGCGAGGCCGAGTGCCTCACCGACGACCCGTTGACCGTACGCCGCCAGGGAGGCGTTGTGCGCCCGCACCACGTCGGGTCCGAGCGTGCGCAGCGTGTAGACGCCGGCGGGCGCCGCCAGCCACGGGGTGTAGTCCAGCGTGCCCTGGAACTCGACGGAGAGCGGGAAGCCCCGATCCTGCTCCCAGGAGACGACGAGCGGGTCGATCCGGCGCCGCCAGGCGGGCGCCACGGCCAGCAGCCCGGTGCCGCGCGGTGCCCCACGCCCACTTGTGCAGGTTCCCCACCCAGAAGTCGGCCCCGATCGCACCGACGTCCACGGGCAGCATGCCGGGCGCGTGGGCGGCGTCGACCAGCACCGGGATGCCGTGCTCCCGGGCCGCGGCGGTGAGCTCGCGGACCGGCAGGAGGGTGGCGGTCGGCGACGTGACCTGGTCCACCACGAGAAGCCGGGTCCGTCCCGGCCGCAGGGCAGCGCGTACCCGGGAAACGATCTCGGAAGCGGAGGCGCCCCAGGGGAGGGCGACCGTCCGCGCGCTCGCGCCGGTCCGGCGGCACTGGCGGCGGACGGCCATCGCGACCGCGCCGTAGACGTGATCGGTGAGCAGCACCTCGTCCGAGGGGCCGAGCGGGACCGACTGCAGCACCAGCGAGGCCGCGGCGGTGGCGTTCGGGACCAGCGCGCTGCCGTCCGGGTCGGCGCCGAGGAAACCGGCCAGGTGCCGTCGGGTGTGGACGATCCGGTCGAGCAGCCCGTCGCCGAAGAAGCGCATCGGGTTGGCGTCCATCTCGTCCCGGAGGCGCTGCTGTGCGCGCTGCACGGGGATCGGGAGCGCGCCGAACGACCCGTGGTTGAGGTAGGAGACCGCCGGATCCAGCGAGAACAGGAGCCGTGCGCCGGGAACGGGCCGTGGCGGATCTTCGGCGCTCATGGCCTGGATGGTACGTGTCCCGGCAGGGCTCCCCGCCCCGCTTCTCCCGGGCGGCTTCTCCCGGGCCGCCTCTCCCGTTCCGTCCTCCCGGGCCGTCCTCCTGTCTCAGGCGCGGGGGTGTGCCTGGTTGAAGGCGGCGCGGAGGCGTTCGGTGGAGACGTGGGTGTAGATCTGGGTGCTCGACAGCGAGCTGTGGCCGAGCAACTCCTGGACTGCGCGCAGGTCGGCGCCGCCGTCGAGCAGGTGGGTGGCGGCGGAGTGGCGCAGGCCGTGCGGGCTGGTGTGCGGCAGCCCGGCCCGGCGGGCGGCGTCGGCGACGATCCGGCGGACCACGGTCTGCTGGACGCGGCCGCCCTTGAGGCCGAGGAAGAGCGCGTCCCGGCTGCCCGGCGTCGTGAGCCGATCCCGCCCCGCGCGCAGCCAGAGGTCGAGGGCGTCGCGGGCCGGGTGACCGAAAGGGACCGCGCGTTCCTTGGCGCCCTTGCCGAGCACCCGGACCACCTGACGGGCGTGGTCAACGTCGCCGCGGTCCAGTTGGCAGAGCTCGCTCACCCGGATGCCGGTGGCGTACAGCAGCTCCAGGACGGCCCGGTCCCGGATCGCCAGGGCCTCGTCCGCATTGTCGTTTCTTCCTGGTCCTTCCCGGCCTTCCCGAGCGCCCGGGCCGGACTGCCCCTTTCGAGTGGCCTGTCTCTCTCGAGTGGCCTGTCTCTCTCGAGTGGCCTGTCTCTCCTGGGTGACCAGCGCGGCGGCCTGGTCGGCGCGCAGGACCGCGGGGAGGTCGCGGTGCGCCTTCGGGCTCGCCAGCGGAGCGCCCACGTCAGCGGCCGTGAGCCCGGAACGGTGGGCCCACCCGGTGAAGGCCCGTGCCGTGGCCGCACGGCGAGCCTGAGAGGTGCGTGCGGCCCCCTCGGCGAGCCGGGCGGCCAGCCAGCCGCGCAGCACGGCGAGGTCGAGCTCCCCGGCGTCCGCGTAGCCCTGCCGCGCCGCGTGGTCGAGCAGCGAGATCACGTCGCCGGCGTACGCGCGGACGGTGTGCGCGGAGCGCCCCTCGACCGAGGCGAGGTAGCGCGCGAAACGGTCGGCCGCGTCGCGGAGCGCGGGCGGCAGGGCGGCGTGCATGTCCCGGGTACGCATCGTCCTCGACCGTGGCCCGTGTGCTCGTGATCGTCAAGTCGTCCCGGTTCCTGTCACACCCCCGGCATAGCGTCGGGGCATGGCTCAGTGGGAAGAGATCGAGAAGGCGGCGCCGGAGTTCGCCGCGCGGGTGCGGCAGCGCTTCGAGGCCGGCACCAACAAGACCATCGCGACCCTCCGCCGCGACGGTTCGCCCCGGATCAGCGCCACCGAGGCGGAGTTCAAGGACGGTGAGGTCACCTTCGGCTCGATGCCCGGCGCGGTGAAGCTGCGTGACGTCCAGCGGGACCCGCGGATCGCCATGCACTGCCCGACGCTGGAGCCCCCGGCGGAGAACCCGGAGACCTGGGCGGGCGACGCCAAGCTCGCCGGCCTGGCGGTCGCCATCCCACCACCGGCGGACTCCCCGCACCAGGACGCCGGGTTCTTCCGGGTGGACATCCGCGAGGTCGTGCTGACCTACGTCGGCGTGCCCGCGGATCACCTGGTCATCGAGTCCTGGCACGAGGGCCGCGGCTACCGGCGCCGGACGCGCGCATAGCCCGCGTCTCGGAGCCCGGGCGCCCGGGTGCGTCCGCGCTCGGAGCCCGGGCGCCCGGCTGTGTCCGCGTCTCGGAGGCCGGGCGCGCTCCGGGTCAGGCCGTGGCGCCGGCCGGGTTCCGGGACGCCGGCCGGGTTCCGGGACGCGGGCCGGGTTCCGGGACGCGGGCCGCCTATCCCGCTCAGAGGCGCTCCGGTGGGTCCCGGGTCCAGGCCAGGAACCGTTCGTAGAGGTCGTGCGGCGCCGTACGGCTCCCGGCCGGCATGTCCTCGATGGCGTCGTACATCTGCGAGGAGAGGTAGACGCGCAGCAGGGACGGGAAGGCGCGGTACTCCCGGAGCAGGCGTTCCCGGGCGGGATCGCAGGGCCAGGGCGCGCCGCAGACACGGCAGTTCCAGTGCGGGCGATCGTGCAGATGCTCGTCGTCGGTGCTCATGGGTCTCCCCGATCCGTCCGGGCACGGCGTCCCGGACCTGGTCGTTCCGGCGGGTCGGTCAGGCGGGTCGGTCAGGCGGATCGCCGGCCGGTGCCGTGGCCGGTGCCGTGGCCGGTGCCGTGGTCGCGGTGCTTGCCCGGGGCGTTCCCACCGGTCCGGAACTCCTGGGCGGGCGTGAGGTTCCCGGCACGGCCCACGTTCCGGGCGACGTGGCGGGGGAGCGGGATCCGGGCCGTCTCACCGGGCCTCGGCGCCGCCGCACCGGACCATGGCGTGCCGCCGGGCCCCGCCGCTGTGCCGCCGGGCCCCGCCGTCGTGCCGCCGGGATCCGGAGGGGGCCGGTCCTCGGAGGTCGGTCGCACCGGAGAGTGAATCGGATAGTCGGGTGTCGACGGCGGAACCAGCAGGTCCACACAGGGTGCCCGGAGGCCGCAGACACAGCGTCGCCACAGTGTCCGCCAGTCTCGGCGGTGAACAGGGGAAAGGGGCACTCGTGGAGTGCCTGTCCGACGGGAAGGCATGAGGCGGATCCTAGGTAGCACCAGACAAGCTGTCGGCCGACAACCCTGCAAGCGACTAATAGTCCCGCGCCTACGGTCGATCATGTGGGAGTGAAGCCGATCAGACTCATGGGCGCGCACGAGATCCGCATCCGCCTGGGCGGCGTGAGCCGGCAGCGGGCGTACCAGATCACCAGCCGGGCCGACTTTCCGAAACCGGTCGCTGACCTGGCACAAGGCAAGGTCTGGCTGACCGAGGACGTCGAGGCGTGGATGAAGATCCACCGACGGGATGTGGACGAGACCGAGGAGTGAAACCGTTGTCGCCCCGCATCGCGCGGCGCGACAACGGACGAGGGTCTTCGCGGGCCGCGTGACCCGGCCGGGACCGTGGCCGGAGCCTTGCGGAACCCGCGAACGAATCTGCGGATTTCCCTCTCCCGGGCGTTGACACAACGCCAGCTAGGCGCTGCGCGCAATGTGCGCGGGGCTCTGTTCCGCGGTCGGTTCCGGGGCTGCGCGGAGTCAGGAGCGGGCCAGGGCGATGCCGGACTCCCGGCGGACCACGAGGCCCTCGGCCTCCAGCAGCGACAGCCGCCGCAGCACCGTGCGCAGGCCGAGCCGTGCGCCCGCGGAGATCTCCTCCGGTGTGGACGTCCCGTTCCGCGGCAGCGCCTCCAGGATCAGCGCCGACTCCTCGTCCAGCGCGTCCCGTGGGTGCTCCCGCCCGCGTGGCGGCGGCGCCAGGTACTCACCGGCCCGGCCGACCTCCTCCAGCACGTCGGCGGCCGAGGTCACCAGCCTCGCGTACGGGTGAGTCCGCAGCAGTTCGTGGCACCCGACCGACATGGCCGAGGTGACCGGCCCCGGCACCACCATGGCCCGCCGGTTCAGGGCCAGCACCCGGCTCATCGTCTGGGCGGCCCCGCTGCGCGCCGACGCCTCGACCACCACGGTCCCGGCCGTCGCCGCCGCGATCACCCGGTTCCGGATCAGGAACCGGTGCCGCAGCGGCTCCGCGCCCGGCGGCCACTCGCTGATCAGCAGCCCCTTCGCCAGCACCCGCTCGAACATCGCGGTGTTGCCCACCGGATAGGGCCGGTCCACCCCGCAGGCCAGCACCGCGACCGTACGGCCACCGGCCGCCAGCGCCGCCCGGTGTGCCGCCGCGTCGATCCCGAACGCGCCGCCCGACACGACGGTCCACCTCTCACCGGCCAGCTGGTACGCCATCTCATGGGTCACATGGGTCCCGTACGACGTGGCGGCCCGCGCCCCGACGACCGCGATCGATCGGTCCAGGGTCTCGTGCAGGGGGTGCTCTCCGCGTACCCAGAAGCAGAGCGGCGTCCGGGTGTCCCAGTTGACCCGCCCCGGCGCCGTCATCTCCAGCCCGGCGAGCTCGTCCACGCACGGCGGCCACTCCGGACTTCCGGGCACGATCAGCCGTGCCCCGACCCGTTCACCGCGCCGCAGCGCCGCTTCGGCGACCTTCCGCGCGTCCGCGTTCGCGGTGCGCGCGTTGACCGCCGCCCGCAACGGCCCGTCCGGTATGTCACCACGCAGCAAGCGCTCCAGTGTCTCAGTAGCCCCGTGCGCCTTCACCAGCGCCCAGACCACCCGATTCCCGGGCTCCGCCAGCCAGGTGAGCGCCACGCGGGCCGCCACATCCGCTCCCTCCACCACGCCGTCGGTCACGGCTCCCTCCGCCCCACCGACGAATCCGCCCCGGCGACGACCGGCCGCAGCGAACCCCCGTCCGGGCGGTACCGAACCCGTTTCGCCCGAAGAGGCGGGATCAGCCACGCGGCTCGTTCCCGGCGTTTCGGTCTCCCGGAGGGGCGTGGCCGTAAGCACGCCGGGATGGTGGCTTCACCTGCGGCCGTCGGCCGGAGGCGGGCCGCGGGGCGTGTCGTCGGGTCGGTGGTCATCCTTTTTCTCCGGTTCGTAGTTGGAGGGCCTCGCCGACGTCGGCCCGGCCCGGCCGGTCGCGTCCGTCGAGGTCGGCTATCGACCAGGCGATGCGCAGCACGCGGTCGAAGCCCCGTGCCGAGATGTCGCCCCGGTCCAGGGCACGGCGCAACATGACCGTGTCCGCGGGTGGCAGGGCCCAGGGGTGCTGCCGCAGTGCCGGGCCCGGAACCTCGCCGTTGAGGCGCCATCCGTCCGCCGCCCAGCGCGCCGCGGACGCGGAACGCGCCCGCGCGACCCGGGTGGCGATCGTGGCCGAGGCCTCGGACGCCTGGGCCGGGTCCAGCAGGTGATAGGCGCGCAGCGGCAGCAGGTTGACCCTGATGTCGATCCGGTCCAGGAACGGCCCGGAGAGCCGGCCCAGGTATCGCCGCCGGATCACCGGACCGCAGGTGCACAGGTGGTCGCCGGCCGGCGACGCGCACGGGCAGGGATTCGCCGCGATCACGAGCTGGACCCGGGCCGGGTACTCGGTCGTGCCGCGCGCCCTGGCCAGCACCACCCGGCCGCTCTCCAGCGGCTGCCGCAGGGCTTGGAGGGTGGCGCGGGCTATCTCGGGGGCCTCGTCGAGGAAGAGGACGCCGCGGTGAGCCAGGGAGAGCGCGCCCGGCCGGGCGAGCCCGGGACCTCCGCCGATCAGGGAGGCCTGACTCGATGTGTGATGCGGCGCCTGGAACGGCGGTCTGCGGATCAGCCCGCCGTCGGACGGGAGCAGACCGGCGATCGACTGGAGCGCGGTCACCTCGAGCGCCGCGTCGTCGTCCAGCAGTGGCAGGAGGGACGGAAGGCGTTCCGCGAGCATCGTCTTGCCGGCTCCGGGCGGGCCGAAGAGCGCGAGGTGATGCCCGCCCGCGGCGGCGATCTCCAGGGAGTATCGGCCGATCTGCTGACCGGTCAGATCGGCCAGGTCCGGGCCGGGCGTGACCGGCACGGTGCTCTCCGGGGGCGGTTCGAGGAGCGGCCCGGTTCCCAGGACGAAGTCGACGAAACGGTGCAGGGAGTCCACGCCGCGCACCGTGACACCGGGCACCACCGCGGCCTCCCGGGCGTTCTCGACGGGGACGATCATCCGGGTGACGCCCGCGCGGGCCGCCGCGGCCACCATCGGCAGCACCCCGCGGACCGGGCGGACCGTGCCGTCCAGTCCGAGCTCGCCCAGCAGCACCACACCGTCGAGCGGCGCGGGCGGCAGTCTGCCGGTGCCGGCCATCAGGGCCGCGGCGATCGCGAGGTCGAAGCCGCTGCCGTGTTTGGGCAGATCGGCGGGGAGGAGGTTCACCGTGATGCGGCGGTTGGGCCACTCCTGGCCGGAGTTGACCATGGCGGCCCGGACCCGGTCGCGGGCCTCGTTCAGGGCGGCGTCCGGGAGGCCGGTCAGGACCAGGGCGGGCAGGCCGGTGGAGAGGTCGGCCTCGACCTCGACCAGGCGGCCGCTCACGCCGATCAGGCCGACGCAGAGTACGCGGGCGTAGCTCATCAGAACGCGTCCCGGATGTGCACCACGCGGGCGGCGCCCCGTGGCTGGGGGAGGACCTCGACCACGTCGAAGCGGATCTGGCGGGCGTGCTCGCCGGACTCGGCCAGCCAGCGCGCGGCCAGTTGCCGCAGTTTGCGGATCTTTCGGCGGGTGACCGCGGCCGCCGGTGGGCCGAAGGCCGCGGTACGCCGGGTCTTCACCTCGCAGAAGACCACGTCCTCGCCGTCGCGCAGGATGAGGTCGACCTCGCCGTCCGGGCAGCGCCAGTTGCGCCGCAGGACGGTCAGGCCGCTGTCCTCGAGATGCCGGGCGGCGAGTCGCTCGCCGTACGCGCCGACCGCCCGTCGCTGAGTCGTCATGCGGCGGACGGTGGCAGGGATCCGGTCCGTCCCGCCGGGGCGCTGTGGACAGGCCGGGATTGTGGATTCCCGGTGCGTCACCTTTCGGTGTGATAGCGCGGGGAGGGGGATTCCGCGCTACGGTCCCCTGTCGTGGAGCATCGTTACGCCGACGAGAGCGGGCCCAGCTGGTACACGGGGAACCGGTACCCCGATCGTGACCAGGAGGAGGCGACGGGTTCGCACGCGTTCGGCGGCGATCCGTACGACACCGGTGGCCTGCGCCTGCCCGAGCAGCGCCCCGCCGACTCCGGCCGGATCCCGATCCGCGGCGCGGAGTACCCGCCGGTCCAGCCGTCGGTTCCGCCGTTTCCGGCACCGGGTCCGCCCGCCCCGCTCGAACCGGTGCCGCCGGTCGCCGAGCCGACGAGCCTGGTCCCGCCGGTCACCGCGGAGCGCCGCCGTTCGGCCCAGGGCCGTTCGACCCAGGGCCGTTCGACGCAGAGCCGGTCGGACCAGGGGCGCTCGGACCGGGGGCGTCCCGCCGACGGGGTGTACCGCACTCGCCGCCCGCTCTCCGCGGTGATCCTCGCGGTGGCGGTGCTGGTACTGCTGGTGCCGGTGTTGCGGCTGCTGATGACCGCGACCTTCGCCGGCACCCCGACCGCGCGCGGGATCGTCCCGGCGGTGCTGCTCACCCTGGGGCTGGCGCTGACCGGTTTCGGCCTCTTCGCCGCGGCCGGTACCACGGCCGCGCCCCGCGAGGCGTGGCTGCGCCCGCCCCTGGTCTACCTCCCGGCCGGCCTGATCCTCCTCCTCGCCGCGGGCCTCGCGGTCGCCTGACCGGAACCGTCTGACCGGAACCGCCTGACCGGAGGCCCGCGCGTAGGAAGAGCGCCGCCTGAGGGGGAAGGACACCCCGATGGAGGAACGGCCGCGTGGGCCTGACCGGAAGTGAACAGGGGAGCGGGGGAAAGGCCGAGGCGCGGGACGAGCGGGGGAGAGCCGCTCGCCCGAGGGCGGACCGGGTCGATCAACACGTTGGCGTATGCTTGTTTCCGGCGACCGCCCACGCGGTCGACCTCGCGCGCCCTCCGACGGTTCTGAGCGCTGTTCACTCAGCGACGGCCGGCGGCGCCGGTCCTCCCTGGTCCCGATGATCGTCGGGTCCGACCGTGGCCGGTGACCGGGCGCCAGGACGCCCACCGCCGGTGGGCGTGACAACCAGGGATAGATCAGGGAGCACCACCATGGCCGTCGTGACCATGCGCCAGCTGCTGGAGAGCGGTGTCCACTTCGGGCACCAGACCCGTCGCTGGAACCCGAAGATGAAGCGCTTCATCTTCACCGAGCGTAACGGCATCTACATCATCGACCTGCGCCAGACGCTCGACTACATCGAGAAGGCGTACGCGTTCGTGCGGGACACCGTCGCCGAGGGTGGCCACATCCTCTTCGTCGGCACCAAGAAGCAGGCGCAGGAGGCCATCGCCGAGCAGGCGACGCGGGTCGGCCAGCCGTTCGTCAACCACCGCTGGCTGGGTGGCATGCTGACCAACTTCCAGACGGTGTACAAGCGCCTTCAGCGGATGAAGGAGCTCGAGGCCCTGGGTGACCTGACCGGCACCGCCGCGGGTTACACCAAGAAGGAGACCCTCCAGCTCTTCCGTGAGAAGACCAAGCTCACGAAGACCCTCGGCGGTCTGCGGGACATGACCAAGACGCCGTCGGCGATCTGGGTCGTGGACACCAAGAAGGAGCACATCGCCGTCGACGAGGCCCGCAAGCTGGGCATCCCGGTCATCGCGGTGCTGGACACCAACTGTGACCCGGACGAGGTCGACTTCCCGATCCCGGGCAACGACGACGCGATCCGGTCCGCCGAGCTGCTGACCAAGGTCATCGCCGCGGCCGTCGCCGACGGTCTGATCAAGCGCTCCGGCCGTGGCCGTGGCGGCGCCGACGAGAAGCCCGAGGCGGGCACCGTCGCCGCCGGCGAGCCGCTGCCCGAGTGGGAGCGGGACCTCTACGAGGGTGCCGAGAAGAAGGCCGCCGAGGCTCCGGCCGAGGCCGCCGAGGCCCCGGCCGCTGAGGCGCCCGCCGCCGAGGCCCCGGCCGAGCCCGTCGCGGCCGCCGCGCCCGCCGAGTAATCAGAGCTCAGTCGACCCAGGTGTGTTTCAGCCGTCGCCGCGACAGCGGCGGCGGCTGAGTCCCGAACTGACATCGAGAGAAGAGTCATGGCTAACTACACCGCCGCGGACGTGAAGAAGCTCCGCGACCTCACCGGTGCCGGCATGATGGACTGCAAGAAGGCGCTGGAGGAGTCCGAGGGCGACTTCGAGAAGGCCGTCGAGTTCCTCCGCATCAAGGGTGCGAAGGACGTCGGCAAGCGCGCCAGCCGCACCGCCGCGAACGGCATCGTCAGCCACTCCGGTTCGGCGCTGCTCGAGCTCAACTGCGAGACCGACTTCGTCGCCAAGACCGCCGACTTCGTCGAGCTGGGCCAGCGCCTGGTCAGCTTCGGTGAGCAGAACAAGCTCGCCGACGCCGCCGCGCTGCTCGCCGCCACGATCGAGGACGGCAAGACCGTCGCCGACCTGGTGCAGGACTACGCCGCCAAGATCGGCGAGAAGATCGTCCTCAACCGCTTCACGATCGTCGACGGCACCGTCGCGGTCTACCTGCACCGTAAGGCCCAGGACCTGCCCCCGCAGGTCGGCGTCCTGGTGCAGTACACCGGCAAGGACGACGAGGCGGCCGACTCGGACGCCCGTGGCGTCGGCATGCAGATCACCGCGATGCGGCCGAAGTACCTCAAGCGTGACGAGGTCCCGGCCGAGGTCGTCGACTCCGAGCGCCGGATCGCCGAGCAGACCGCTCGCGAGGAGGGCAAGCCGGAGCAGGCCCTTCCGAAGATCATCGAGGGCCGGGTGAACTCCTTCTTCAAGGACTTCGTCCTGCTGGAGCAGCCGTCGGTCGTCGACAACAAGAAGACCGTCGCCAAGATCCTCGAAGAGGCCGGCATCCAGGTCACCCGGTTCGTCCGGTACGAGGTCGGCCAGGAGTAAGGCTCCACACACCATGGCACGGGAGGTCGGGCACGCGATGGAGCGTCCGGCCTCCCGGTCGCATAAGGTCTCCTGCAGAAACGAAGGGAGGGCGGGTCTCATGACGATGGTGACCGAACAGTCCGCCACAGTCGACGAGGTCCCGCCGGCCATGCGGCCGCGCCGGGTCGCGCTGAAACTGTCCGGCGAGGTCTTCGGCGGCGGCGCGGTCGGCGTCGACCCCGATGTGGTGCAGGCGCTGGCGAAGCAGATCGCCACGGTCAACCGGCGCGGCATCCAGGTGGCCGTCGTGGTCGGCGGCGGCAACTTCTTCCGCGGCGCTGAGCTGCAGAAACGTGGCATGGACCGGAACCGGGCCGACTACATGGGCATGCTCGGGACCGTGATGAACTGCCTGGCCCTCCAGGACTTCCTGGAGAAGGAGGGCATCGAGACCCGGGTGCAGACCGCCATCACCATGGCGCAGGTCGCCGAGCCGTACATTCCGCTCCGCGCCATCCGGCACCTGGAGAAGGGCCGGGTCGTGATCTTCGGCGCCGGCGCGGGCATGCCGTACTTCTCCACCGACACGGTGACCGCCCAGCGCGCGCTGGAGATCCACGCGGACATGGTGCTGATGAGCAAGAACGGTGTCGACGGGGTCTACACCGCCGACCCGCGGATCGACCCGGACGCGCAGAAGCTGGATCACATCACCTTCCAGGAGGTCATCCAGCGCGGGCTGCGGGTGGCCGACCAGGCGGCGTTCAGCCTCTGCGAGGAGAACAAGCTGCGGATGCTGGTCTTCGGCGCCGACGGCGACGACACCATCGTGCGCGCGTGCGCCGGTGAGAAGATCGGCACCCTGATCACCGCCTGAGCCGGCGTCCCCACATCCCGCACCACCGAAGACAGCAAGGAGGCGAGAAGAGCCGGTGATCGAGGAAACCCTCTTCGAGGCCGAGGAGAAGATGGAGAGCGCGGTCGAACACGCCAAGGAGGAGTTCGCCGCCATCCGCACCGGCCGGGCCACCCCGGCCATGTTCTCGAAGATCATGGTCGACTACTACGGCGCGCCCACCCCGGTGACCCAGATGGCCTCCGTCGGCGTCCCGGAGCCGCGCATGGTCATCGTCAAGCCGTACGACAACACCCAGCTCGGCCCGATCGAGCGGGCGATCCGTGACTCGGACCTCGGGGTCAACCCCAACAACGAGGGCACCCAGCTGCGCATCCACCTGCCGCAGATGACCGAGGAGCGGCGCCGCGAGATGATCAAGGTCGCGCGCACCAAGGCCGAGGAGGGGCGCGTCGCGATCCGCAACGTGCGCCGCAAGGCCAAGGAGCAGATCGACAAGCTGGTCAAGGATGGCGAGACCGGCGAGGACGACGGCCGCCGTGCCGAGAAGGAGCTCGACGACGTGACGCACCGCTACGTCGCCTCCATCGACGAGCTCCTCAAACACAAGGAAGCCGAGTTGCTCGAGGTCTGATGTCCTACCTCGATCCGCGTGCCGGGCAGGCCTCCGGCGACGACACGAGCGTGCCGGCGCCGTACGTCCACGACTCGACGTATCCGGCGGGCGCCCCGGCCTATCCGGCGGGTGCTCCGGCGTACCCGCAGGGCGATCCGGCGTACCCGGACCAGGCCTGGCGCGCGGGCGAGCCGGAGCCCGTACCCGTACCGGAAACCGATCCTGATGTTGATCCTGATCCTGAGCCGGGGCCTCCGGGTGGCAAGCGGGTCAAGGGCAAGCGCCGGGCCAAGCGCGGCCGCGGCGGGGAGAAGGGACCGGGGCGGGCCGGGCGCAACCTGCCCGCCGCCATCGCCGTCGGCCTCAGCCTCGGCCTGGTGGTGCTCGCCTCGCTGCTGGTCTGGCCGCCGGCCCTGCTCGGTGTGGTCGCGGTGGCCGCCGGCATCGGTGTCTGGGAGACCGCCCGCGCGCTCACCGTCACCGGCGCCCAGCCCCCGCTGATCCCGCTGATCGCCGGGTCCGTGCTGATGACCGGCCTGGCCTGGTACGAGGGCGCCGACGCGCTCTTCCTCGGCCTGGTGGCGACGATCGGCGCCGCGATGCTGTGGCGGGTCGCCGACGGCTTCGCCGCGCTGCGCCGTGACTTCACCCCGAGCGTGCTGATCGCGGTCTACGTGCCGTTCCTGCTCAGCTTCGCCGCCCTGCTGGTCCGCCCGGAGGACGGCCAGTGGCGCGTCCTGGCGACCGTGGTCGGCGTGGTGCTCTCGGACACCGGCGGGTACGCGGCCGGCGTCTTCCTCGGCTCGCACCCGATGGCCCCGAAGATCAGCCCGAAGAAGTCCTGGGAGGGCTTCGCCGGCTCGGTCACCGCGTCCGCCCTGGGCAGCGCCGGACTGCTCTTCGCGCTGATGGACGTGCCGGTCTACTACGGCCTGCTCTTCGGCGCGGTGATCTCGGTGGTGGCGGTGATGGGCGACCTGGCCGAGTCGATGCTCAAGCGCGACCTCGGCGTGAAGGACATGAGCAACCTGCTGCCCGGTCACGGTGGACTGATGGATCGGCTGGACTCCATCCTCTTCGCGGTCCCTACCGCATACCTGCTTTTCGCGATCATTGCGCCCAACTAGCTATGGGCGACCTATCCGTCCGGCGTGGGAGACTGGAGACGCCATGACGATTCTTCCGGTCATCCCGATCAACCTCGACCAACCCGACGCCGTGAAGACCCGGCGCCGGCCCAGCATGCCCCCGCGGCACCTGGCCGACCTCGACCTCGCCGCCCGCAGGACCGCGGTCGCCGAGCTGGGTGAGCCGGCCTTCCGGGCCAAGCAGCTGTCGACGCACTACTTCGGCCGCCTGGTGCGCGACCCCGCCGCGATGACGGACCTGCCGGCCGCCGCGCGGGACCGGCTCGCCGCCGAGCTGCTGCCCACACTGCTCACCCCGCTGCGCGAGCAGGCCTGCGACGACGGCGCGACCCGCAAGACGCTGTGGCGTCTGCACGACGGCGCGCTGGTCGAGAGCGTCCTGATGGGTTACCCCGATCGAGTGACCGCGTGCGTCTCGAGCCAGGCCGGCTGCGGTATGGCCTGCCCGTTCTGCGCGACCGGCCAGCAGGGCCTGACCCGCAACCTCTCGGTGGCGGAGATCGTCGATCAGGTGGTCTACCTGGCCGGTGTCGCCGCATCGGGAACGGTCACTGGATCACCGCCCCGGCTCTCCCGGGTGGTATTCATGGGCATGGGTGAGCCGCTGGCCAATTTCCCCCGGGTGATCGAGGCCGTCCGGCGTCTCACCAGCCCCGCTCCCGAGGGCCTTGGCCTCTCACAACGGCACATCACGGTGTCCACGGTGGGTTTGGTGCCCGCAATGCGCCGGTTGATCGCCGAACAGCTCTCGGTGACTCTTGCGTTGTCACTGCACGCCCCCGATGATGATCTGCGCGATGAGCTAGTACCCGTCAACCAGCGTTGGAAGGTGGCCGAGGTGCTCGATGCCGCGTTCGGCTACGCGGCGCAGACCGGCCGTCGGGTCTCCATCGAATACGCCCTGATCCGGGACGTGAACGATCAGCCCTGGCGTGCCGATCTGCTCGGCCGCCTTCTCAACGGCAAGCTGGCCCATGTGAATCTCATCCCGCTCAACCCGACCCCGGGCAGTAAGTGGGATGCCAGTCCGAAGCCGGTCGAGCGGGAGTTCGTCCGCAGGCTCCGGGAGGCCGGCGTGGCGACGACGGTGCGCGACACCCGGGGGCGCGAGATCGACGGCGCGTGCGGCCAGCTGGCCGCGGGCGAACTGACGCAGGCGGGCGCAGGGGTCCCCGCCGTCGGCGCGGAGGTGGCACAGTGACTGGGCGCAGGTCCAGCGAGCGGAGTGGGAGACGTTGTGAGTAGTCAGGGGCAGCGTTTCCGGCGTCGTGCGCTGCGGCGGGGATACAAGGTCGACGAGGTCGACGCTTTCCTGGACCGGGTCGAGGCGACCCTGGCCGGGGAGCAGGTCGGCCCGCCGGTCGGTGCTCAGGAAGTGCACGACGTCGTCTTCCGGGTGCGTTTCGGCGGGTACGACGAGTGGCAGGTCGACCTGCACCTGGACCGGGTGGAGCGCCAGCTCGCCGAGTTCGAGGAGCGCGGCGGCCGCCCGGTCGACCCGATGCGCGACTCGATGCGCGGCGGCCTGACGGCTACCCCCGCGGGCCCGCCGAGCGGCCCGCCGCCCGGGATGCAGCAGGGCCCGCCGCCCGGCATGGGTGGCCCGCCCCCCGGCATGGGCCCCGGCGGCATGGGCCCCGGAGGTATGGGCCCCGGAGGTATGCCCCGGGACCGGATGGCCGGCGCCGGGATGGGCGCCGCGGGCATGGGTGGACCCCCGCCCGGCATGCAGCAGGGCCCGCCGCCCGGCATGGGTGGCCCGCAGCAGATGGGCGGCCCGGGCATGGCCCCGCCGACCGAGCGCATCCAGTTGCCGCCGCGCGGCGAGGACCCCCGGATGATGCCGCCGCAGATGCCGCAGCGCCAGCAGATGCAGCAGCCGCCGCAGCCCGACCCGTACGGCGGGCGGTACGACGAGCCCACCGGCTACGCCCAGCGCCCCGAGCTGCCGCAGCGGCCGGCCCCGCAGCCGCCGAACCCGTACGAGCAGCAGCAGAACCCGTACGACCAGGGTGGCTACGACGGCTTCGAGGCGGGCCGGCACGGCAAGACCGACATGACCGCCGAGATCCAGATGCCCCGCGACCCGCGGATGGACCCCCGTGGCGGCTACGGCCAGCCCCCGATGGGTGGCGGCCCGATGCCGGGCTCCCCGGTACCGGGTTCCCCGATGAGCGGCCCTCCCGGTTACGGCCCGCCGCCACAGCAGCAGCAACAGCAGGCCGCACCGCCGATGGGCGAGCCGGGTGGCGAGCTCTACCGCGTCGACCAGCTGCGCCGCACGTTCCAGCCACGCCGCTTCGGCAGCGGGTACGACCCGATGCAGGTCGACCGGCTCTTCGAGGGCATCCTGAACGCGATGACCGGCCGCGGCCCGATGCCGGTGAACGAGAACGACCTGGACATGCTCCAGTTCGGCCTGGTGCCGAACGGCTACTTCGAGGCCGAGGTCGACGCCGCGCTGCGCGAGGTCAAGGACATCCTGCTGCGCCGTCGCTGACGGGCATACGGGAAAGGGCCCGCGGAAGCGGGCCCTTTCCCGTCGAAGACCTAGTTGTCGTTCGGGCGCAGACCGGCCTTGCGCAGGACGGCGTCGCCGACCACGACGGCGACCAGCCCGATCGCGATCAGGACGAGCCACACCTTCTCGGTGTTGCCCTGCTGGTTGCCCCAGAAGTACATCAGCATGATCACTGCCGAGATGATGGCGCCGCGCTGGGCCCGCCGCCGGTTGGTCGGCTTGAGCTGGTCCGGGGCGTAGACCTCGTCGTGTTCTTCCGCGGCCACGGTCGCGTCCTCCTCGTCGACGTTCATGAAGCAGGATCTCAGTCTGTCACGGGGTCGCCGGGCGGTAGCCACCAACCCGGTTGTACTTTCAAGGGCGGTCAGCAGCCGAGTTTGAGGAGCGATCTAGTGCGGATCACGGGCACCGGCCACGCGAGCATGCGTATCGACACCGCCGCCGGCAGCATTCTGTGCGATCCGTGGGTGAATCCGGCGTACTTCGCCTCGTGGTTTCCCTTCCCGGACAACTCCCAGCTGGACTGGGAGACGCTGGGCGACGTCGACTACCTGTACGTGTCGCACCTGCACCGGGACCACTTCGACGCGGAGCACCTGAAGCGCTTCATCAGTAAGAAGGCCACGGTCCTGCTGCCGGAGTACCCGACCAGCCAGCTCGAGGACGAGCTGCGCGAGCTGGGCTTCACCAGCTTCCTGCGGACGAGGTCCGACGAGGTGCACGAGCTCGACGGCGGCCTCAAGGTGATGATCCAGGCGCTGATCAGCCCGACCGACGGCCCGATCGGCGACTCCTCGCTCTGGGTGGAGTACGACGGCGTCCGGGTGCTGAACCAGAACGACGCCCGCCCCACCGACCTGCAGCGCTTCAACGAGTTGGGCCACGTGCACGCGCACATGCTGCAGTTCTCCGGCGCGATCTGGTACCCGATGGTCTACGAGCTGCCGGAGAACGCGAAGACCGCGTTCGGCAAGCAGAAGCGCGAGCGGCAGTTCGACCGCACCTGGCGCTACATCGACGACCTGAAGGCCGACTTCGTCTTCCCGATCGCCGGCCCGCCGTGCTTCCTCGACGACACCCTGTGGCAGTTCAACGACATCCACGGCGACGAGGGCAACATCTTCCCCGACCAGAGCGTCTTCCTGTCGGAGTACGCGAAGGTCGGCGGCACCAACGCGGTCGTGCAGCTCCCGGGCAGTGTGACCGTGCTCTCCGAGGGCGGCACGAAGCAGACCACCGAGCACCCGATGCCGGTCGACGAGTTCTTCGCGAACAAGGCGGCGCACCTGGAGGAGATGCGGGAGCGCAAGGCCCCGGTCATCGCCGCGGAGAAGGCGTCCTGGCGGCACCCGGAAATCGACGTGCTGGGCGCGCTCAAGAAGCAGATCGAGCCGCTGCTCGAAGAGTCGATCTACATGGCGAAGGGCGTCGGCGGCCCGGTCCGCTTCGACCTGACCGACTCGTTCGGCCCGGACGGCGAGATCGTCGAGTCGATCGTGGTGGACTTCCCCGGCAAGCAGGTCCGCCCGTACGCCGACGAGAAGGTCCGGTACCGCTTCAAGACCGGCCGCGCGCTGATCGAGCACCTGATCTTCATCGGCGAGGGCGACTGGGTGAACTCGCTCTTCCTCTCCTGCCGCTTCTCCGCCGCCCGGATCGGCCAGTACAACGAGTTCGTCTACGCGTTCTTCAAGTGCCTCTCCGAGGAGCGCCTGCAGTACGCCGAGGGCTGGTACGACGAGCACGAGAAGGCCGTCGACGCCGAGGACATCCAGTTCGACGACTGGACCGTCCAGCGCCGCTGCCCGCACCTGAAGGCCGACCTGAGCCGCTTCGGCATCGTCGAGGGCAACCAGCTCACCTGCCAGCTGCACGGCTGGAAGTTCGACCTCCCCTCCGGCCGCTGCCTGACCAGCGTCGGCCACAAGATCAGAGCTTCCAAGACCGAGAGCTAGGGGTACGCCCGACGCCCGCCCCCACCGCGCTCAACAGGCGGCCCGCGTCCCTCGTCCGCGAGGCCCGTGCCCACTCCGGGCCGTTGCGCGCCCCAGGTCCTGGCTGGTGCTCAGGGGTGCCTGGAGAGCCTTGAGAGACCCCTGAGGGCCAGCCAGGACAGCGGGACGCGCTACGGGCATCGCGTGGGCACGGGCCTCGCGGACGGGGGACGCGGGCCGCCTGTTGAGCGCGGGCGGGGCGGGCGTCGGGCGTACCTCAAAGAAGATCGTGAATGATGCGTTTCGCGGCGTTGTGTCCGGCTGCGCCGATGACGCTGCCCGCGGGATGGGTGCCCGCGGAGCCGGCGTAGAGGCCGTCGAGGCCGGTGGCGTAGGGCATGCGCTGGTCGAAGGCGACCGTGTTGTCGACGTGGTGGATGTGGCCGCCGGCGATGCCGAAGTGGCGTTCGATGCCCGAGGGAGTGAGCGGGAACACGTCGGCGACCAGGTCGGAGGTGCCGGGCGCGTAGCGGTCGCAGATGGCCAGCAGGCGGTCGAGGTAGCCGGGCAGTTCGGCGTCCCAGGACGAGCCGGCGATGTCGTAGGGGACCGACTGGACGAAGAGCGCGGACGAGTGGTGCCCCTCGGCGTCCTGCAGCGACGGGTCGACCGTGGTGTGCAGGTACCACTCGATGGTCGGCTCGGCGGGCAGGCGGCCGGCCTGGACGTCGGCCCACATCCCGCGCAGCGCGGACATCGGCGAGTCGGCGGCGCCCGGCAGCAGGTGGATCGTCGAGCCGAACGGTGACGGGGCGTCCGCGGGCAGGCAGCCGAAGCGGGGCAGGCCGCGCAGCGCGAGGTTGACCTTGAGAGTGGTGCCGGGGCGCTTCACCGCCGCCATGCGCTCGGTGAGCGTGACCGGAAGTGATCCGTCCGGGACGAGGCCCATCAGGGTGTACGGGTCGCAGCTGCCCAGCACCGCGCGGGCCCGGATCGCCCGCCCGTCGGCGAGCACGACGCCGCTGGCCGCCCCGCCGTCCAGGGTGACCGCGGTGACCTTCGCGTCCGTGTGCAGCGTCGCGCCGGCGGCCCGGGCGGCGTCGGCGAAGACCCGGGAGACGGCGCCCATCCCGCCCTCGGCGATCATCCAGGTGCCGTCCGCGCCGGGGAGCCGGCACATGTTGTGCACCAGGAAGTTGTGGCCGGTGCCCGGGTCGTCGGGGCCGGCGTTCAGCCCGGAGAGGCCGTCGGTGACCACGTACATGCTGGTCAGCAGCTCGCTCTTGAAGCCGAACCGGGCGAGGTAGCCGGTGACCGAGCCGCGGACCAGGTCCAGGAAGGTGCTCTGCAGCTGCGGGCGGATGTGCCGGTCGGCGACCTCCTCCAGCGACGACGGCTCCTCCAGCCAGGCCGGGGCCAGGTCGGCGCGCAGCGCGGCGATCTCCACGGCCAGCGCCTCGTCGGCGTCCGCGTCCCGGGGCGAGAAGAACGTCTCCAGCTGGTGCCGGGTCGACGCGCGATCGCTGCCGAAGAGCAGGTACGGCGAGCCGGCCGGCCCCGGGGTGGGCAGGAAGTAGTGCGGATCCCGGCGCAGTGTGGGGATCTTCAGATCCAGGGTGCGCAGGAGCTCCGGTGGCATCAGGCCGAGGAGATAGGAACCGGTGGACTGGCCGAGACCGGGAACCTTGGCGAACGGGCGCTCGGTGCGGGTCGCGCCGCCGAGCACCCCGGCCGCTTCGAGCACGACGACGTCGAGCCCGGCGCGGGCCAGCAGGATCGCGGAGACGAGACCGTTGTGACCGGCTCCGATGATCACCACGTCGGCGCGGTCGGGTAGGGGGGTCATGTCCATCGACGGTACCTGGACGTTCAGTTTTTCAGAGTCGGCGATTCGTCCGATAAATGAGCCTTGACGGGGGCCCGGCCCGCGCAGTACCCGCTGGACGGCATCCGGAAGGATGGGGCCATGCGTGACCTCGTCCTGCTCGGCTCGACCGGATCCATCGGCACCCAGGCCATCGACATCGTCAACCGGAACCCGGACCGGTTCCGGGTGGTGGCGCTCGGCGCGGGCGGCGGCAACATCGCCCTGCTCGCCGCCCAGGCCCTCGAACTCGGCGTCGAGGTGGTCGGCGTGGCCCGCGCCTCGGCCGTTCAGGACCTGCAGCTGGCGTTCTACGCCGAGGCGCAGAAGCGTGGCTGGTCGTCCGGCGACTTCAAGCTTCCCAAGATCGTGGCCGGCCCGGACGCGATGACCGAGCTGGCCTCCTGGGAGTGCGACGTCGTGCTCAACGGCGTGGTCGGCAGCCTCGGTCTGGCGCCCACCCTGGCCGCCTTGAAGCACGGCCGCACCCTGGCCCTGGCCAACAAGGAGTCGCTGGTCGCGGGCGGTCCTCTGGTTCGGGCGATCGCCGAGCCGGGCCAGATCGTCCCGGTCGACTCGGAGCACTCGGCGCTGGCCCAGTGCCTGCGCGGCGGCCGGGCCGAGGAGGTGCGCAGGCTGGTCCTGACCGCGAGCGGCGGCGCGTTCCGGGGCCGCCGGCGCGAGGAGCTGACGAACGTCACACCCCAGGACGCGCTCAAGCACCCGACCTGGGACATGGGGCCGGTGGTCACGATCAACTCGGCGTCGATGGTGAACAAGGCGCTCGAGGTGATCGAGGCGCACGAGCTCTTCGGCGTGCCGTACGACGACATCGAGGTGATGGTCCACCCGCAGTCGGTGATCCACTCGATGGTCGAGTTCATCGACGGCTCGACCCTGGCCCAGGCCAGCCCGCCGGACATGCGGCTGCCGATCGCGCTCGCGCTGGCCTGGCCGGACCGGGTGCCGGGGGCCGCCGCCGCGGTGGACTGGACCGAGGCGCACAACTGGGAGTTCCGGCCGCTCGACGACGAGGCGTTCCCCGCGGTGGAGCTGGCCAAGGAGGCGGGCCGGGCCGGCCGCTGCCGTCCGGCGATCTTCAACGCGGCCAACGAGGAGTGTGTGGCCGCGTTCGTGGATGGTCGGCTACCTTTCTTGGGCATCGTCGACACCCTGGAACGGGTGCTCTCGGCGGCCCCCGATCTTGCGGAGCCGGGTACCGTCGATGACGTGCTGGCCGCCGAGGCGTGGGCGCGTGCCCAGGCCCAGCGGACGATCGCGACTGTGGCTGAAGGAGCCTGATGCTGTTCTGGCTAGGTGCGGCGGCCTTCGCGCTGACCATCCTGATCTCGGTGAGCCTGCACGAACTGGGTCACATGATCACCGGCAAGCGCCTCGGCATGAAGGTGACGCAGTACTTCGTCGGCTTCGGCCCGACGATCTTCTCGTTCAAGCGGGGTGAGACGGAGTACGGGCTCAAGGCCATCCCGCTCGGCGGCTTCTGCAAGATCGTCGGGATGACCCCGCAGGACGACGACGTCGCGCCGGAGGACCAGCCCCGCGCCATGTGGCGGTTCCCGGTCTGGAAGCGGACGATCGTGATGTCCGCCGGCTCGATCACCCACTTCCTGCTCGCCCTGGCCGGTGCCTGGGTGATGGCGATCTTCGTGGGCCTGCCCAACATCCACCTCCCGCAGACCAGCGCCGAGCAGCGCGACGCGCCCGCGATGGTCTACGTGGCGAAGTGCGTGCAGTTGCAGAAGGAGGCCACCACCACGATGGCCTCCTCCGACGACTGCGTGCCCGGCCAGAACGGCGTGCTGGTCTCGCCCGCGGCGGCCGCCGGGCTGCAGACCGGTGACCTGATCACCAAGGTCGGCGCCACCGCGGTCAGCACCTACGGCGAGCTCACCGACGCGATCCGGGCCTCCGCCGCCGGGGCGACCGTCTTCACGTACGAGCGGAACGGCCAGACCGCGACCGCCACCGTCGACCTGGTCTCCGACGAGCGCCCGCCGCTGGACGACCCGGACGGCACGGTCAGCACGGTCTCGGTGGCCGGCGTCAGCTGGACCACCGACGAGCCGGTGATGGTGAAGAGCAACCCGATCTCGGCGATCGCGGCCTCCGGCGAGTACAACTGGTACCTGGTCAAGGGCTCGTTCAAGGCGATGGCCAAGATCCCGGAGAAGGTGCCGGCGCTCTGGCACTCGATCACCGGCGACGAGCGTGACCCGGACACCCCGATCAGCGTGATCGGTGCGAGCCGGCTCGGCGGCGAGGCGATCGAGAAGGGCGTACCCGAGGTCTTCTGGCAGATCTTCATCTCGCTGAACGTCTTCATCGGCCTCTTCAACCTGCTGCCGCTGCTCCCACTCGACGGCGGCCACATCGCGATCGCCTGGTACGAGCGGGTCCGGTCCTGGCTCTACCTGCGACTGCGCCGACCCGATCCGGGACGAGTCGACTATTACAAGCTCATGCCGCTCACCTATGCGGTCATCCTGATCGGTGGCGCGTTCACCCTGTTGACCGCGACAGCTGACATCATCAACCCCATTACGATCTTCAAGTGAGTGAGATGTGACCGCGATCAGTCTCGGTATGCCCGCCGTACCCCCGCCGCCGCTGGCTCCGCGCCGTAAGAGCCGGCAGATCAACGTCGGTGGGGTACTGGTCGGTGGCGGTGCCCCGGTCAGTGTCCAGTCGATGACCACCACCCTTACCTCCGACGTCAACGCGACGCTGCAGCAGATCGCCGAGCTGACCGCGTCCGGCTGCCAGATCGTCCGGGTCGCGGTGCCGTCCCAGGACGACGTCGAGGCGCTCCCCGCGATCGCCAAGAAGTCGCAGCTCCCGGTGATCGCCGACATCCACTTCCAGCCGAAGTACGTCTTCGCCGCGATCGACGCGGGCTGCGCGGCGGTCCGGGTCAACCCGGGCAACATCCGGCAGTTCGACGACAAGGTGAAGGAGATCGCCCGGGCGGCCTCGGACGCCGGGATCCCGATCCGGATCGGCGTCAACGCGGGCTCGCTCGACAAGCGCCTGCTGGAGAAGTACGGCAAGGCCACCGCCGAGGCGCTGGTCGAGTCGGCGCTCTGGGAGTGCTCGCTCTTCGAGGAGCACGGGTTCCGCGACATCAAGATCTCGGTGAAGCACAACGACCCGGTCGTGATGATCCGGGCGTACCGGCAGCTGGCCGAGCAGTGCGACTACCCGCTGCACCTGGGCGTCACCGAGGCCGGCCCGGCGTTCCAGGGCACGATCAAGTCGGCGGTGGCGTTCGGCGCGCTGCTCGCCGAGGGGATCGGCGACACCATCCGGGTCTCGCTCTCCGCCCCGCCGGTCGAGGAGATCAAGGTCGGCAACCAGATCCTGGAGTCGCTGGGCCTGCGCGAGCGCGGTCTGGAGATCGTCTCCTGCCCGTCCTGCGGGCGTGCCCAGGTGGACGTCTACACGCTGGCCGAGCAGGTCACCGCGGCGCTGGACGGCTTCCCGGTGCCGCTGCGGGTGGCCGTGATGGGCTGCGTCGTCAACGGGCCGGGCGAGGCGCGCGAGGCGGACCTCGGCGTGGCGTCCGGTAACGGCAAGGGCCAGATCTTCGTCAAGGGCAAGGTCATCAAGACCGTGCCTGAGTCGATCATCGTGGAGACGCTGGTCGAGGAGGCCCTCCGCCTCGCCGACGAGATGGGCGCGGACCTCCCGGACGAGCTCCGCGAGCTGATGCCCGGCCCGACCGTGACCGTGCTGGGCTGACCGGCTTCGCTTCGCTCCGCGGCGCTTCGCCTGGTAACCGATGACGAGAGGCCTGGTTCTCCGCCACCCGCAAACCCCGCGGGCGTCGAAGAACCAGGCCTCTCGTCATCGGCGGCGAATCGCGGAGGGTGGGGCTGGACTGGTTAGAAGAGCACGGTGGCGAAGGCGCCGGCGCTGACGAAACCGCAGCGCTGGTACACGCGCCGCGCCACGGTGTTGTAGTCGTTCACGTAGAGGCTCACCGTCGGTGCGACCCGGTGCAGCGCGTCGTGCACCACCGCGGCCATCGCCGCCGCCGCGATGCCGCGCCCGCGGTAGTCCGGGTGCACCCAGACGCCCTGCACCTGCGTGGTCCGCCGGGTGATGATCGCCAGCTCGGCCTTGAAGATCACCTGGTCGCCGTCGAAGCGCGCGTACGCCCGCTTCCCCTTGACCAGCTCCGCGATCCGCCGCCGGTAACCGCGCCCGCTGTCGTCCTGCATCGGCGAGACGCCGACCTCCTCGGTGTACATCGCCACCGCGGCCGGGAAGAGCTGGTCGACCTCGCTCGGGCGGACCAGCCGGACGGCCGGGTCGGCGGGCACCGGCGGGATCCGGTCGGTGACCAGTAGCGGCTGGTGCGGCCGGACGTCCCGGGCCGGGCCCCAGTACGCGCTGAGCCGGTCCCACAGGTCCAGCACCGCGTCGGCCCGGCCGATGATCGAGGAGCAGATCCGCGGCTCCCCGCTGAGCAGCCCGGCGAAGGCCGCGGTGGCCACCGGAGTCGCGCCGACCGGCACCAGATGGGCGCCGGACCAGATGATCGACTCGATGCGCCGGCCGACGTCGTAGCCGTAGATCCGGCCGTCGGAGCGCCACCAGTTCAGGCCGTGAGCGGCGACCCGCTCGGCGATCTGGGCGCCCGCGTAGGGGTCGGCGTCCAGGATCCGCTCGACCGCCGCGCGCTCGTTCTCGCCGAGCTGGCGAAGGGGCACCGTCAACACGACTACCACATTGCCAGATCGCGGCCATCGACGCGCACGCCCGCCCCTCGATTTCCGAAACCCTTGCGTCCGACACGTTGCCGATATATCGTCTAACTATCGACAACAGAACGGAGATAGTCATGAGGCACACACACGAGGGACACGGACGTGGTTTCGGCCGCGAGGGCCGCATGCGGGGCTTCGGCTTCCCGCCCGGATTCCCCTTCGGCCCGGGTGGCCCCGGCGGCCCCGGCGGTTTCGGGCCGGAGGGCTTCGGTGGTCCCCGCGGTCGGCGCGGTGGCCGCGGGGGAGGCCGGCTCAACGTCCGCCCCGCCGTCCTGGCGCTGCTCCTGGAGCGCCCGATGCACGGCTACGAGATGATCCAGGAGCTCGACGCCCGGACCAACGGGATCTGGCGGCCGAGCCCCGGATCGATCTACCCCACCCTCCAGTTGCTGGAGGACGAGGGTCTGATCGAGGCGACCGCCGAGGGCGGTCGCAAGAGCTACCAGCTCACCGACGCGGGGCGCGCCGAGGCCGAGACCGCGGCGGAGAACCCGCCGTGGGCCCGCTTCGGTGACGACACGCTCAACCAGGTGCAGGACTTCCGCGACGCGGCGGTCGGCATCATGGCCGCGCTCAAGCAGGTCGGCTTCTCCGGCACCCCCGAGCAGCGTCAGAAGGCGCTGGAGGTGCTCAACGAGACGAAGCGGAAGCTCTACGCGATCCTCGCCGACAGCGAGTGAGGGCGTGAGCCGGACGGGAGCGCATCCGCAGGGGTGCGCTCCTTTTCGTGCGTACGATAAAAAGCATTTGACCTGGGAGAACGAACAGCGCACCGGACAGCGGGCGGCATAGGCTGGTGGCCATGAACGGGCCGTCCGACGCTGTGGTGATCGGTCTCCTGGAGGCGGCGCCGGACGCGATCATCGGGGTGGACCGCGACGGGCACATCGCCGTGGTCAACGCGCAGACCGTGCGGCTGTTCGGCTACGAGCGCGCGGAGCTGATCGGCACGGCCATCGAGCTGCTCGTGCCGGAGCGCTTCCGGGGCGTGCACCCCGCCCACCGCGCCTCCTATCTGGAGGATCCGAAGCCGCGGCCGATGGGTGCCGGCATCCCGCTGACCGCCCGGCGCAAGGACAGCACCGAGTTCCCCGCCGAGATCAGCCTCTCCACGCTCCCGTCCGAGCAGATGGTGGTCGCCGCCGTCCGGGACGTCAGCGACCGGGTCCGCCGCGAGGCCAAGTTCCAGGGCCTGCTGGAGTCCGCACCGGACGCCATCGTCGGCGTCGCCGCCACCGGCCGGATCACCCTGGTCAACGCCCAGGCCGAGCGCCTCTTCGGATACCAGCGCGCCGAACTGCTCGGCCAGCCGATCGAGGTGCTGGTGCCGGACGCCGCCCGCAGCCGCCATCCGGACCTGCGGAACCGCTACTTCGCCGATCCGCAGCCGCGGCCGATGGGCTCGGGCAGCCCGCTCAGCGCCCGGCGCAAGGACGGCAGCGAGTTCCCCGCCGAGATCAGCCTCTCCGCGCTGGAGACCGAGGACGGCCTGATCGTCTCGGCGGCCATCCGCGACGTCACCGAGCGGATCGAGGCGGCGGACCTGCGCCAGCGGCTCGAGGCCGAACGCCAGCGGCACGAGGCGGCCGCCGTCCGCGAGCGCCTCGAGGCCCAGCTGCACCAGGCCCGCCGCCTGGAGAGCCTGGGCCAGCTCGCCGGCGGGGTCGCGCACGACTTCAACAACCTGCTCGCGGTGATGCTGAACTACACCACGTTCGTGGCCGACCAGATCCAGGAGCTGGCCGAGGGCGACGACGAGGGCGAGCAGTGGCCGCAGGCGGCCCGCGACCTCCAGCAGGTGATCCGGGCCGGTCAGCGGGCCACCGAGCTCACCCACCAGCTGCTCGCCTTCGGCCGCCGCGAGGTGGTCCGCCCCCGGGTGCTCGACCTGAACGGTGTGATCAGCGAGGTGGAGCAGCTGCTGTTGCGGACGCTGGGCGAGCACATCCAGCTGCACGTCCAGCTGGAGCCCCGGCTCTGGGCGGTGATGGCCGACCCCGGCCAGATCGAGCAGGTGCTGGTCAACCTCGCGGTCAATTCCCGGGACGCGATGCGCGGCGGCGGCATCCTCACCGTGCACACCGGCAACATGGTCGTCGAGGAGGAGGCCGATCCGGTCATCGACGCGGTGAACGGGCACCCGACCGCGCCGCCAGGGCGGTTCGTTCAGCTCCGGGTCGCCGACACCGGCACCGGGATCCCGGCGGACGTACTGGAGCGGGTCTTCGAGCCGTTCTTCACCACGAAACCGCCGGGCGAGGGGACCGGGCTGGGGCTGGCCACCGTCTACGGCATCGTCACGCAGGCCGGCGGGTTCGCCACCCTGCAGTCCACGATCGGGGTCGGCACCACGTTCGCGGCGCTCTTCCCGGTCACCGACGAGCTGCCGTCGCCGGCGGCCCAGCCGGCCGCGCCGAAGCAGCTCAAGCGGGGCGGCGAGACGATCCTGGTGGTCGAGGACGAGGCGGCGCTGCGCGCGGTCACCGAGCGGATCCTCACCCGGAACGGGTACTCGGTGCTGACCGCCGGCAGCGGCCCGGAGGCGCTGAAGATCACGGAGAACACGGAGCTCCACATCGACCTGCTCCTCACCGACGTGATCATGCCGCACATGCACGGGCAGCAGCTGTCCGATCTGATCCGGGAACTGCGGCCGGGGGTTCCGGTGGTCTACATGTCGGGGTACGCCCAGCCGTTCATCACCGGACAGGGGCGGCTGGATCCGAACACCATCCTGATCACGAAGCCGTTCACCCCGGTGGAGCTCCTGGAGAGGCTGCGCCAGGCGCTGGACGTCGCCTAGCCGAGAGCGCCGATGCCGAGGAGGTCGTGCAGGGCGCCCTCGCCGGCCGGCGTGACCCGGACCGCCCGCCCCGACCCGATCCGCGCCACCCACCCCCGGTCCAGGAACGACTCGCAGATCCGGGCGCCGGCCAGCCCGCCCAGGTGGGGACGCCGCTCGGTCCAGTCCAGACAGGCCCGGGCCAGTGGCCGCCGCCCGGCCCGGAGCCGCTCCGGCAGCACGCCGAGCCGTTCGGTGAGCCACGACATCCCGGCCCCGGTGACCGCGAAGCCGCCCTCCTGCTCGATCAGCCCGGACCCGGTCAGCGCGTCGGTCACCGCGACACCGAGACGCCCGGCCAGATGGTCGTAGCAGGTACGCCCGCGGCGCAACGCGGCGTCCACGGTGGCCGCCCGCAGGCCCCTCGGTGGTGGCAGGGCCGGGTCGAGCCGCGCGGTGATGTCCTCCAGCAGCCCGGCCACCCCGGGGCCGGCCAGGCTCACGTACCGGTGCCGCCCCTGCCGCGACTCGACGAGCAGACCGCCGCCGATCAGCCGGTCGAGGTGTTCGGAGGCGGTCGAGCGGGCGACCCCGGCGTGGGCGGCCAGTTCCCCGGCGGTCCAGGCGCGCCCGTCGAGCAGCGCCAGGCACATCGCGGCCCTGGTCCGGTCGGCCAGCAGAGCCGCGAACGCCGCCAGCCCCGAGGCATCCGTCATGACCCCATTCTGGTACGCCCACGGTTCGCCGCGCGCCGAACCGTCCCCGTCTCAGCGACCCAGGGCGCTGATCAGGGAGAGCAGCGCGGGGAGACCGCCCTGCTCCAGCTCCGGGGTGGGGAGCAGGGCCATCACCGGGACGGTCACGCCCGCGGTGGCGTACGCCCGGACGCGCTCCCGCACCTCGTCCGGTGACCCGTGGATCACCAGCTCGTCGACGAGCGAGTCCGGGATCGCCGTGAGGGCGCCCCGCCGGTCGCCGGCCGCCCACGCCGTCCACATCGGCGCGAGCACCTCGCCCCGGCCCAGCCAGCGGTGGAACGCGGCGTACGCCGGAACGGTCAGGTAGGAGGTGATCAGCCGGCGCCCCACGTTCCGCGCGTAGGCGGCGTCCCCGGTCGGCACCACGAAGATCCGCGCGGCCACGTCGAACCCGTCCGGCGCCCCCTTCGTCTCGGCCAGCGCCGTCGGCACATCCCCGGCGGAGAGCCAGTTCAGGATCACCCCGTCGGCCGCGGAGGCCGCCAGCCGCAGCATCCGGGGGCGCAGCGCCGCCAGCATGATCTGCGGCGGGACGGCCGGTGGGCGCTCCAGCCGGAAGCGCCGGACCGCGAACGTGGCGAACTCCCGGTCGACCACCTCGCCGGCGAGGGCCGCCCGGAGGAACTGCAGCACGTCGCGGCTGCGGGCGTACGGCTCGGTGAAGTCCACCGCGTTCCAGTCGCCGACGACGACCGGGGAGGACGCGCCGATGCCGAACTGGAAACGCCCCGGCGCGGCCTCGGCCAGGGCGGCGGCGGTCATCGCGAGCAGGCCGGGCCCGCGGGTGAAGACCGGGGCGATCGCGCTGCCCAGCCGGAGCCGGGGTTCCCACGCGGCGGCCAGGGTCAGCGGCGTGAAGGCGTCCGTGCCGTTCACCTCGGCGGACCAGACGTCGGTGAATCCCGCGTCCGCGATCGCTGAATAGACGGCGGCGTGCCCGGAGAGCGGGACGCCGCCGAGCGGCACGGTCATGCCCCATCGCATCGACATGCCCTTGATCCTGCCGGGCCACCGCGCGTGATGTCCACCACCCGGGGATAGCCCGCCGTCCGTACCCGGGTATGTTTTTGAACTGACCAGTCAGTCTAAATTCAGGAGCCTTCATGTCGGTGCTCATCGCGACCGGCGCCGGTGTGCGGCACCGTCGTCGCTGGCTGGTGCGCGACCTGGACCTGCGGGTCGAGCCGGGCGAGACGGTCGCGATCGCCGGGCCGCCGGGCAGCGGGCGGACCACGACGCTGCTCGCGCTCGCCGGCCGGATGCGCCTCAGCTCCGGCACGGTGACGGTCGAGGGTCGTGCCGCTCTCGGTCATGTGCCCGACGTGACCGATCCTGAACCCGTCTTCACGGTCGCCGAGCACGTCCGCGAACGCCTGGCGCTGCTCGGCCGCTCCCGTCGGGAGGCCTCCGCAGTCGACCTGCACGGCCTCGATCCTCGGGCGCGGGGACGGGACCTGTCGCCGTACCGGAAGCAGGTCCTGGGGTTGGTTCTGGCTGATCTGAACCGGCCGTCGGTGATCGCTCTCGACGGCCTCGACGCGGGTCTCGACGCGGCCGAGCAGGAGGCTCTCCGGCGGCTCATCGGCGGTTTCACCGCCAGGGGCGTCACCGTTCTGGCCACGGTTCGCGAGGCGCTTCCGGAGAGCGCCGATCAGATCGTTCACCTCGGGTACGGCGAAAGCCCGGACCCCGTGGCGAAAAGCGAACCGGAAGCCGACGAGGAACCGGAAGCCGACGAGGAACCGGAAGCCGACGAGGAACCGGAAGCCGACGAGGAACCGGAAGCCGACGAGGAAGAGGAGGCGGACCGGTGAGACTTCCGGCATTCGCACTGGCGGGGATGGAACTGCGGCGGTTCACGCGGAGCAGGCTGACCGTCGCCGCGGTCGCCACGCTCGCCGTCATCCCGCTGCTCTACGGAGCGCTGTACCTCTACGCGTTCTGGGACCCCTACGGCCACCTGAACCACATCCCCGCGGCCCTGGTCGTCGAGGACGAGGCCGCCACCGCCTCCGACGGGTCCACCGTGCACGCCGGGCGGGACCTGGCCGACGAGCTGATCGACCGGGAGGTCTTCGACTGGCACGTGGTCGACGCGGCCACCGCCCGGCGCGGCCTGGCCGACGGCGACTACCAGATCGAGCTGCGAATCCCCGCCGACTTCTCCACCCACCTGGCGACCGCACCGGACGAGGACGCGCTGGCGAAGTACGCGCAGCTCGACGCGGTCAGCGACGACTCCACCAACTACCTCTCCGGCGTCTTCGCGCGCACCGCCTTCGACGAGGTGCGCGCCGCGGCCTCGGCGAGCGCGTCCGCGAAGTACTTCGACCAGATGCTGATCGGGTTCACCGATCTGAAGGCGCAGACCGAGAAGGCGGCGGACGGCGCGGATCAGCTCACCGACGGCGCGACGACGCTGGCGAACGGCGCCGGGAGCCTGGCCGGTGGCATCGACGACGCGAAGAGCGGCGCGGGGCGGCTCGCGAGCAGGCTGGGCACCGCCGCGACCGGCGCCGACGAACTCGCGGACGGCCTGGAACAACTCGACGAGGGCGCCGCGCAACTGGCGTCCGGAACGGCGGAGGCGGCGACCGGCGGTCGGCAGCTCGCCACCGCGGTGGACGCGGCGGCGGACGAGATCGAGCCGGTGCTGCGGGAGAACGCCGCGACGATCGAGCAGGCCGCGACGCTGGTGGCGAAGGGCGCGGACGAGCTGGCGGAGAACATCGGCGCGATCGACACGGCCGCCGACCGTACCCTGAACGACGCCCGCAAGCTGCGCGCCTACCTGAACGGCCTCCCGGAGGACACCCCCGGTCTGGCCGAGGCGAAGCAGCTCGCCGCGCGCCTGGTGACCGATGCCGAACGCATCGAGGCCACCGTGGACGCCGCCGATCTGGACGGCCTCGAGGCACGGCTGCGGGAGGTGGCGTCGACCGCGCGGAAGGTGGCGGCCGCCGCGCCGCACCTCGCCGACGACGTGGCGAATGCCCGTGCCCGGGTCGACGAGCTCGCCGACGGCCTCGATGACCTGGCGACCGGCGCGAAGAAGCTGCACAGCGGCATCGGCGACGCCGCCGACGGCGCCACCGCGCTGAGCGACGGCGTCTACCGGCTGGCGACCGGCGCCCGGCAACTGGACGACGGCCTCGAGACGCTCTCCACCGGCGGCCACAAGCTCGCCGACGGCCTCACCGACCTGCGCGACGGCGCGTCCGAGCTGGCCACCAAGCTGGCCGACGGGGCCGAGGAGATCCCCGCCTACGACGACGCGGACACCCGCTCGGACGTGCTCGCCGACCCGGTCTCGCTGGACCGCGTGGTGAAGAACCCGGCCGGCACGTACGGCGTCGGCTTCGCACCGTACTTCCTGGCCCTCGCCCTCTGGGTGGGCGCGATGATCAACTACATGCTGCTGCGGCCGCTGAACCGCCGCTACCTGATGTCCGGCGCGCCCGGCTTCCGGGTCGCGCTCGCCGGCCTGCTGCCCGGCGTACTCATCGGCCTGGTCCAGGCGACCCTGCTCTACGCCGTGGTGACGCTCGCGCTCGGCCTCTCCCCGGTGCACCCGGTGGTCACCTGGGCGCTGCTCGCCGGCACGGCCGCGGTCTTCGCGGCGATCATGCAGCTGATCGGCGCGGCCCTCGGCGCACCCGGCCGGATCGTCGCGCTGGTCCTGCTGATGCTCCAGCTGACCTCCTCCGGAGGCACCTATCCGGTGGAGACCACGCCCTGGTTCTTCCAGGCGGTCCACCCGCTGCTTCCGATGACGTACGTCGTGCAGGCTCTTCGCCACGCCGTCGACGGCGGCGCGCCCGGGCCCGTGCTCCACGGCACGCTGCTGCTCGCCGCCTACGGCCTGACCGCGCTCCTGCTGACCGTCCTGCTCGCCGGCCGGAAGCGACGGCTGCGGACCGCGGACCTCCACCCCGAGCTGGTCCTTTAACCTGTGGCAATGACAGATGACCTGTGGAAATGACGGATGGTCGTGGTCGGCGGCGTGCGGACACCCGCCAGAAGCTCTACGAGGCGGCCGTGCAGCTCATCGCCGAGCAGGGTTTCTCCGCGACCACGGTGGACGACATCGCGCTGCGGGCCAAGGTCGCCAAGGGCACCGTCTACTACAACTTCAAGTCCAAGACGGATCTGTTCGAGGAGCTCCTCCGGCACGGCGTCGGCCTGCTGACCGAGGAGTTCCGGGCGGCGGTCGAGGGGCTGCCGCCCCGCGAGGCGGTCCGTGCCCTGGTCCGTGCCCAGCTGGAGTACATCCGGAAGTACCGGGCCTTCGCCCAGTTGCTGCTCTCCGAGATGTGGCGGACCAACCGCGAGTGGCAGCAGACCCTGGTCCTCCTCCGCGAGCAGGCGATCGGCGTGATCGCCGAGACGGTCCAGCTCGGCGTGGACTCCGGCGAACTCCCCGCCGACCTGGACGTCCGGGTGGCCTCCGCGGCCCTCTTCGGCGTCGGCCTGGTGGTGGCGGTCGACTGGCTGGTCTTCCAGCCCGACCGCCCCATCGAGGACGTCGAGGAGTCCCTGCTGGCCATCGTCCGCCGGGTCGCCTGACTATCCGGCCGTCTCCGTGGTGATCCACGCCAGGTAGGCCGGGTCGCCGGCGAGGATCGGGAGCAGGATGATCTCCGGGGTCTCGTAGCCGTGGTGGGCGCGGAGGTACTCCGCCAGGGCCGGGTACCGGTCGGTCGTGGTCTTGAGGGTGATCTGCCACTCCTCTGCGGTCTCCACGGCCCCCTCCCACCGGTAGGTGCTCCGGATCGGGCCGGAGACCTGGGCACAGGCGGCGAGACGGGCCTGCACCGCGCCACGGGCCAGGGCCTCGGCGACCTCCCGGGAGTCGATCGTGGTGACGGCCTGCGCGTGCCGGAAGTCGGTCATGACCCCATCATCGCCCGCCGCCGGTGTGCCGGCGGTCGACACGGCGTGGCATCGTCGCGGGCATGCCAGCGTGGAACGTCGACGAATGGCGGCGGCCCGGGCCCACCGACCGGCAGCGCCGCACGGATCTCGGGATCGGGGTGGCGCTCGCGGCGCTCGCCGTCCTCAACCTGTACGTGCTCCGCAGCACCGGGTACCTCGCCGGGGAGAGCGCACCGCGGGTCCCCGAGCAGATCCTCTGGGCGGTGGCGACCACGCTGCCGCTGGCCTGGCGCCGCCGCGCGCCGGAGGCGGTCGCCGTGGTGATCTCGGTGTTCTTCATCGCCGGCCAGGTCCGGGGGACCCAGGAGCAGCAGGTCACCTCGGCCGTCCTGTTCGCCGCGATCTACACGCTGGGCGCCTGGGGACCGGGCCGGCAGCGGGCCCGGACGATCCGGCTGGCGATCATCGCGGCGATGTTCGCCTGGCTGACCATCTCCTTCGTCCGGTCGCACGCCGAGATCACCATCACCGACGCCTCGGGGGAGCTGCCGGCCCTCTGGTCGCTGGTCTTCAACCTGTACCTGCAGAACGCGGTCTTCTTCGCCTTCGTCTACCTGATGGGCGACGCGGCGTGGCGCGGGGTGTGGCGGGAGCACCGGCTGGCCGAGCAGGCCGACGAGTTGCGGGCCGCCCAGGCGGTCGCGGCCGAGCAGGCGGTCCTCCAGGAACGGGTACGCATCGCCCGCGAGCTGCACGACGTCGTCGCGCACCACGTCTCGGTGATGGGCATCCAGGCCTCCGCGTGCCGCCGGGCGATGGTGAAGGACCCGCCGCGGGCGGTCATCGCGCTGACCGCGGTCGAGGAGGGCGCGCGGACCGCGGTGGACGAGCTCCGGCGGATGCTCGGCGCGCTGCGCGCCACGGGGGAGCCGCACGATCTCGGTGAGGCGGTCGCGGGGATCGACCGGCTCGCCGAGATCACCGAGCGGGCCGCCGAGGCGGGTCTCACGGTCCAGTTCGGGGTGTACGGCGATCCCGTCCCGCTGCCGGACTCGGTCTCCCGGGCGGCGTACCGGATAGTGCAGGAGGCGGTGACCAACACGCTCAAGCACGCCCGGGCGGGCTCTCTCGACGTGCGGGTCCGCTACCTCGCGGGCGAGCTGGAACTGGACGTGGCCGACGACGGGCGGGGACCGGCCGGCGGTCCGGGCGGGATGGGTCTGATCGGCATGCGCGAGCGGATCACCGTGCACGACGGGACGCTGGAGCACGGCGCGCGGTCCGGCGGCGGCTTCCGGGTCCGGGCCCGTCTCCCGTACGCCGCGGGGGTGGCCGCATGAGCATCCGGGTCCTCCTCGCGGACGACCACCAGCTGGTCCGCTCCGGCTTCCGGGTCATCCTCGAGATGGAGGACGACATCACCGTGGTCGGCGAGGCGGCCGACGGCGCGGCGGCGGTCGACCTGGCGCTGCGGCTGCGCCCCGACGTGGTGCTGATGGACGTCGAGATGCCCGGCGTGGACGGCCTGGAGGCGACCCGCCGGATCGTCGAGGGCGACGGGCCCTCGGTGCTGATCCTGACCACGTTCGACCGGGACGACTACCTGTTCGCCGCGCTCCAGGCCGGGGCCAGCGGATTCCTGCTGAAGAACGGCACACCGGAGGCGCTGACCGAGGCGGTCCGGGTGCTCGCCGCCGGGGATGCGCTGCTCGCCCCGGCGGTGACTCGCCGGGTGATCGCCGGGTTCAGCCGCCCGCGTCCCCGGGAGGCGCGGCGGCTCGACGAGCTCACGCCGCGGGAGCACGAGGTCCTGGTCCAGCTGGCCGGCGGGGCGACCAACGCGGAGATCGCGGTCGCGCTACACCTCGGCGAGACCACGGTGAAGACCCACGTGAGCCGGGTGCTGATGAAGCTCGGCGCGCGGGACCGGACCCGGGCGGTGGTTCTCGCGTACGAACTGGGGGTGGTCCGTCCGTCGCACGGAGGACCCGGGTAGGCCGCGTGCAGGACCCGGGTAGTCGTTCCGTGGTCTGACGACGCGGCCGGTCCGGAGGCCTAGCGTCGAGGCATGACAAACGTCCTGAACATCGACGCCGTCGATCGGTCGTTCGGCGACCGGCAGGTCCTCAAGGACGTCTCGTTCGCGGTGGAGTCCGGCCGGCTCACCGGCTTCGTCGGGGCGAACGGCGCCGGCAAGACCACCACCATGCGGATCATCCTCGGCGTGATCGCCCCGGACGCCGGCTCGCTGAGCTGGCACGGCGCCCCGCTGACCCGTGAGGTCCGGCAGCGCTTCGGCTACATGCCCGAGGAGCGCGGCCTCTATCCGAAGATGACGGTCGCCGACCAGATCGTCTACCTCGGCCGCCTGCACGGCCTGAGCGGCACGGACGCCCGCCGGCGCACCGGCGAGCTGCTGGACCGGCTGGAGCTGGGCGAGCGCGCCGGTGACCGGGTGGAGAAGCTCTCCCTCGGCAACCAGCAGCGGGTGCAGATCGCCGCCTCCCTGGTCCACGACCCCGAGCTGCTCGTCCTGGACGAGCCCTTCTCCGGCCTGGACCCGCTCGCCGTCGACACGGTGCTCGCCGTGCTCCGTGAGCGAGCCGCGGCCGGCACCGCGGTGCTCTTCTCCAGCCACCAGCTCGATCTGGTCGAGCGCCTCTGCGACGACCTGGTGATCATCGCGGGCGGCACCGTGCGGGCGGCCGGCAGCCGGTCGTCGCTGCGCGCCCGGCACACCCGTCCGCGCTACACCGTCGAGGTCGACGCGGACGCCGGCTGGCTGCGCGACGAGCCCGGCGTCACCCTGGTCGACCTGGACGGCCGCCGCGCCGTGGTCGAGCTCGACGAGGGCGCCGACGACCAGCTGATCCTCAAGGCCGCCCTGGCCCGCGGCCCGGTCCGCGCCTTCGCCCCGGTCCAGCCGTCGCTGGCCGAGATCTTCCGGGAGGTCATCCGATGACGACGTTCGAGGCCGCGCGACTGGTGGCGGCCCGGGAGATCCGGGTCAAGCTCCGCGACAAGGCGTTTCTCTACAGTACGGCGTTCTTCCTGGTCGTGGTCCTCGCCTCGATCGCGTTGCCGGCGATGTTCGACGGCGGGCCGACCCGGGTCGCGGTCGCCGATCCGGCCTCGGTCAGCGCCCTGCGCGCCGCCGGCCTGGAGGTGGTCGACGCCGCCGGCACCGCCGCGGCCGAGCGGCTGCTGCGCGACGGCGAGGTGGAGGCCGCCGTGGTGCCCGGCCCCGAGGTGCTCGCGATGGAGGACGCCCCGGACGACGTGGTCTCCGCGCTGAGCACCGCCCCACCGGTCCGGCTGCTCGACACGGACGCGCTCGACCCGTTCCTGGCCTTCATGGTGCCGACCGCCCTGGCCATGCTCTTCTTCCTGACGTCCTACATGTACGGCCTGCAGATCGCGCAGAGCGTCGTCGAGGAGAAGCAGACCCGGATCGTCGAGATCCTGGTCGCCAGCATCCCGGTCCGCGCCCTGCTGGCCGGCAAGGTCGCCGCGATGACGCTGCTCGCCTTCGGCCAGATCGCCCTGCTCGCCGCCGTCGCGATCGTCGGGATGACGGTCACCGGCGCCGACAACGGGGTCCTCGACGCGCTCGCCCCGGCCCTCGGCTGGTTCCTGCCCTTCTTCGTGCTGGGCTTCGTGATGCTGGCCGCGCTCTGGGCCGGCGTCGGCGCACTCGCCAGCCGCCAGGAGGAGATCGCCAACACGTCGACCCCGGTGCAGATGGCCGTGCTGATCCCGTTCTTCGCGGTCCTCACGCTGCGCGAGGACGACAGCGTGCTGCAGGTCCTCTCCTACATCCCGCTCTCCGCCCCGATCGCCATGCCGATCCGCATCTTCGACGGCACGGCCGCCGCCGGGGAGCCGTTCGCCGCCCTGGCACTGCTCGCCCTCTCGGCGGTGGCCCTGCTCTGGGTCGGCGCCCGCGTCTACCAGGGCTCCCTGCTCCGCACCAACGTCCGCACCTCCCTCACCGCCGCCTGGCGCCACACCTGACCCACCCGCCCCTACTCACGCACCGCCCGGGCTTGCGTGTTCCCTGCCCACGCACCGCCCGGGCTTGCGCGCGCTCTGCCCACGCACCGCCCGGGCTTGCGCGCGCTCTGCCCACGCACCGCCCGGGCTTGCGCGCTGTCCGGGCTCGTCTGCCGTCTGCCGTCTGCCGTCCGCCGCCGTCCGCGGCCGGTGCCCGCCGCCGGCTGCCCGGGACTGCCCGGGAAACGGTGTAAACGGCACCGCATCGATCGCGGAGTGCCAGGTCGACGCCTTCCGCGCACCGCCGTCACGGCGATCGGTGGACAGTCCCGGCTGCCCGGGTATGTGTTTCTTCTCGAGTGAGCGGCAGAGCCGTCCGCTGGGAAACCGTCGGCTAGCGGAGAACGTCGGCCGACCGGGAGTCCGATCGTGGCGCCGGGTGCTCGAACTTGGGGGTGCTGGTCGATCGTGTGCGCCCACGGCCCGGTCGGTGGCGTTTGGGTGTGCGTGTCGCCCGGTCCGTGCTGTTTGTGTGTGCGCTCGTTCCGCGCTGTTTGTGTGTGCGCTCGTTCCGCACCGAAGAAGCCGGCAGGGGTGGGGTGTGGCGGTGTGGGTGGCGGACTAGGTGGGCGGGTGGACGGGGGAGTCCGGGATGGGCTGGCGGGGGAGGGTGCGCGTGGGGATGGAGGCGTCCTCGTCGGGGGTGAGGGTGCCGCCCAGGGACAGGATGCGGTGGTGGGCCGCGGCCAGGCGGTCCTCCAGGGTGACGACGCGGACGGCGGCGGTCAGCAGGAAGCCCTCGTCGAGGAGGACGCGGACGCGGGCGGCCAGGGTGAGCTGGTGCCGGGAGTAGCGCCGGTGGCCGCCGAGGGAGCGCTCCGGCTCGATCAGGCCGGTGTCGTCGAGGGAGCGGAGGAAGGCCTGGGTGACGCCGATCAGCTCGGCCGCACGGCCCATGGAGTATGCAGGAGCGTCATTTTCGCCTGATAAATCCGGCATAGTGCCTTTCGGGGCAATGCGGTGCGGTATCAGGGGTTCCGCCCGGACCGGCCGCTACGAGAGACAGGCCAGGGCCCCGGCGGGTAACCGGGGCCCTGGCTTTTCAATTCTGGTGCCGATCTCAGTCGGCGCATGTGGTCGACCGGCTGCGTGCCGCTAGCGGTCGACCGGAGTGATGGGCATCGGCTGCGATCACCTCTCGTCGGGTCGGGGACGTCGTGATTTCGCGTTGCTGCGGTATCTCGGTCCTCCTATCCAACTCAGCGA
The DNA here is from genome assembly GCF_040681165.1 of Actinoplanes sp. NPDC051851. Taxonomy (NCBI): domain Bacteria; kingdom Bacillati; phylum Actinomycetota; class Actinomycetes; order Micromonosporales; family Micromonosporaceae; genus Actinoplanes; species Actinoplanes sp. NPDC051851. Next base: position 19,143 of record NZ_JBFAYF010000033.1, on the reverse strand, counting down.
CAGTGCCAGTTGCGATGCCGGCCGGAGCCGACAGGACAAAGATATGCCCTCGTCGAGCGGATTTCTAGACTCGCCGCTGTAGATTTTTTAGGCGACAACCGTGGTGAGCTGGGAAAACAGTCGTTGCCGTGAATGTTTAGGTGCGGCGGTGCGGGGCGGGCGCTGCGCGATCCACCGTGTCGGGAACGCGCTGCGGGAAGAGAGAGGTGACCGCGCCCCGCACCGCCGCGGGGGTGTTGCCGTCAGCGTCCTGCCGAGGGGATCGCTGAGTCCAGGTTCGCACCGGGCGGGGAGAGCGGCAACGCAATTAACCGCGGTCATTGACGCCCGTCACGGGGCGGGGAGATCATCACGACATCCGTGTCTCAGGTCACACCCTTCAGGGAAGGGAGCGTCCATCATGAGTACCGACGAGGAACGACTCGCCCAACTCGGGTACAAACAGGAGCTTCACCGCAGGCTCTCCGGCTTCTCCAACTTCGCCGTCTCCTTCTCGATCATCTCGATTCTGGCCGGCGCGATCACCTCGTACGGGATCGCCATGATCGCCGGTGGGCCGGCCGCCATCACCCTCGGCTGGCTCTTCGTCGGTGTCATGGTGACCTTCGTGGCGCTCGCGATGGCCGAGGTCTGCTCCGCCTATCCGACCGCCGGCGCGCTCTACTGGTGGGCCGCGGCGCTGGCCAAACGGAACAAGGCCGCCTGGGCCTGGTTCATCGGCTGGTTCAACTTCCTCGGCGAGGTCGCGGTCACCGCCGCCATCGACTTCGGCGCGGCGATCACCACGGCGGCCTTCCTCGGGCTGACCGTCGACATGGAGGTCACCCCGGGCCGGACCTTCCTGATCTTCCTGGTCATCATCGTGGCGCACGGGCTGCTCAACACGTTCGGCGTGAACCTCGTCCGGGTGCTCTCCGACGTGAGCGCCTGGTGGCACCTGATCGGCGTCGCGGTGATCGTGGTGCTGCTCGCCGTCCTGCCGGATGCGCACAAGCCGGTCTCCGAGGTGTTCTTCGAGGTACGCAACGCGACCGGGTTCACCTTCACCGGGGCGGGCGTGTACGCGGTCCTGATCGGGCTGCTGATGGCGCAGTACACCTACACCGGGTACGACGCCTCGGCCCACGTCGCCGAGGAGACCCACGACGCCGCCAACGCCGCTCCCCGGGGCATCGTGATGTCGGTGGTGGTCTCGGTGCTCGCCGGGTTCGTGCTGCTCTTCGCGATCACCTGGTCCATCCAGGACTACGACGCCGAGATGCTCACCCCGCTGGCCCTGCCGCCGGCGCAGATCTTCATCGACGCGGCGGGGCACGACGTGGGTGCGTTCCTGCTCTTCATCTGCATGATCGCGCAGTGGTTCTGCGGGATGGCCTCGGTCACCGCGAACTCCCGGATGTCGTACGCGTTCGCCCGCGACGGCGCGCTGCCCGGCTCGCGGCTCTGGAAGCAGGTCAACCCGCGGACCGGTACGCCGACCAACTCGATCTGGCTCTGCGTGACGATCTCCACGATCCTGGTGCTGCCCTCGCTCTGGAACACCACGGCGTACCTGGCGGCCACCTCGATCGCGGTGATCGGCCTCTACATCGCGTACGTCGGCCCGGTCTTCCTGCGCCGCCGTGACCGCGGTTTCCAGGCCGGCCCGTGGAACCTGGGCCGGTGGAGCGCGCCGGTCGGGTGGATCGCCATCGTCTGGGTGATCATCATCTGTGTGCTGTTCGTGCTCCCCACGGCGGGCCCGATCACCGCGAAGAACTTCAACTACACCATCGTCGCGGTCGCCTTCGTGGTCGGAGGTGCCACGATCTGGTGGTTCGCCGGTGCACGCAGGTGGTTCACCGGCCCTCGGCAGAACGTGCTCGAAGACTCGAAGAGTTAGGAAGCCCGGTATGGACCTGGAGGACCTCGACGTCGCGATCGGCTCCGGCTCGATCGACACCGTGGTGCTGGCACTCACCGACATGCAGGGCCGTCTGCAGGGCAAACGCCTGCACGGCCGGTACTTCATGGACGAGGTGGCGAGCGGCGGCAGTGAGGGGTGCAACTACCTGCTCGCGGTCGACGTCGACATGAACACCGTCGACGGGTACGCGATGTCCTCCTGGTCGACCGGGTACGGCGACTTCGTGATGCGGCCGGACTTCGGCACGCTGCGGCCGGTGCCGTGGCAGCCGGGGACCGCCCTGGTGCTGGCCGATCTCTTCGACACCGCGGGGGCGCCGGTGCCGGCGTCACCACGGCAGATCCTGCGCCGCCAGCTGGACCGGCTGGCGGCGCACGGGCTGACCGCTTTCGCCGGTACCGAGCTGGAGTTCATCCTCTACCGGGACACGTACGAGGAAGCGCATGTAAAGGGTTTTAAAGATCTTACCCCGGCGAATCAGTACAACGTGGACTACTCGCTGCTCGGCACGGCACGCGTGGAGCCGCTGCTGCGCCGGATCCGTAACGACATGTACGGCGCCGGCCTGCTCCCGGAGAGCGCCAAGGGCGAGTGCAATCTCGGTCAGCACGAGATCGCCTTCCGCTACGCCGACGCACTGACCAGCGCCGACAACCACGTGATCTACAAGAACGGGGCCAAGGAGATCGCCGCGCAGGAGGGGATGGCGCTCACCTTCATGGCCAAGCCCAACGAGCGCGAGGGCAACTCCTGCCACATCCACTTCTCGCTGCGCGGAGAGGACGGACGGTCGGCGATGCTGGGTGAGGGCGAAGGCGCGGGCCCGGCGCACCTCAGCGTGACCGGGCAGCGGGTGCTCGCCGGGCTGCTCGCCACCATGCGCGAGTTCAGCCTGCTCTTCGCGCCGAACGTCAACTCCTACAAGCGGTACCAGCCGGGGTCGTTCGCGCCGACCGCGCTGCGCTGGGGCGTGGACAACCGGACCTGCGCGCTGCGGATCGCCGGGCACGGGCAGGGCATGCGGGTGGAGAACCGGGTGCCGGGCGGGGACGTCAACCCCTACCTGGCGATCGCCGCGCTGGTGGCGGGTGCCCTGCACGGCATCGAGAGTGAATTGTCCCTCGAAGAGGAATTCGTGGGGAACGCCTATCAGGATGCGACGGCGGGGCGGGTGCCGAGCACTCTTCGCGAGGCGACGGACCTCTGGGCGGCTTCTTCCGCCGCGGAGAGCGCGTTCGGGGCCGATGTGGTGGCGCACTACGCGAACATGGGGCGGGTGGAGCTGGCGGCCTTCGACGCGGCGGTGACCGATTGGGAACTACGTCGTGGATTCGAGCGCCTCTGAGTGTGAGGATCTTGGCGTGGGGACTACTGACGTCATCAATCCGGCGACCGGTTCGGTGTTCACGACCGTACCCTCGCTGGATCTCGCCGCGACCGACGCGGCGATCGACCGTGCCCGGAAGGCCTTCCCGGCCTGGCGTGATCTCGCGCCCGGTGACCGGGCGCGGCTGTTGCGCCGCTTCGCGGCGGTGGTCGAGGAGAACCTCGAAGATCTCGCCCTTCTCGAGGTACGCAACGCGGGGCACACGATCGGCAACGCGCGCTGGGAGGCGGGCAACGTCCGGGACGTGCTGAACTACTACGCCGGCGCGCCCGAGCGTCTCGCCGGGCGGCAGATACCGGTGCCCGGCGGCCTCGACGTGACCTTCCACGAGCCGCTCGGCGTGGTCGGGATCATCGTGCCGTGGAACTTCCCGATGCCGATCGCCGGCTGGGGCTTCGCGCCCGCGCTGGCCGCCGGCAACACGGTGGTGCTGAAGCCGGCCGAGCTGACCCCGCTGACCGCGATCCGCCTCGGCGAACTGGCCCTGGAGGCGGGCCTGCCGGAGGACGTCTTCCAGGTGCTGCCGGGGAAGGGCAGCGTGGTGGGGCAGCGGTTCGTGACCCACCCGGCGGTGCGCAAGGTCTGCTTCACCGGCTCCACCGAGGTGGGCAAGTCGATCATGGCGGGCTGCGCCGACCAGGTGAAGCGGGTGACGCTGGAGCTGGGCGGCAAGAGCGCCAACATCGTCTTCGCCGACGCGGACCTGGAAGCCGCTGCCGCCGCCGCTCCCGGGGCGGTCTTCGACAACGCGGGCCAGGACTGCTGCGCCCGGTCGCGGCTCCTCGTCGAGGCCTCGGTCTATGACAGGTTCCTGGCGCTGCTGGAGCCGGCCGTCAAGAAATTTCGGGTATTGGACCCTTCTGACGATAAGTCCGAAATGGGTCCGCTGATCTCTTCCGGCCAACGCTCGTCGGTCTCGGGATTTCTGGAGGGCGCCGACGTCGCATTCCAGGGCGCCTCGCCGGACGCGGACGGCTGGTGGTTCCCGCCCACGGTCCTGTTGGCGCGGTCCACAACCGACCGGCACTGGCGGGAGGAGATCTTCGGGCCGGTGGTCAGTGTCCTGCCGTTCCGGGACGAGGCGGAGGCGGTCCGCCTCGCCAACGACACCGAGTACGGCCTCTCCGGCTCGCTCTGGACCCGCGACGTGGGCCGGGCGCTGCGGGTGTCGCGCGCGGTGGAGAGCGGCGCGCTCAGCGTCAACAGCAACTCGTCGGTGCGCTACTGGACCCCGTTCGGCGGGATGAAGCAGTCCGGCCTCGGCCGTGAGCTGGGCCCGGACGCACTGCTGTCGTTCACCGATGTCAAGAACGTGTTCATCTCGATGGGGGCTTGAGTGGAGCGCTTGCAGGACCGGATCGCCGTCATCACCGGCGCCGGCAGCGGTATCGGGCTGGCCACCGCCCGGCGGTTCGCCGCCGAGGGCGCGAAGGTCGTCGCCGTGGACATCTCCGAGGAGGCCGGCAAGGCGGTCGCGGCCGAGGTCGGCGGCGAGTTCGTGGCCTGCGACGTCAGCGACGAGGAGCAGGTCAAGGCGCTCTTCGACGGGGTCGCCGCGCGGCACGGCCGGGTCGACATCGCCTTCAACAACGCCGGCATCTCGCCGCCGGACGACGACTCGATCCTGGTGACCGGGCTGGACGCGTGGGAGCGGGTCCTCAAGGTCAACACCACCAGCGTCTTCTTCTGCTGCAAGTACGCCATCCCGCACATGCAGAGGCAGGGCAAGGGCTCGATCATCAACACCGCCTCGTTCGTGGCCCTGCTCGGCGCGGCGACCTCGCAGATCGCGTACACCGCGAGCAAGGGCGGGGTGCTGGCGATGACCCGGGAGCTGGGCGTGCAGTTCGCCCGGGAGGGCATCCGGATCAACGCGCTCTGCCCCGGCCCGGTCGCCACCCCGCTGCTGATGGAGCTCTTCGCCAAGGACCCGGAGCGGGCCGCCCGTCGCCTGGTGCACGTGCCGATGGGCCGGTTCGCCGAGCCCGACGAGATCGCCGCCGCGGTCGCCTTCCTGGCCAGCGACGACGCCTCGTTCATGACCGCCGCGCAGTTCGTCGTCGACGGCGGGATCACCGGTGCTTACGTAACGCCCCTCTGATCTGTTTAAGTCCTGTCAAGCTGGGTTAAGGATTTCGTACACCCACAGGGGCCGAATCCCCGCTCTCGCGGGTTCGATCCTCGCGGGGGTGGGACAGATGGGCCCGTCGCGCGGCGCCGGAGACCTCCGGCGCCGCGCGCCTGTGCGACGACGACGGCCGAGGGCTGACTACGGTGGTGCGATGCGTCCGATCATCGGGATGACGACCTACGTGATGCCCGCCTCCTGGGGCGTCTGGCACGATCTCCCCACCACCCTCCTCCCGTACGACTACACCGAGGCCGTCCGGCTCGCGGGCGGCCGCGTGGTGCTGCTGCCCCCCGACGAGCGGGACGCCGATGTGCTCGGCGCGCTGGACGGCATCGTCTTCACCGGCGGCCCGGACATCGGCCCGTCCTGCTACGGCGCGCAGCCGGCTCCGGAGACCGTGACCCACCCGGAGCGGGACGCCGGCGAGCTGACCCTGATGCGCGCCGCGCTCGACCGGGACATGCCGGTGCTCGGCGTCTGCCGCGGCATGCAACTGCTCGTCGCGGTCCAGGGCGGCACGCTGCACCAGCACCTACCCGACGTCCTCGGCCACGAGAGGCACCGCCCGGCTCCCGCGGTGTACGGCGCGCACGAGGCGGTCTTCACCCCCGGCAGCCGGATCGCCGGGCTGCTGGGCGAGGAGGCGACCATCAACTGCTACCACCACCAGGGCGTCGCCGACCCCGGGAAGCTCGTCGTCACCGGTCGTGCCGCGGACGGCCTGCCCGAGGCGGTCGAGGCGCCGGACCACCGGTTCGTCCTCGGTGTCCAGTGGCATCCCGAGGTCTCCCGCGACGACCGGCGGCTCTTCGGCGCCCTGGTGGAGTCGGCCCGAGACAGGAGCTGAAGGAGGAGGCCGCGATGCGCAGACCCCTGATCGGTCTCACCGCGTACGCGCAGCATGTGCACTACGAACGTAACGAGCTCTTCGCCGGCATGCTTCCCATGTCGTACGTCAGAGCGGTGCACGCCACCGGTGGCCGGGCGGTCCTGATCACGCCCGACGACCCCGGCACCGACGTGCTGGACCACCTCGACGGCATCGTCTTCACCGGTGGCAACGACGTCGACCCGGAGCACTGGGGAGAGGTGAAGCACGCGGAGACCGCGCCGGACCCGGAGCGGGATCTCGCCGAGATGATGCTGATGCGCGCGGCGCTCGACACGGACCTGCCGCTGCTCGGCGTCTGCCGGGGGCACCAGGTGATGGCGGTGGCCACCGGCGGGTCGCTGCACCAGCACCTGCCCGACCTGCTCGGCCACGACCGGCACCGGGGCGCGCCGGGCACCGACCCGCTCGCCGCGGGCGCCTCGGACTACGGGCGGCACGACGTGATGGTCGCCGAGGGGACCCGGGCGTACGAGCTGTTCGGGCGGCATCTGACGGTGAACTCCTTCCACCACCAGGCGGTCGCCGATCCGGGCAAGTGCGTGCCGACCGGCTGGTGCCCGGACGACCGGGTGGTGGAGATCGTCGAGTGCCCCGATCACACGTTCGCGGTCGGCGTGCAGTGGCACCCGGAGCGCACCGGCGACCTGCGCGTGTTCGCCGCGCTGATCCGGGCCGCCGCCGAGCGCCGCGACCTCGCATAGACCCTGTTTGATCTTCGGTGCAGCGTTCCGGGCAGGGTGCCCGGAGCGGTGTTACCGTGCACACCCGGGCCGGGTTCTCCGGTCGTCCGACCCTTCGGGAGGCTTCGATGGGCGCCGTGCCGGACCGGCTGCGCATCGCCTTCGAGCGCGGCGGCGAGATGGGTGCCCGGATGGCCGCCCTCGACTGGTCCGGCTCCCCGGCCGGCGACCCGTCCACCTGGCCACCCGAACTGGTCGGCGCGGTGATCACGGCGCTCGCCTCGAAGACCCAGATCGTCATCTTCTGGGGACCCGGGCACGTGGTGTTCTACAACGACGCGTACATCCCGACGCCCGGTGCCAAGCACCCGGCCTATCTGGGCCGGCCCGGCGTCGAGCTCTGGGCCGAGGCGTGGGACCAGATCAGCGGGCTGTTCGACCGAGTCGCCGAGGCCGGTGAGGCGTTCTACGCGACCGACCTGCTCTTCCTGATCGATCGGTACGGCTTCCTGGAGGAGACCTACTTCGACATCTCGTACGACCCGATCCGGGGCGCGGACGGGGCGATCAACGGGGTGATGTGCATCGTCACGGACACCACCGGCCGGGTGATCGGCGAGCGCCGGGCCCGGACGCTCAGCGCCCTGGGCCGCCGGCTGGCCGCCGCGCCGGACGAGGCCGCGCTGGTCGCCGAGGCCGCGGCGGTGCTCGGCGAGAACCCCGGCGATCTGCCGTTCAGCCTGCTGACGCTGGACCCGGCGGGCGCGCACCCGGCCGTCCGGGAGGTGATCGAGACCGGACGGGAGAGCCGGGTTCCGCTGGCCGAGCTGACCGCGGTGCCGCCCACCGCGGCCCCGGAGGCGCTGGTGCTGCCGATCGGCGCGGGTACCGACACGGTCGGTGCGCTGGTCGCCGGGGTGAGCTGTCACCTCGCGCCGAACGACGCGTACCGGGACTTCCTCGACCTGGCGGCCGCGCAGATCTCCCGGGCGGTGGCGAACGCACGGGCGTACGAGCAGGAGCGCGAGCGGGCCGCCGAGCTGGCCGCCCTGGACCGGGCGAAGACCGACTTCTTCTCCAACGTCAGCCACGAGTTCCGTACGCCGCTGACCCTGGTCCTCGGACCGGTCGAGGACATGCTCGCCGACCCGGGGACCGGCCTGGCGCTGCGCGACCGGCTGCAGCCCGTGCACCGCAACGGTCTGCGGCTGCTCAAACTGGTCAACACGGTGCTGGACTTCTCCCGGCTGGAGTCCGGCCGGATGGGCGCGCTCTACCGGCCGACCGAGCTGGCCGGGCACACCGCGCGCCTGGCGGCCACCTTCCGGCCGGCCGTCGAGCGGGTCGCGCTGGAGCTGGTGATCGCGGCGGCCCCGTCGCCCGTACCAGTGCACGTGGACCACGAGATGTGGGAGAAGATCGTCTTCAACCTGCTCTCCAACGCGGTGAAGTTCACCCGGGAGGGCCGGATCGAGGTGCGCGTCACCGCCGAGGACGGGCACGCCCGGCTGGCCGTACGCGACACCGGCGTCGGCATCGCCGAGTCCGAGCAGGCGATGCTCTTCGACCGCTTCCACCGGGTCACCGGCGCCTGGTCACGCAGCCACGAGGGCACCGGCATCGGGCTGGCCCTGGTCCGTGAGCTGGCCGAGCTGCACGGCGGGACGGTGAGCGTGACCAGCGTGCCCGGCTCCGGCAGCGAGTTCACGGTCCGGATCCCGTTCGGCACCGGGCACCTGCCCGCCGACCGGGTCACCGACGACCCGGCCCCGTCCGCGCCCGGCGCCGAGTCCCGGCTCTGGGCGGACGAGGTGACCTGGTGGGCGCCGGGCGGGGAACCGGCGCAGACGGGCGCGCCCGGGCACGCCGGCGGCCGGATCCTGCTCGCCGACGACAACGCCGACCTGCGCGAGCACGTGTCGCACCTGCTCCGGCCGTACTGGGAGGTGGTCCTCGCGGCGGACGGCACCCGGGCGCTGGAGCTGGCCCGGGAGGGCTCGTTCGACCTGGTGTTGACCGACGTGATGATGCCCGGGCTGGACGGGTTCGGGCTGATCGCCGCGCTGCGCGCCGACGAGCGGACCCGGGAGGTGCCGATCGTGGTGCTCTCCGCCCGGGCCGGCGAGGAGGCCGCGGTCGAGGGCCTGGCCGCGGGCGCCGACGACTACCTGGTCAAGCCCTTCTCCACCCGTGAGCTGGTGGCCCGGGTCCGGGCCAACCTGGAGCTGGGCCAGCTGCGCCGGCAGACCGTCAGCCGGCTGCGCGGCCTGGTCGACGCGATGGCCGCGCTGAACGCGGTGCCGGGCACCGCCGAGGTGCTGGAGGTCGCGGCCCGGCACGTCCGGGAGATGACCTCGGCCGGCCGGGTGGTGGTGACCTCCCCGGACGCGCGTGCCGAACGGGACGGCGGCGCCGAGGCCTCGGCCGCACCGGACCTGGTGCTGCCGCTGCCGGACGACGAAGGGCGGGCGCTGGGCGAGCTGCGCGTCTGGTCCGGTCCCGGGCGGCCCGCCGACCCGGTGGTGCTGACCCAGCTGGCCCGGCTGATCGGGCTGCGGCTGGCGAACGCCCGGCTCTACGAGACCGAGCACCGGATCGCCCGGACGCTCCAGCACAGCCTGCTCCCCTCCTCGCTGCCCCGGGTGCCGGGCGCGGTGGTGGCCGGCCGGTACGTCGCGGGCAGCAGCGAGGCCCGGGTCGGTGGCGACTGGTACGACGTGATCGCCGGCCCGGACGACCAGCTCTACCTGGTGATCGGGGACGTGGTCGGCAAGGGCGTGCACGCGGCGGCGACGATGGGACAGCTGCGGAACGCGCTGCGGGCGTACATCATGGAAGGGTTCGACTGTGGACCGGCGCTGAGCCGCCTCAACCGGCTGGTGGACACGCTCGGCCGGCGGATGTTCGCCACGGTGCTCTGCGTGCGGTTCGACCCGGGCACCCGGACGGTGCGCTGGTCCGCGGCCGGGCACCCCTCGCCGATCCTGGTGAACCCGGGCGAGCGCGGTACGTTCCTCTACACCAGCGCGCTGGGGCCGCCGATCGGCGCGCTCGGCGACGTGTCCTACCCGACCCGGGAGACCCGGCTGGCGCCCGGCAGCCGGCTGCTGCTCTACACCGACGGGCTGGTCGAGGACCGGCGGCAGGGGATCGACGCCGGTCTCGCCGAGCTGACCGCGGACGCGGCGACGCCGACCGGGCACGTCGACGACCTGCTGGACACGCTGCTGGCCAAGGCGATGCGCGAGGTACGGCGGGACGACATCGCGATGATCGCGCTGGAGGTCACCGAGCCGCGCGAGTTCACCATGCGGCTGCCGGCCGAGCCGGGCAAGCTCAGCGTGCTGCGCAAGCGGCTGGAGGACTTCCTGGCCGCGCACCGGGTGCCGGAGGCGGACGTCTTCGACCTGATCGTGGCGGTCTCCGAGGCGGCGGCGAACGCGATCGAGCACCCGGTCGACCCGGCCGAGCCGGTGATCACGGTGGCCGGCCGCCTGACCGGGGACGCGGTGGTGGTGACCGTACGGGACACCGGCAGCTGGCGCCCGGCGACCGACGCGGGATTCCGGGGCCGGGGCCTGGCGCTGATCGGGGCGCTGACCGAGTTCTCGGTGCACCGCTCGCCGCAGGGCACCGAGGTGACGCTGCGGCGGCCGCTCAGCCCCTGAGCCAGGGCTGCTCGCCCAGGCCGGAGATGTCCAGCACCCGCTTCACCCGGTCCGACGGGATCACTTCCAGTGTGCCGGGATAGCGCTCGGCGAGCCGGATCAGCGTGTGGATCGCGGCCGAGTCGAAGAAGGTGACCGCCCGCAGGTCGAGGGTGGCGCCGGCGGTCGCCTCCGGGGTGGCCACCCGGAACAGCGCGTCGGCCGTGGACATGTCGACCTCGCCGCGCACCGTCACGGTGACGCGGTCACCGGTCACCTCGCCGGTCGCCGAGAAGTCGGTGTCCCCACCCGCTTGATCCACGAACACACGATTTCACAGCCCTCGCGCAAGCGGCAAGAAGACGCTCCAGGGGCCGGGGATACGCTGTGCCCATGACCGTACGTGCCCCTCTCCTGCCGGGAAAGCAATCGCCCTGGCGGTCGGTCCCGGCTCAGATCGTCCGCCCCGAATACGTCGGCAAGAAGGGCCCGCGGCCGTGGCGCGGCTCGCACGTCCAGACCCCCGAGACCATCGAGAAGATGCGGATCGCGGGCCGGATCGCCGCCCAGGCCACCCAGCTCGCGGGCGAGCACTGCAAGCCGGGAGTCACCACCGACGAGATCGACCGGGTGGTGCACGAGTTCATCCTCGACCACGGCGCCTACCCGTCCACGCTGGGCTACAAGGGTTTCCCCAAGTCCTGCTGCACCTCGCTCAACGAGGTGATCTGCCACGGCATCCCGGACTCCACGGTGCTGGAGGACGGCGACATCATCAACGTGGACGTGACGGCGTACCTGAACGGGGTGCACGGCGACACCGACGCCACCTTCTGCGTCGGCGAGGCGGGCGAGGAGGCCCGGCTGCTGGTCGAGCGGACCCACGAGGCGATGATGCGCGGCATCCGCGCGGTCGCGCCGGGGCGGCGGATCAACGCGATCGGCCGGGTCATCGAGGCGTACGCCCGCCGCTTCGGGTACGGCGTGGTCCGCGACTTCACCGGCCACGGAATCGGCGAGACGTTCCACTCCGGCCTGTACATCCCGCACTACGACAACCCGCGGCTGGACACCGTGATGGAGCCGGGGATGACCTTCACCATCGAGCCGATGATCACGCTGGGCACCCACGAGTACGAGATCTGGAAGGACGGCTGGACGGTCGTCACCAAGGACCGGAGGTGGACCGCCCAGTTCGAGCACACCCTCGTGGTCACCGACGACGGCTACGAGATCCTGACCCTGCCGTAAGCCTCGGTCGAAAAGCCTCAGTCGAAGAGCGCGCCCAGGGCGCCGTCCACCGGGCGGCCCCGGGCGGCCAGCTCCTCGGCCTGGTACTTGAGGATCGCGCCCAGCTCCTGGATGTCGGCCGAGGCGACCCCGGTGCGCTTCACCGCGTCCGCCGGGTTGCGGAAGTACGTCCGGGTCAGCAGGCCGGCGACCAGGGCCACGTGCAGCCGGGCCTGTGCCATCAGGACCATCGCGGTGTCGGTGTCGTACCACTGGGCGAGCCGGACCGCGCGGGCGTGCGCGGCACCGGCCACCGCCCAGTTGTGCCGGGCCAGCCGGGTGAACTCGACCGGGCGCGCCTCGGCGAGCAGCGTCAGGTGGGCCTCCCGGCGCTCGGTGAAACTCCTCCTGGGGTCGTACAGCGGAAAGGTCGTGACGAAGGTGTCGGCCTCCAGCGGCCAGCGTGGGGTGAGCATCCGGGCCTGGCCGAGCGACTCCTCGGCGTGCGCCACCTTGAGGTCGACCGGGATCCCGTCCACCTTGCGCATCACCGGCTTCGGCCCGGTACGCGGCCGGAACGTCACCACGACCAGGTTGATGTCGCTGCTGTCGTTGTCGTCGCCGTGCGCCACCGAGCCGCCGACCCCGATGGCCTGGACCTCGGCCGACCACCGATGCTGGATCGCCTCGCTCAGCCGGATCGCGAGCGATCCGCGGACGGATGAGGTGTCGATCTCGCCGATCACCCGCTCATTGTCGACCGGATCGCCCCGGTTTCAGGGCCTTATGCCTCCGGTCGCCCCGGGAAGGCCAGCGCCAGCGGGGTGACCGCGGCGATCCGGCGCCAGCGGGTGGCCCGGACGGCCGAGGCGGTCATCGCGGCGAGCGCGTCGGTCCGCGCGGTGCCCTCGGTGACCGGCAGCACCACCCGCCAGGCCTGGGCCACGCCGTCCTCGATGTGGATGGCCAGCTTGAGCGCGCCGGCCCGGTCCTCCACCGGGAAGGGCAGCTCGTACCCGGCCGGGGTGGGTGAGGTGCTCGCCTTGAGTGCGGCGACCTGCTCGACCAGGTCGTCGCGGAGGACCCGGTGCGCGTCCTCGGCGGCCCGGGCACGGTTCTGCTCGCCCTGGTTGGGCAGGTGCACGCCGATCAGGCCGTACGCCCAGATGGCCGCCTCCTCGGCGGCCAGCGCCCCGGCGAGTTCATCTTTCACGTTTGAGAAGCTATCGCGTTCCCGGGGGTCCGCGCGTTCGAGGGGTCAGCGCAGCGCTTCGATGTGCGTCGCCCGGCCGGCGGCGATCGAGCCGACCAGCATGGCCCGCTCGGCGGGTGCCGCCTTGCACGCCGCGACCGCGGTCCGCTGCCCGGACTGCTCGGCCTTCTTCAGCCCGGCCACGGTGTCGTCGCCGCCGGTCGCGGCCGAGGCGGAGGGCGCCGCCGAGGGCACCGTCGTGCCGATCACCCTGGCCAGCTCGGTGGCGTGCTGCCGGTGGTTGCCGGCCAGCGTGGACAGTGTCTCGGCCATCGCCGGCTGGAGCAGGGCGACCCGGTCGTACGCCGCGGCCAGGGCGACCGCCTCGTCCAGGACCGGCTGGAGGGCGTCCGGCTCGGGCGCCGGCTCGGGATCGTCGTCGAAGAGGCCGCAGCCGCTCAGCGTCACCGCACCGACCATGGCGCCGGTCGCCTGAAGCATCCGCCGGCGAGTTGTCATCCGCACCACATCAGTCAACACCACATCCCTCCGTAGGTGGTATGTCGGCCCGTTGAGCTGCGCGGGAGGTGGTTTCTTCAGTGGCGCTGCTCCGGTTCCCCGGCGGGCGCGTTACGCTCTGCGTCAGCCGCGGGGCCGTTGACTGCCCGGCGGCATATAGTCGTTCCAGCGCAAAAGCTAGCGAGAGGTCGAGCCCGATGACGCAGCGTGGTCGCGCCGGGGCCCGGCCCGGTGGTCGCCCCCAGGGCCGGCGTACCCGGCCGGAGCCGGACACCCGTTCCACACCGGTCGCCCCGCGGGTCGACCTCACCGCCGCCCGCGCCCGGTTGCGCGAGGTGATCGAGCCGGTGGTCGCCAAGGCCGGGTACGACCTGGAGGACCTGACCGTCTCCCGCGCCGGCCGCCGCTTCGTGGTCCGCATCATGATCGACGCCGACGGCGGGATCGGCCTGGACGACGTGGCCGTCGTCTCACGGGAGATCTCCGAGGCCCTCGATCTCGCGGATGAGCAGGGTGGCGAGCTCCTCGCCGGGGAGTATCAGCTGGAGGTGGGCTCCCCCGGAGTCGACCGGCCGCTCACCCAGCCCCGCCACTGGCGCCGCAACGTCGGCCGTCTGGTGGAGGTCGGCGGGCTGACCGGCCGGGTGGTCCGGACCGACGAGACCGGCGTCGAGCTGGACGTGGACGGCACCGCACGGGTGCTCCCGTTCGCCGAGCTGGGTCCCGGCCGGGTCCAGATCGAGTTCAAGCGCATGGACGAAGCCGACTTCGGCGACGAAGACGCCGACGATGACGAAGAAGACGAAGGGGAGGGCGAGGAATGAACATCGACCTCGCGGCGCTGCGCGCCCTGGAGCGCGAGCGGGAGATCCCGTTCGAGACGATCCTCGCGGCGATCGAGACCGCGCTGCTCACGGCGTACCGGCACACCGAGGGCGCGGAGAGCCACGCCCGGGTGGAGATCGACCGGAAGAGCGGTGTCGCCTCGGTGCTGGCGCAGGAGCTGGACGCGGACGGCACGGTCGTCCGCGAGTGGGACGACACCCCACACGACTTCGGCCGGATCGCCGCGATGACCGCCAAGCAGGTCATCCTGCAGCGGCTCCGGGAGGCCACCGACGAGCAGCACTTCGGTGAGTACGCGGGACGCGACGGCGACCTGGTGACCGGTGTGGTGCAGGCCGACGCGGCCCGCGCCGAGAAGGGCATCGTCATCGTCGACCTGGGCAAGCTGGAGGCGGTCCTGCCGCAGTCCGAGCAGGTCCCCGGCGAGCAGTACGAGCACGGGTCCCGGATCCGCTGCATCGTGGTGCACGTGGCCAAGGGCTTCCGCGGCCCGCAGATCACCCTGTCCCGCTCGCACCCGGCGCTGGTGAAGAAGCTCTTCGCCCTCGAGGTACCGGAGATCGCGGACGGGACCGTGGAGATCGCGGCGATCGCGCGGGAGTCCGGGCACCGTACGAAGATCGCGGTCCGCACCACGGTGGCCGGCGTGAACGCCAAGGGCGCCTGCATCGGCCCGATGGGCCAGCGGGTCCGGGCGGTGATGAGCGAGCTGCACGGTGAGAAGATCGACATCATCGACTGGTCGGACGACCCGGCCCAGTTCGTCGGCAACGCGCTCTCCCCGGCCAAGGCCCTGCGGGTCGAGGTGGTCGACGCGGCCACCCGTACGGCCAGGGTGACGGTGCCGGACTTCCAGCTCTCGCTGGCGATCGGCCGGGAGGGACAGAACGCCCGGCTGGCCGCGCGTCTCACCGGGTGGCGTATCGACATCCGTCCGGACAATGAGCCTGCCGGAGTCTCGGACCGTGATGCGGCCGAGGCGGGGAACTGACCGGATAAGCGGTCGCCGCGATCGAGGGGTAGACTTGCTCTCGGTCGGCCCGACGCGAACCTGCGTCGGCTGCCGCAAACGCGCGCCGGCCGCTTCATTGCTGCGGTTCGTCGCGGCCGGATCCGGGGGAGACCTCCGGCTTCTGCCCGATCCGCGCCGCCGACTGCCGGGCCGGGGAGCTCATCTGCATCCCGATCCGGCTTGCTTCGCGCAAGCGGAGCGACGCCGAGCCTTCGGGCGGGCGTTGCGAGTTCTTGGTGTTGCTGACACCACACTGCTTGCCGAGCACATCCGAACGGTCTCCGTGCCGTCCGGAACCACCGATGACGAGGCGTCGGCGCCCCGTCACGACCCAGCAAGGTAGGACGACCCAGATGAGCACACGATGAAGTCCCTGAAATGACCAGGCTTCTAGTGCACGAGTGAGGTCTGTGCGGGTACTGCTCGCACGACCTCGAAGTGAGGAGTGCAGTGCCAGGCAAGGCCCGCGTACACGAGCTCGCGAAGGAGCTCGGGGTCGACAGCAAGACCGTGCTCGCCACTCTCAAGGAGATGGGCGAGTTCGTTAAGTCCGCATCCAGCACCGTCGAGGCCCCGGTGGCCCGGCGGCTCCGTGGTGCCCTCGAAGCAGGTGGCGCCCTTCCGGCGTCCCCGGCGTCCGGCGGCGGCTCCGCCCCGGCCGGCGCCCCCAACCCGTCCGGTGCCCCGCGCCCGGGCCCGCCGTCCGTTCGGCCGGGTCCCCCGCGTCGCCCCGGACCGACCCCCGGTCCGTCAGCTCCGGCCGCGTCCCCGACGTCGCCGGCCCCGACTCCGGGCCCGTTCGTCCGTCCGAAGCCGCCGATGGGCCGTCCCGGCCCGGTGCCCGGCCCGGTCGCCAAGCCGGCGAGCGCGCACGACATCGAGGTGGCGGCCGCCGAGGCCCGCGCCCAGGCGCTGAAGGCCGAGCAGGAGGCTTCGGTCAAGGCCGCGCAGGCGGCTCAGGCCGCCCGTGCCCGGGACACCGAGCGCCGTCCCCCCGCGTCGCCCCACGAGGGCGGTCAGCGGCCCAGCGGTCCCCGGCCCGGTCCGGGTAGCGTCCCGCCGCGTCCGGGTTCCCCGGCCGCCGGGCGTGCCGGTGGTGGCCAGGGCGGTCACGGTGGCCAGGGCGGTCCCCGTCCCGGTCCGGCCGGTGGCGCTCCGCGCCCGCCGGCGCGTGGCCCGGGCAACAACCCGTTCGGTGTCTCCGGCGGTGCCGCTCCGCGGCCCACGCCGGGCCAGATGCCGCGCCCGAATCAGGCCGGCATGCCGCCGCGCCCGAGTCCCGCGTCGATGCCGCCCCGTCCCAGCCCCGCGTCCATGCCGGCACAGCGCCCGGCCGGTCCCGGCGGCGGTCGTGGTGGTCCCGGCGGCGGTGCCGGTCGTCCCGGCGGTCCCGGTGGCGGCCGTGGCGGTCCCGGTGGCGGCGGCGGTGGTTTCCGTCCCGGTGGCGGCGGCGGTGCCGGTGGTGGCTTCCGTCCCGGTGGTGGCGGCGGTGCCGGTGGTGGCTTCCGTCCCGGTGGTGGCGGCGGTGCCGGCGGCGGTGGCTACCGTGGTGGCCCCGGCGGCGGAACCGGTGGTCCGGTCGGTGCCGGTGCTCCGGGTCGTCCGGGTGGTGCCGGTGGCCGTGGTCGTGGCGGTGGCGCGGCGGGTGCCTTCGGGCGTCCCGGCGGCCGTCCGACGCGTGGCCGGAAGTCGAAGAAGCAGAGGCGTCAGGAGTTCGACAACCTGTCGGCTCCGCAGATGAGCTCGGGCGCCCCCCGCGGTCAGGGTCAGGAGATCCGGCTGTCGCGTGGTGCCTCGCTCTCCGACTTCGCCGACAAGATCAACGCGAACCCGGGCTCGCTCGTCCAGGAGATGTTCAACCTGGGCGAGATGGTCACCGCGACGCAGTCGGTGTCCGACGACACCCTGCTGCTGCTCGGTGAGCACCTGGGCTTCAACGTGCAGATCGTCAGCCCCGAGGACGAGGACCGTGAGCTGCTCGCGCAGTTCAACATCGACCTCGACGCCGCGGTGGCGGAGGACCGTCTGGTCGCCCGTCCGCCGGTCGTGACCGTCATGGGTCACGTCGACCACGGTAAGACGAAGCTGCTCGACGCGATCCGCAAGACCAACGTGGTGGCCGGCGAGGCGGGTGGCATCACCCAGCACATCGGTGCCTACCAGGTCTCGTACGAGCACAACGGCGAGGACCGGGCGATCACCTTCCTCGACACCCCGGGTCACGAGGCGTTCACCGCCATGCGTGCCCGTGGTGCCCAGGTGACCGACATCGTCATCCTGGTCGTGGCCGCCGACGACGGCGTCATGCCGCAGACGGTGGAGGCGCTCAACCACGCCAAGGCCGCCGAGGTCCCGATCGTGGTCGCGGTCAACAAGGTCGACAAGCCGAACGCCAACCCGGAGAAGGTCCGCCAGCAGCTGACCGACTACGGCCTCCTCGCCGAGGAGTACGGCGGCGACACGATGTTCGTCAACGTCGCGGCCAAGCCCGGCATCGGCATCGACGAGCTGCTCGAGGCGGTCCTGCTGACCGCCGACGCGTCGCTGGAGCTCACCGCTCCGGTCGACGGGCCGGCTCAGGGTGCCGTCGTCGAGTCGCACCTCGACAAGGGCCGTGGTGCGGTCGCGACCGTCCTGGTCCAGAAGGGCACGCTGCGTGCCGGCGACTCGATCGTGGCGGGCGGCGCGCACGGCCGCGTCCGCGCCATGCTCGACGAGAACGGCAACCAGGTGGCGGAGGCGCTTCCCGCGCGTCCGGTCCTGGTCCTCGGTCTCACCTCGGTTCCCGGCGCGGGCGACACGTTCCTCGCCGCCGAGGACGACCGCACGGTGCGGCAGATCGCCGAGCAGCGGCAGGCTCGCCGCCGCGCGGCCTCCTTCGCCAACTCGGGCACCAAGGCCACCCTCGAGACGCTCATGGAGCAGCTCAAGGAGGGCGAGAAGACCGCGCTCACCCTGGTCATCAAGGGCGACAGCTCGGGCTCGGTCGAGGCTCTCGAGGACGCGCTGTTCAAGCTCGACATCCCGGACGAGGTGCAGCTCAAGGTCATCCACCGCGGCGTCGGTGCGATCACCGAGAGCGACGTCAACCTGGCGAGTGCCTCCTCGGACTCGATCGCCACGATCATCGGCTTCAATGTCCGGGCCTCGAACAAGGTCAAGGAGATGGCCGACCGCGCCGGCGTGGAGATCCGCTACTACAGCGTGATCTACCAGGCCATCGAGGAGATCGAGGCGGCCCTCAAGGGCATGCTCAAGCCGGAGTACGAAGAGGTGGAGCTGGGCACGGCGGAGATCCGCGAGGTCTTCCGCTCGTCCAAGATCGGTCTCATCGCCGGCTGTATGGTCCGGTCGGGCCTCCTGCGCCGCAACGCCAAGGCGCGCATCCTGCGCGAGGGCACCGTGGTGGCGGACAACGTCACGATCAGCTCGCTCAAGCGGTTCAAGGACGACGCGACCGAGGTCCGCGAGGGCTTCGAGTGTGGTCTGACGCTCGCCGGGTTCGGCACGCCGCAGATCGGCGACGTGATCGAGACCTTCGAGATGCGCGAGAAGCCGCGGTCCTGATCGTCGGCTGAATGGTTCCATCCGTGGCCCCGGTACTCCCTGTGAGTGCCGGGGTCACGGCTTTCTCACCCTGGGGACGGTTGGGGCCCGTGGGTGGGCATGCAGGGCGGTGGACCATTTATGCCCTGCATGCC
>NZ_JBFAYF010000032.1:0-118603 GCF_040681165.1 Actinoplanes sp. NPDC051851 | reverse complement strand
TCTCCGGCGCGATGCGCACCCTCACCGGCGCCGAACACTTCTGCCACCTACGCACATATCTCGCTACCGCCACCAAACACGGCATCAACCTCTACGACGCCCTCGTCCAACTGACATCCGGCCAGCCATGGATCCCCGCCATCAACTGACCTGAGTAGTTACATCGCCGGGAACCTGGCCCGCTACGCGGAGAACGATGTCAAAGGCCTGCAGGAGGCGTATGACTTCGACGGCGACGGCCTGATCGAGTACAACTGGGGCGCGATGACCGGCAACGACGCCGACGCGGTGTCGTTCCACTGGAAACCCGGCTATATGGACCGGACTGAGAACGCCTACCTGTATTCCAACGCGCTCGCCTCGGCCGCCGCCTACCGGACCGCCGGGAACACCGCGAAGGCCGCCGAGATGACCGCTTTCGCCGCGAGCATCAAGGCCGCGGTGCTCGCATACCTGTGGGAGCCGGAGCGCAGCACCCCGGACGAGATGGGCCTCTACGGCAACCTGCTCAAACACCGGCTCACCGCCACCGGCGAACTCGTGCCCTGGAAAGAGATAAACAACTATTATCCGTACGCCGTGGGCCTGATGCCCAAGCCCGGCGACGCCGACTACACCCAGCCCTACGTCGAGGCGCTGCGCCTGTTCGCCGACGACACCCAGTACCCGATCTTCCCCTTCACCACCGCGAACCAGGCCGACAAGGCGGCTGCCGCGGCGGCCGGGGAGCCGGGCAGCAACAACTTCTCGATCATCAACTCGACGGTGACGTTCCGGATGCTCTCCTCGGTGCTGCGGAACTACCCGAACCCGTACATCGACGCCGAGTGGTACAAGAAGCTCCTGTACTGGAACGCGTGGGCGCAGTACCAGGAGGACGGCGACAACCGGTACCCCGACCAGAACGAGTTCTGGGCCGACGGCTCCACCGCGGACGGCGGCAGCATCGGCTACCGCTCGTGGATCCACCACACCATCCTCGGCGCCACCAACTTCACCATGATCGAGGACGCGATGGGCCTGCGCCCGCGCGACGACGCCAAGGTGGAGCTCGACCCGATCGACATCGGCTGGGACCACTTCACCGCCAACGACATCCGCTACCGGGACCGGGACCTGACGATCGTCTGGGACGCGCCCGGCGGCACCCGCTACTACGGCGACGACGTGCCCGAGGGCTACTCCGTCTACCTCGACGGCCAGCTCGCCTTCACCGCCGACAGGCTGGGCCGGCTCGTCTACGACCCGGCGACCGGCGAGGTCGAGGCCGCCGCCGGGATCACCGTCACCTCCACCGCGCAGATCTCGGTGGACGCGCCGGCCGACGTGCGGTTCGCCGCCGCCGACCGGATCGTCGACGTGCTGGCCAAGGCCGGCGCCGACATCGCCCCGGCCAGCACCGGCACCACGAACGTCGCCCAGGGCCGTCCGGTCACCGCCACCTTCGGGACCGCGGGCGCCGCCGTCGACGGTTCGACCGTCAACGAGCCGTTCTGGGGCACCGCCGGGTCACCGCACGCGACCGATGCGATCGATGTCGACCTGGGCGGCGCGAAGGAGATCGACGACGTCCGCGTGTACTTCTACAACACCTCGACCAGCGCCACCGTCGCCGGATACGCGCCACCCGCGCAGTTCACCGTCAGCTACGACGACGGCGATGGCTGGACGACCGTTCCCGGTCAGAGCCGCAGTCCCGCCTACCCACGCGGCAACCTCAACCGGGTCCGGTTCCCCTCGATCACCGCCACCAGGCTGCGCATCACCGTGCAGCACGCGGCAGGATTCAAAACCGGGATCAAAGAGATTCAGGCTTTCGGTACGGGTGTGGCCGCGCCCCCTGCCGTCGACGAGCCGCCACTCGCGGACGCGTGGGTCGACTCGGCGTACCACCAGGACGGCTCCGTCCGGCTGATCGGCCTGGCCCAGGACGACGGCGCACCCGGCACCGACGTCACCGCCGCCTGGTCCGTGGTGGACGCGCCGTCCGGGGGAGCGGTCGCGTTCGACTCGCCGAGCACGCCGACCACGGTCGCCCGGTTCACCAAGACCGGCGCCTACACCCTGCGCCTCACCGTGGGCAGCGCCCACAGGGACGTGGTCGTCGACGGCACCGCGCTGACCGAAGGGGAGATCAACGTGGCGTCCACCGCCACCCCGACGGCGAGCTACACGGCGGGCTGGAACGCGGTCGGTGCGGTCAACGACGGGAAACCGGCCTTCTTCGAGGGCGGCGCGCAGACCGACCTGTGGGGCACGTGGACCGGCGCCGAGCCGTCGACGCGCTGGCTGCAGTACGACTTCCCGTCGGCGGTCCGCGTCGACCACGCCTCGATCGCCTTCTGGTCGGACAGCACCACCGGAGGCGTCGGAGTCTCGGTCCCCACGTCCTGGACGTTGCAGTACTGGACCGGCACGGCGTGGGCGGACGTGACCGGCGCGACCGGCTTCGACCCGGCGGTGCGGGGGAGCACCAACGAGGTGCGCTTCGACCCGGTCACCACCACGCGGTTGCGGGCGACGTTCCAGGCGCTGCCGGACACGGCCGGTACGGCGTACTCCGCGGTCGGCGTCTCGGAGCGGCGGGTGTTCGCCGCCGCGGTCTCGTCGATCGCCTGCTACGACACGCGTACCGCGGTCGGTGTCCTTCCGGCCCTGCCCTCGACGGTCGACGTGACCTACACCGACGGCACCCGCCAGCCGATGCCGGTCACCTGGGCCGCGGTCACCGATGCTCAGATGATCAGGCCGTGACCGAAGCGGAACAGCGGGTCGGCGGTCCTCACCCCGCCGGGCTCCGCGGCATCCGGCGGGTGAGAGCCAGCACCGCGCCGCCCTCGGGTGCGAGCAGGGCCTCGTTGGTGTAGTGCACCGGGACGTCGCCGATCGGCGCGAACGCGAAGTCACGCGCCAGGACGGCGAGGATGAGCACCATTTCGGTCAGGGAGAAACGCATGCCGTAGCAGATCCGCTGGCCGCCACCGAACGGGAACCATGCGGAGCGGTGGATGCGGTCGGTGGCGCCATCGAGCCAGCGGTCCGGCCGGAACCGGGCGGCCTCGGGCCAGAACCGTGGATCGCGATGGGTGACCCAGGCGCTGACCCAGATGTCGGCGCCCGCGCCGATGGTGTGATGGCGCAGGTCGAGCGGGGCGTCGGCCTTGCGGGGCAGCATCGCGACGACGGGGAACAACCGCAGAGTCTCCTTGACGCACGCTTCGGTGAAGCGGAGCCCCGGCACGTGCGTGAATTCGGGCTCCGCGTCGCCGATCACGTCGTCCAGCTCGGCCTGCAGACGCGCCAGGATGTCAGGATGGCGCGCCAGGAGAGCGAAGGCGAAGCCCAGGGTGTTCGCCGTGGTGGCGTGTCCCGCGACGTAGAGGGTATGGATCTCGTTGCGCAGCTGGCGCTCGTCCATCGGCCGGTCGTCGTCGTCACGGGCGTCGAGAAGCATGGCCAGCAGGTCGGGCGGAGTCTCCGGTTCGCCGGAGCCGGTCCGGGGCCGGCGACGACGGTCGACTGCCTGCATGATCAGCGTCTCCACCCGAGCCGAGGCCCGGCGCAGCCGGAGGCGGTGCGGGGCCGGCATCCAATAGGGCAGCAGCCCGGGCAGGCCGGTGTACTCGACCTCCTCGAACCTGGCCATCTCGGCCAGGGCCTCGCGGATCTCGTCCCCGTCGGCCCGCCCGACCTCGGCGCCGAAGAGGCTCTTCACCGCGATCTGGGCGGTGAGCCGGACCATGTCCTGGTGTACGTCCCGGACCTGCCCGTCCTGCCACAGGCCGGCCAGGTCGGTGGCGTAGCCGACCATGGTTCTCGCGTAGCCGCTGATCCGCCGGGCATGCATGGCCGGCTGCGCGAGGCGACGCTGCCGCTTCCACAGCTCGCCGTTGCTGGCGGGCAGGGCGCGCGCACCGAGCAGGTCGGCGTACTGGATGAAGCCCTCGGTGAAGCCCTTGCGCAGGGCGGAGTTGGTGGCGCTGAGCACGGTCGCGACGTCGTCGGGGTGGAAGACGCAGTACTGGCGTCTCCCACCCAGCGACCAGGCGGCCAGGTCGCCGTACGTGTCGTGCAGATCCGTGACAAACGCCTGCGGGTCCGCGGCGAAGCTCGGAAGGTCACCCACCACCGGCCAGGGCCGGGTTCCGGGCACGTCGTCCGGCTCGGCGGGGCGGCGCAGCGGATCCGCGAGCCGATCGAGCGTGACGGTCCACTGCGGGCGCGGGTCCGGGGTCGGGCTGAGCACGGGAGCTCCTTCGGGATTCAGCGGGGCGGGCGGTCAGATGTGCCGCCACGGCCGGATGTCCGCCGCCTTCAACCGGCGGTAGAGCGCGACGGTGTAGACGATGTCGGCCACGAATACGACGAGGTAGAGGTAGTTGATCAGCGGCGTCAGCGGGTAGGAGTCGTACCGGAGGCTGTCGCTCCAGAAGGACCAGAAACCGTCCGGCCATGCCTGTGTGCTGCTCGTGGTCACCGTCAGCGCGGTCGCGAGCCAGGCGAAGAAGGTGCCGAAGAATTTGGCGATCGCGATGTAGAGCGACTGGCCCCGGGGGCTGTCCCGGCGTACCAGCAGTGCGAGGAACAGCAGGGACATCAGGCAGTTGACGCCGAACCCGGTGTATTCGCCGTCGGGATCGTTGAACTCGAAGAAGCCGAGGTAGACGATCGGATAGGCGACGACGACCGCGATGAGGGGCAGGAAGCGCGCATATCTGGAGACCGCCGGTAGATCGCGGAACTCCCGCGGCGCGTACCGGCAGGCCTGCCACAGGATGACCAGGTCCACCACGAGCCACACGATGCTGAGGGTGTGGATGTGGTCGGCGAAGGGATTGATGAAGAGCCCGTACGCGGCTTCCCAGGAGAGGTTCGCGCCGAGTGCCGCGATCGGCATGCCGTACGTCCGGTCCCGGAAGCCGCGGTGGATGATCCCGGCGTACGCGATCAGCCACCACAGCGTGCAGATGACGCCGGTCACCACGACCACCTGGGAAGTCATGCGTGGCCCTCCGCCATCACGTCCTGGCCGCCGGCGTGGACGGGATCCGGGATCCGGTCGATCTGCGTGCGGTAGCGGCGCAGGCACAGCGTGGCCAGGGCCACCCGCCGACGGCCGGGGAACTCGCTCAGCCGTTCGTGGAACAGTCGCTCGTAGCGGGCGGTCTCGGCGCGGAGCCGTCGCGGCGCGTCCGGCCCGTAGAGCCGGACGAAAGCGGCGTAGGCGTTGAAGTTCCCCGTGCGAACGTCCTGCTCGTAGTGCGCGAGATCGTTGCCGATGTCAGCGAGGACCTCGACCGGCCACAGCAGGTCGAGCATCCGCTGGTCGAGGGGTCTGCCGAGCAGGGGGTAGATCATCGCGTGCAGCAGCCGCAGGTCGGAGGAGCGTAGTTCGACCAGCCGCAGGACCGACTCGTGGTCGGCCGTGTCGTGTGCGGTGACCCGGTTCTCCAGCCGTACGTACTGTTCGCCCTGGTCGAGTTGGTGGCCGACGGCGTCGTCGTAGGCGCCCAGCCGGCGCAGTAGCGTGGCGAAGGCCTGCTTGTAGCGGACGAGTCTCCGGTAGTCCTGGTTGCCGTCGGCATCGAGGTCGACGTCCCGGGTGTGCTCCGCGACCGCGTCGACTCGGTAGACCAGGAACTCCACCAGGAACAGGACCGGACCGCACCGTATCCGCTCCCACCTGGACAGGGCCAGCGCGGGGAAGTACAGGTCCCGGGCGAACTCCCGGAAGATGTCGCGCGATTTGGTGAGCGCCTCGCGCGACGCCTGCAACCTGTCCCACGGCTTCATCAAGGCTTCCCTTCCGGAACGTGAACAGGGGTCGTGGTGCTTCTGGTGTTTCGTCGGACGGCCAGATAGTGCAGCTGGAACGGCAGGCCGGCGACGATCTGCGGCATGGCCTGCTGAGCGTGGAAGACCAGGGTGAACGCCAAGGCGAGGTCGGGGGCGACACCGAGCAGGTTCAGCGAGTACAGCGCCCCGGCCTCGAAGGTGCCCAGCTGAGCGGGTGCGGAGGGCAGGGCGTTGGCGAAGTCGATGAAAAACAGAACCAGGATCGCCGCGGCGAACGACAGGTTCACGTGCAACGCGCGCAGCACCAGGAACGCGGCGGCCGCGTCGGCGACCTCACCCAGCAGGATCCATGCGAAGGCGGCCGTGAAGCCGCGGCGGTCGCGCAGGAAGTACATGCCGTCGACCAGTCCGCGCAGGAATTTTGGGAGCCGCTTGCCGGGCCTGCGATGTGCTACCCATACGAGCAGCAGCAGGTGAAGAATCATGACGGCGTTGATCGCCAGCACGACGCCCAGCACCCAGTCCGTGGTGCCCAGCAGCAGGGGGGTGGGCAGGGCCAGCAGCGCCACCCCCACCGCGCCGATCGACTTCTTCAGCACGATGAGGGCCGTGGTGACGGTCACTGGGACGTTCTCGCGCTTGAGCAGCCACAGCCGCATCACCTCACCGGCGCGGGCGGGGGTGAGCGACGACGCAGCCTGGGCGGCCAACTCGTAGCAGAGCAGCGTGCCGAACCGGATCGGGTGCCGGGCGCCCAGCATCGCCGTCCAGCCGGCCGCCCGGACGAACTGGGCACCGATGTTGAGCAGCACGGCCGCCGTCAGCAGCCGATAGTCGGCGTCGCGCAGGGCCGCGGTGAACCTGCCGACCTCGATCTCACGCAGAAAGCGCCAGACGACGAAGACGGTGGCCAGCACGAAGAGCAGCCGGACGGTGAAACCCAACCGGCTCCTGGTCCGTTCATTCATGCGGGTACGCCGCTGTGGGCAAGCGGCTCGACGCGACGCTGTCGGGCCACATCAGCCGTTCGGTCTCGTAGAACGTGAGCAGTGCCGACTCCCGGATGCCCAGGGACGACCGAATCTTCTGCAGCGGCTCGTCCCACAGCTCGTCCCACCGTACGGTGTTGAGCGGCTGGATTCCCTGGTGCTGGGAGAATTCGACGGCCATGTCGAACAGCAGCACGTCGCTGTCGGTCAGTCGCCACGGTCCGCGGTACACGTGCCGGGCCGCCAGCGTGAACAAATCCCGCTGCCAGCCGCCCGCCCGGCCGGTCGAGCCCATGGTGACACCGAGGACGAACGCCTCGTCGGCCGACGTGGTGCCCCGCCCGAGTGTGATGTGGACACAGTCGTGTCCTCGCAGGTCGATGGCCCCGGGCAGAGCGACGGGACTGGCCGGGTTCTCCAGCAGGCGGACGTACCAGGGCACCACCGAGGCGTCGTCACCGGGCATGGCCGCGTACGCCTCACCCAGCGTCTGCTCTCCGTTGAAGGCAGGCACCCACTCCGACAGTGTTGTCACGATCTTCTCCTTCGGTTGGCCACGGCAATCCGCAGCGGCAGGCCAGCGACCAGCTGAGGCAGGTTCTGCTGCGCGTGGAAGACCAGGGCGAACGCCGCTCCGGCCTCCAGGGGGACGTGCGCGAACTCCAGGGCGAGGAGGGCGCCGGCCTCGAAGGTGCCCAGGTTGACCGGCGACACCGGCAGACTGACCGACATGTCGACGAAGAACAGTACGAGCGCGGCGGCCCCCACCGACACGCGTACGTGCAGGGCGGACAGGACCACCGCCGCGGCGACGGCGTCGATCAGCACCTCCAGCATGCCCAGGACCAGCAGCAGCAGGAGCGCCCGGGCGTCACGGAGGCAGAACAGGCCGGCGGTGACCCGGCGGAGGATGCGTGGTACCCGGGTGGCGCCGTAGCGGCGGTGAGCCAGTAGCACCAGCCAGCCGACGACGGCGATCGTCACCACCGTCGACAGCCACAGGTAGGCGGTCACCCGGATCGGCAGTCCGGTCAGCACCAGGGGTGCGGCGACGGCGAGCACCCCGATCCCGGCGGCGCGCACGATCCGGCGCAGGCTCGTCAGGGCGGCGGTGACCTCGGGCGGGACGTCCGCCCGGGCGAGAAGCCGCGCCCGTAGTGGCGCCGTGCCACTCGCCACGTCGACGAAGGCGGTGGACTGGGCCGCGAACTCGTAGCGCAGCAGCAGGCGGAACGGCAACCGGCGCAGTGGGTGCAGCAGTGCCGACCAGCACCCGGCCTGCACGACGTGCACGGCGAGGTTCAGCGCGGCCGCGAGCAGCAGCAGTGGGATCACTACACCGCCGAACCGGTGACTCAACTCCCCCGGGTCGAGGTGGGGCATCAGGAAGAGCAGCGGTGTCGTGGTCACCACGAACCAGAGGAGCCGGAACAGGCGGCGCCACACCTGCCGTCTCGGGGTCACCGCGGGGCGGGGATACGTGGCTGCCATCTCGCTCATGCCTGTTCACCCGGGTACGACGTCGAGGCGGGCACGGTGGCGGGCGGACATCAGTACACCAGCCCACGGTCGCCGTCGACGGTGACGACCTGCCCGTCCCGGATCACTCTGGTGGCGTGGTTGGTGCCCATGACGGCGGGGATGCCGTACTCGCGTGCCACGATCGACCCGTGCGAGAGCGTGCCGCCGGTGTCGGTCACCACCGCTCCGGCGATGCTCAGCAACGGTGACCAGGCCGGCGTGATGAAGGAGGCCAGCAGCACCTCGCCGGCCTGCAGCTTGGGGAAGTCCTCGACCGACGTGATGTGCCGGGCGGGGGCCGTGACGCGTCCCGGGCTGACCGGGGAGCCCTTGATGCCGGACGTCTGGTCCGCCGGATCGCCGGACTTCCCCTCCTGGCCGAGGAAGGCGAGGGGGATCAGGTCGACACCGGCGAAGACCAGTTGCAGGTCCGGCGGGACGATCGGCGGTGGGATGAGCCTGCGCCGCTGCGCCCGCAGGTTCCGGCGCTCGGCGATCCGGCCGTCCCTGTCGGCGGGCGGTCCGTCGCCGCGCAGTTGCGCCGCCAGCTCGTCGCCGGTGAGGTAGAAGACGTCGTCCGGCTGGCTGAGGCGATCGTCGGCGACCAGACGCCGGCCCAGCTCGAGGTAACCGCGGCGCATGAGTGGCCAGCCCTGGGTGAAGTGGAACAGGGCCTCGTCGCGGACGGCCGCATAGCGCCGGTTCAGCCGAAGCAGCAGGTGCAGCAACCGCCGGCGTACGGGATGGGTGCGCAGCCGGGCGTCGATCCGGGCCAGCTCGGTGTCCCGCCGATCGGCCAGCGACTGCAGCCGCGCCGCCGGGTCCGGGGTGTCACCGGTGCGATAGCCGTCCAGGGCGGTACGGAGCGCGGTGCTCTCCTCGGCCGGCGTCGGCTCGACGAGGTCGAGCTGGTACACCTGATGCCCGTACTCGGCGAGCAGT
Organism: Actinoplanes sp. NPDC051851; assembly: GCF_040681165.1. Classification (NCBI taxonomy): domain Bacteria; kingdom Bacillati; phylum Actinomycetota; class Actinomycetes; order Micromonosporales; family Micromonosporaceae; genus Actinoplanes; species Actinoplanes sp. NPDC051851. The sequence goes on along the minus strand of NZ_JBFAYF010000032.1, from coordinate 109,355 downwards.
GCCTCGAAGGCGTGGTCGTCGCCGGAGCGTGCGAGCCGCCACAGCGCCGCGTCCATGTCCGAGGTTCGGGTCCGATGCCCTTGCAACAGCTGTGCGAGGTCAGGGGGCGAAGGTACGGGCCGGACCAGAGTCGGGTACAGCTTTTCCAGCAGCAGTTCGCTGACGTTCCAGTACCACGCGAGGCCGCCCAGCATCGCCCAGTAGATCCCGCTGAGCTCTGCCACCTCGTCGATGACGGCCTGCACCTCGTGGGTCTCGAGGGTACGCAGGTCGCGCCGGCCGAGCTCGGCGATCCGGGTGAGGTGGTGGGGCAGCAGAACTCTGCGCCAGTGCGACTCCAGCCGGGACAGGTGGAAGCGATAGAAGCTGACGATGAGCATGATCGTGCGCATCGGATACCTGTTGAGCGGGAAGTCCAGGCGCAGATAGGCGTAACCGTTGATCGATCCCGCCATCGGTTCGGGCACCAGCGGACCGGCCAGCCAGTCGGAACCCGACCAGTTCCGCCGCCACCGGTCCACCAGACGGGGGAATAGGGTCGTCTCGAACAGCGGGGAGAGCGGCTCGGGCAGCCACGAGTCGCAGATGCTGATCCGGGCCCACGCGGCGTGATCGACGGGGCTGGTCCAATCGGCGGCCGGAGCCGGAGCAAGATCGCGGGTCAGGGGCCGGGCCTGCAGGATCGACAGCTGCCCGTCGTGAACGGCCCACTCGACGTCCTGCGGCGCGCCGAAGTGCCGGGCCACGCTGAGCCCCAGCCGGGCGAGCTCGATCACCTGCTCGGTGCCGAGGGAGGCGCTGGAGCGCTGGTCCGGGTCGGTGCCGACGAGTTCGGTGCCGGTTGCGGTGGAGGTCACCGTCTGCGCCTTGCTGCCGATCTCCGTGCGTTCCACCCGGTCGGCGGCGGGGGACACGAAGAAACGGTCGGGATCGACCTGACCGCTCACCACGGCCTCGCCCAGTCCCCAGCTCGACTCGATGACGATCGGTCCGGCGAGGTCGCCGGGACCGGAGGTGACGAACATGACGCCCGCCGCATCGGCCGGCACCATGACCTGCACGACGACCGCCATGGCGGCCTCCGCGTGAGGTATTCCGGCCCGCTCGCGGTACAGGATCGCCGGGACCTCCCAGAGCGAGGCCCAGCAGGTCCGGACCGCGTCGGCGAGGCGGTCGGCCGACCGTACGCCGAGCTCGGTGTGGTACTGCCCGGCGAAGCTCGTGCCGGCGGTGTCCTCGGAGGTCCCGGAGGAGCGCACCGCGACACTGCCGCCGGCCGGGCACAGATCGTGCCAGGACCGTTCCAGCTCGGCCTGCAGGCCGGCGGGCAGCTCGATGTCGCGTACGGCCGACCGTAGCATCTCGGACACTTGCCGCATCGGCTCCCAGGCCGCCGTCCCCGCCCCGGATTCCGGTGTGGAGAGAGTGGTGAGGCGGCCGAGCAGCGGGGCGAGGACAGGAGCGACGACGGCGTGGTAGGTCGAGACGGGCAGACAGAACCCGGCGGGCACCGGCAGGCCGGCATCGATCAGGTCGCCGAGGTTCGCCGCCTTGGCGCCGGCCGTGATGGCGTCGGCCGCGCGCAGCTCCGGTAGGGGAACGAGGTCAGGCATCGTCGGCCACCCGGTCCACCCACTGCTGGTAGTACTTCCGGAAGGCGAGCACCCCGTGGTCGCCTCCGACGTAGAGCCCGTGCCGGTCGCCACGCTCGATCGTGTTGAACAGCGGGATGTCCTGCTGCGACGTCATCGTTATCTCCGGCCGGTGCAGGACGTAGTTGCGCAGATCCCGCCAGCGGGCGCCGGTTCGGGGCATCGCCACCGCGATGTGCTGGATGGTCCGGTTGGGCCCCAGCGGTGCGGCGGCCAGCAGCATCCGGTACTGCAGTCGCCCGTCGGCGAAGTAGCTGATCCGCTGACCGCTGGGCCAGCCGTCCACCCGCAGGACGAACTCCTTGGCGTTGGTGCCGAGGACACGGGTGATCATGCCGAGCCGGCCGCTGTACGACGGCCAGGTCAGCTCAGCACCGAGCCAGGCCTCTGCCGCGATAGGGGGACCGTGGTCGGCGGTGGCGCCGGGATCGTCGAGCATGCGCAGCTTCGTCGATCCGTCGACCTCCAGTCCGTGTAGCGCGACCAGATGGTCGGGATCGTAGGTGTTCTCCAGGATCCGGCGTACCGTCGCACGGGTGTCGTCAGCCATCCGGAAACCCGTGGGGTAGCCGGTCGCCCCGTCCAGGACGGGGAAGGACGGCAGCGGGAACATCGGCTCGCGGCTGCCGTACCACACCCAGACGTAACCGTGCCGCTCGACCGCCGGATAGGTCCGCAGCCCGGGCCGGTCCGTGGTGTCCGGTGCCGGTGGCGCGGCGACACACCGGCCGGCGGCGTCGAAGCGCCACCGGTGAGAGACGCATTGCAGATCGTCGCCGGTCACCCGCCCGGCGCCGAGGCTCGCACCGAGGTGGGGGCAGTGCCCCTGGGCCACGACGGGTCGCCCGGTCCGGTCGCGCCAGGCCACCAGTTTGCGGCCGAAGAGCGGGAGCTGCTGCGGGCCCTTGCCGAGGTGAGGGGACGGAACGGCCACGTACCAGCTCGCGGGCAGGTCGAGACGCTGCGCAGTGGTGGAAGTCGCTGCGGAAACTCGCTGGTTCATAATGCTGTCCACCTGCCCTCGGAGTTTATTTGTGTGACATCGACATGACGCATTTGCTTCCTGGCGGGCCCCCGGGCCCTGTGGTAAGAATTGTTTCCATCGCGGTAGTCGTTCGCAGAAGGAGGATCCAGTTGACGACGACGCATTCCTGGGATCAGGGAACGGCCGGAATTCTGCGCCTCCCCTCCGGTGCGCTGATTCGGGGAAGGGGCCTGCGAAATCCCGTTCCGACTGGCCCGGAACCGCAATTCGGTGTATATCTGCTCGGTAAGAAACCGCCGGAGACGAAATGGGAGAGTACTTGGATCCGCTGGCGCGATTTCTGGCTTCCGTCCGACCGCGAAGAATTCCGCGAGACGCTGACCGCATTGCTGGAACGGGCCCGGACCGAGCGTGTGGAGATGGCCTGTTACGGGGGCCGGGGCCGTACCGGCACCGCGATGGCGTGCCTGGCCGTGCTGGACGGCCTGCCCGGCGATCAAGCGGTCGACTACGTTCGCACTCACTATTCCCACCGAGCTGTGGAGACGCCGTGGCAACGGCGCTTCGTCGAAAATTTCCGTTGAGCGGGCACCTGCCGGTTCACCGGGCGGCGTCGGCTTCGTCGTCGTGGCCGGCCCGCGGCACCCATCGGTCGTAGTGGTCGCGGAATCGGGCCAGCGGTGCGTCCGGTTCGATCGGTACGCCAGCGCGTTCCTGGCGGAAGTCCGCGTAGACGCGCAGTCCCTCCTGGACGTCACGTCGGCGGAACCTGCGATAGGCCCGCAGCCTCGACGCGTCCCGGAGGGGATCGCCCTGCCGGCGCACGAATGACCAGCCCCGCACGATGGTGTGACCGTCACGGATCGGGGTGACGGCGATCAGCTCCCGGACGGAGTCCTGGCCGGCGACGGAGAAGGTGAGCCGCTGTCCGCCCGGCCAGCCGTCCACCAGTAGGTCCACGGCGTACGGCGGTGCCGTGCCCCGCAGCACCTCCGGCAGCCGGTCCCCGCGGAATTCCAGCCGTGCCCCGGTCCACGCGTCGGCCGTGATCGCCGGGCCGTTCCGCAGGGCTGCCCCCTGATCGGGCAGCGCCGCGGAGCAGTCCTGGCCGATCGCCTCCAGATCGTGGAAGGCGGCGAAGCGGTGGTGATCGAATGCCTGTTCCAGCACCCGGCGGGGCGACGCCGGTGTGGCGAACGCGAACCGGTGACGCTGGTAGGCGCTCCGGGTCAGGACCTGTGGATCCAGCTCAGGCAGCGGGAACAGCGGTTCCTCGGAGCCGTACCAGACCCACAGGAAGCCGTAGCGTTCCAGGACCGGGTACGCCCGCCGCCGCGCCAGGTGGCTGGGCAGCCGGTCCATCCGCGGAATGTGGACGCAGGCGCCGGTGGCGTCGAAGCGCCAGTGGTGGAACACGCACCTCAGCTGCCCCTCGACGACCTTGCCCAGGGCCAGGCTGGCGCCCAGATGCGGGCAGTGCCGCGGGAGCACCGAAGCCCTGCCGGTGCCGTCGCGCCAGGCCACCAGCGGACGGCCGAACATGGTCAGGGACCGGGGTTTGGCGCCGACCGCGCCCGACGGCAGCGCCACGTACCACGATGCCGCCAGGTGGGTCACGGCCTTCCTCCGGCGGCAGCGGGGTCGACCCGGTCGACCCACGACTGGTAGTACTTGCGGAATCGCAGCAGCCCGTTGTCGTGCCACGCGCGCAGCGTCCCGGTCTCCGCCTCGGTGTTGTTGTAGACGGGCAGGTCCTGCGTGCTGCCGCCGCGATACTGGCCGAAGAGCATGAACAGGTTGAACAGGGTCCGCAGGCCGATGCCGCTGCTGCGCGGTGTCACCATCCAGCCGACCTGGGTGGTCCGCCGTTCCTCGATCGGCACGATGGCCAGGAGCACCTTGTAGAACACTTTCCCGTCGACGTAACCGGTGAAGCGCTGGCCGCCCGGCCATCCGTCCACCAGGACCTCGAAGCTGTCGCCCGCCGCGAACGTCGCCGACTTCGCCACCAGCCAGCGGTAGGGGTCGCGTACGGGATGTCCGGGTGTGGCCACCCCCTCGAACCAGGAGCCGAGCCAGGCGTCGGTCGCGATCGGTGATCCGTTGTCGGCCGCCTCCGACTGGTCCTTCAACATCCGGAACTCGGTGCTGTCCAGGGAGAGCCCGTGAAGCGCCTCGAAGTGGAAGTAGTCGAAGGCGTTCTCGAGCAACTGCCGGGCGGTGCCGATGGTCCGGTCGGCATAGCGGAATCCGATGTAGCGGTCGCGGTCGGCGTCGCGGGGCGGGAAGTCCGGGAGCGGGAACAACGGTTCGGGTGTGCCGTACCACACCCAGACGAAGCCGTAACGCTCCTGCACCGGGTAGGTGTCGAGCTGGGCCGTCGTCGGGATCCGGTCGCTTCCGGGGATGCGGACGCACTTTCCCGATCCCTCGAAGCGCCACCCGTGGAAAGGGCAGCGGAGCTCGCCGTCGACGACCTTGCCTAGGGCCAGGCTGGCGCCCTGGTGCGGGCAGAACCTCGGCGCGAGCACCGGCCGGCCGGTCGCGTCACGCCAGGCGACCAGGTCCCGGCCGAACAGCCGGACCGCTACCGGGCGCCGCCCCAGCTGCCCGGACGACATGCCGACGTACCAACTCGCCGCCAGGCCCACAGGGACGGCGTCGGGTCTCGCCGGCTGCGCGGAGATCTTGCGAGGCAACACACTCTTCATCCGCCTACCCCTCCTCAGTGGGACCGGTTACAGACGTAGTCGGCGATGGCGAACAACGGGATCGCACCCTTGCCGAGGACTTCCACGTCCTGCTTGGCCGACTCCACGAGTTCGGCGGCTCGCCGGCGTGACTCGTCGAGACCCAGCAGTCTCGGGAACGTCGCCTTGTTCGCCCGGTCGTCCTTGTGCGGGGTCTTGCCCAGTTCCTCGAGGGTGGCGGTGACGTCGAGGATGTCGTCGACGATCTGGAACGCCAGACCGATCTTCTCGCCGTAGCGGCAGAGCCGCTCGATGGTGTCCCCGCCCGCCTCGGCCAGGACCGCGCCGGTGGCCAGGGCCGCCACCAGCAGCGCGCCGGTCTTGCGGGCGTCCATCAGTTCCAGCGCCGGCAGGTCCACGTCGTTGCGGTCGGTGTTCTGGATGTCGATCACCTGTCCGCCGATCGCGCCGTGCACGCCGATCGCGTGCAGCAGGATGTTGAACACCCGCAACAGCCGTTCCGGGGGAGCCTCGGTGCGATCGAGGACGTACTCCAGCGAGTACGACAGGAGCGCGTCGCCGGTCAGCACCGCCACGCCTTCACCGAAGACCTTGTGATTCGTGAGTCTGCCGCGCCGGAAATCGTCGTTGTCCATGGCGGGAAGATCGTCGTGGATCAGGGTGGCGGTATGCAGCATCTCCAGCGCCACGGCGGTGGGAAGTGCGATTTCCGGTCGGCCGCCGTGCGCGGTGCACGCCGCCAGGCACAGGATGGGGCGCAGCCGTTTGCCGCCTGACATCAATGAGTACCGGATTGACGCACCCAGCGGTTCTGGAATGTCACCGTCGAGGGCTCGCTCAAGCTCCTGATCAATGAGGACCTGCTGTTCTCGCAGGTATGAGGACAACTCAAATTCCTGAAGCATGAAACCTCGCTTCGACCGGACTGACCTTAGCGAAGGCTAACGTGATCCGGTCATCGAAGCCTGTGCATTTGCACGGTGTTCATGGCGGCCGTGTCGGTTAAGGATTTGCAATGACGCCGTCGGCGGCTGGCGCGGTGAGCGCCGGCCGGCTCCACGGGCACCGGCACTCCCGGATCGCGGCGGGACAGGACATGCGCAACGACCACGGTGAGGGAGCAGCCATGACCGCTTTGCACATCGCCCGGCGTCCCACTCGTCAGCTGACAGTGGGGAAGGTGGGTGTCGGCAGCGACAGCCCGGTCTCGGTGCAGTCCATGACCACCACGCCGACCACCGACATCGACGCTACGCTGCAGCAGATCGCCGCGCTCACCGCGGCCGGCTGTGACATCGTCCGTGTCGCGGTTCCGTCCCAGGACGACGCCGACGCGCTTCCGGTGATCGCCAGGAAGTCGCAGATTCCGGTGATCGCCGACATCCACTTCCAGCCGCGCTACGTCTTCGCCGCGATCGAGGCCGGCTGCGCCGCGGTACGGGTGAACCCCGGCAATATCAAGAAGTTCGACGACCGGGTACGGGAGATCGCCCGCGCCGCCGCGGACCGGAACATCTCGATCCGTATCGGCGTCAACGCCGGTTCGCTCGACCCCCGGTTGCTCGCCAAGCACGGTGGGGTCACCCCGGAGGCACTCGTGGAGTCCGCGCTGTGGGAGGCCGGGCTCTTCGCCGAACACGGGTTCCGCGACCTCAAGATCTCGGTCAAGCATCACGACCCACAGGTCATGGTGCGCGCGTACGAGCTCCTCGCCGCGGCCTGCGACTATCCGTTGCACCTCGGGGTCACCGAGGCAGGCCCGCCGCCGCAGGGCATCGTCAAGTCCGCGACGGCGTTCGGCGCGCTGCTGCGCCAGGGAATCGGTGACACCCTGCGGGTGTCGTTGTCGGCGGACCCGGTCGAGGAGGTCAAGACCGGTATCGGCATTCTCGAGGCCCTGGGCCTGCGCGAGCGCACCGGCCTCGACATCGTGTCGTGCCCGTCCTGCGGCCGTGCTCAGGTCGACGTCTACGAACTGGTGGCGGAGGTGCAGGCCGCGCTGGACGGCCTCGACGTCCCGCTGCGGGTCGCGGTGATGGGGTGCGTCGTCAACGGACCGGGCGAGGCGAGAGAAGCGGACCTGGGGGTCGCCTCCGGCAACGGGAAAGGGCAGATCTTCGTACGGGGCCGGGTCGTGCGCACCGTGCCGGAATCGCGGATCGCCGAGGTGCTCATCGAGGAGGCGCTGCGGCTGTCATCCGGGTCCACCTCCGACGAGGTCACCGCGAGCAGCTGGTGATCGAGCAGCGGACGATGCTGTCCGGCCCTTCGTATGCGTACCTGCACGGCTTGTCGCCGGAGGTGGTGCGCGAGTGGACGTACGACCAGTGCGATCGTGGCGCCGGCGACATCCGTCGTTTCCTGATCGACCGGGTCACCCGTACCGGCGGTCACCTCGGTCCCAATCTGGGCATGGTGGAGCTGACCATCGCCCTGCACCGCGTCTTCGAGTCCCCGCGTGACGTCCTGCTCTTCGACACCGGCCACCAGTCCTACGTACACAAGATCCTGACCGGCCGGGCCGCCGAGTTCGACACCCTGCGCCAAGCCGGTGGCCTGTCCGGATACCCCTGCCCTGCGGAGTCCCCGCACGATGTCGTCGAGAACTCGCATGCCTCGACCGCGCTGTCCTACGCCGACGGCATCGCCAAGGCGTTCGCGTTGCTCGGTGAGCAACGCGGCATCGTGGCCGTGATCGGGGACGGCGCGCTGACCGGCGGCATGTCCTGGGAGGCGCTGAACAATCTAGGCGGCGGCTCGCTGCCGGTCGTCGTGGTGCTCAACGACAACGAACGTTCCTACGCGCCCACAGCGGGTGCTCTGGCTCACCACCTGGCCCGGCTGCGCGGCGGCGCACCCGGGGCGACGAGCCTCTTCGGCCAGCTGGGGCTCGCCTACGTGGGCCCGGTCGACGGCCATGACATCGTCGCGACCGAGCAGGCCCTACGCCGGGCCAGGAGGATGAACCGCGCGGTGGTGGTGCACTGTGTGACCCGCAAGGGCGCCGGTCACCGACCGGCCGAGGACGACGACGCTGACCGCATGCATGCCATCGGCCCGGCCGGCGGCGGCACAGCCCGTTCCTGGACCTCGGTCTTCGGCGAGGAGATCGACCGGATCAGCGCCGCGCGCCCGGACGTCGTCTGCGTCACGGCCGCCATGGCGCTGCCCACCGGGCTGGGATCGCTGCTGCGACGAGCACCCGAGCGGGTGTTCGACGTCGGGATCGCCGAGCAGCACGCGGTCACCTCGGCCGCGGGCCTCGCGGTCGGCGGCCTGCACCCTGTGGTGGCCATCTACTCGACGTTCCTGACCAGGGCCCTGGACCAGGTGCTCATGGATGTGGCCCTGCACCGCCTCCCCGTCACGTTCGTGCTCGACCGGGCGGGGATCACCGGACCCGACGGGCCGAGCCATCACGGCATGTGGGATGCGAGCATACTGGCCCTCGTACCGGGGCTGCGGCTCGCGGCACCGCGAGACTGCGCCGAGCTGCGGGGCCTGCTCCACGAGGCCGTGTCCCACGCGGACGGCCCCACCGCGGTCCGCTTCCCCAAGGGCACGGCCGGCGAGGACGTGCCGGCACAGCACCGTACCGCCGAGTACGACGTGCTGCATGCGGTGCCGGACGCCCGCGTTCTGATCATCTCCGTGGGACCCATGGCCGAGGCGTGCCTCGAAGCGGCCCGCGACCTGCAGGAGCAGGGCATCCCCGCGGCGGTGATCGATCCACGGTGGATCGCGCCCCTCACCTCGGAACTGGTCAAGCTCGCCGGTGCCCACCAACTGGTCGTGACGGTGGAGGACGCGACGTCCACCGGTTCCGTGGGCGGGCGTCTGGCGCAGGCGCTGGCGGCGTCCGGCTCGGTCGCCCGTACCGTGCCGCTCACCCTGCCGGCGGCCTTCGTGCCGCACGGCTCCCGGCAGCAGATTCTGCGAGCCCACGGCCTCGACGCGGCCGGGATCGCCGGGGCGGTCCGGAAACACCTGGATCAACCGTGACTGTCGGCGAAAGGGCATTCGTGTGACGGGGAGAGTTCTGCTCGCGGCACCGCGCGGGTTCTGCGCGGGCGTCGACCGGGCGGTGCAGGCCGTCCGGTCGGCCCTGTCCGAATACGGACCGCCGGTCTACGTACGGCACGCGATCGTGCACAACACCCACGTCATCGCCCAGCTCGAGGCGGCCGGCGCGGTCTTCACCGACGACCTGGACGAGGTTCCGCCGGGCTCGATCGTCGTGTTCTCCGCCCACGGGGTGTCCCCGCAGGTCCGGGAGCACGCGCACCGCCGTTCGCTCAGCGTTGTGGACGCCACCTGCCCCCTGGTGTCGAAGGTCCATGCCGAGGCGCGCCGTTACGCCCGCGACGATCACCAGATCGTCCTGATCGGGCATCATGACCACATCGAGGTGTCGGGTACCCGTGGTCATGCCCCGGAGCACATCCATGTCGTCGACCCGGACGACCCGGCCGCCGTCGGGAATCTGGTGCTGGACGAGGACCGGCCGGTGGTGTGGTTGTCACAGACCACCCTCGCCGTCGGCGACGTCGAAGCGACCGTGGAACGGCTGCGCACGCGGTTCCCGCATCTGAGGCAGCCTCCGAGCGACGACGTCTGCTATGCCTCCACCAACCGGCAGAATGCGATAGCCGCGATCGCCGCCCGGTGCGACCTCGTGCTCGTCGTGGGCTCGCCCACCTCGTCGAACTCGCTGCGGCTGGTCACCGTGGCCCAGCGCGCCGGCGCCCGCGCCGCTCACCTCGTCGACAGCGCCGATCAGCTCGATCCGCGCTGGCTGGAGGGTGTCGGCACCATCGGCGTGACCAGCGGGGCCTCCGCGCCGGAACACGTCGTGCACGAGTTGCTCGATCGTCTGGCCGGGCACGGATGGAGCGATGTCGAGCAGATCGGAAACGACTCCGAGGACGTCACCTTTGGCTCGCCGCCGATGGGGAAGGGGCGTCCGGGACCGCCCCGCGTACCACGTCACGACGACCGATCGTGACCCACGGCCCGCCGGCCGGGCCCGGTCGGCGACCGCCACTGACGGAAGGATGGGAAATGGCCTGGATACTGCTCGTCGTGGCGATCGCCGCCGAGGTCGCCGGCACCACGGCTCTCAAGATGAGCTCCGGTCTGACACGGCTGGTGCCGAGCCTGGTCGTCGGGGTGGCCTACGCGCTGTCGTTCACGTTGCTGGCCTTCGCTGTGCGATACCTGCAGGTCAGTGTCGCGTACGCGATCTGGTCGGGTACCGGCACGGCGGCGATCGCCCTCATCGGGTGGTACGCCTTCGGGGAGTCGCTGACCGTCGTGAAGGTGGGCGCGATGCTGCTGATCATCGCCGGCGTGGTCATCCTCAATCTGACGGAGACGCGGTGAGCTCCCGCTCCATCGCCCGGACCGCGCTGTGGCATCTGCTGACCGTGGTACTCGCGCTGGCGGCGGGTGGTGCGGCGGTGGCGTTGCTCGTGCCGGCCGGTCGCGGCGAGCAGGGCGTGACGCTGGTTCGTGACGGCCCGTCCGCGGTGCTCTACCGCGAGGTGATCACGACGGCCGCCGGCGCCCCGCCGTGGGTCACCGCGGTGGGCGGAGGTCTGCCCGAGGCCGGACTGCTGGTGCTCGTCATCCTGGTGTTCGTGGCGACCTGGATGCGGCGGGGTGACCGCTGGGCGCGGTGGCTCGGTGCGCCGGTCGTGCTGGCCGGGGCCCTGATCGCGGACGTGCTCAGTGGCGCGGTGAAGACGGCGGTCGAGGAGGAGCGTCCCTGCCGGGTGTTCGCCGGCACCGTCACGTGGCTCGCCTGTCCTGCGGAGGGCCACTGGTCGTACCCCAGTGATCACGCCGCTATCGCCGGGGCATTGGCCGCGGGCGTCGTGCTGCTTGCTCGACGACTGGCACCGGTGGCGGTGCCGGTCGCGCTCCTGGTGGCGATCGCGCGGGTGCTGGCCGGCGTGCACTATCCGCACGATGTCCTGGCGGGACTGCTGCTGGGCGTGGCGATCGCGGTGGCCTGTTGGGCGCCGGCGCCCTGGCTCACCGCGCCCGGTGCCTGCCGATGAGCGGGATCCCGCCGGTTACCGGATGACGACGTGACGCCGGAGGGGCAACGGCTCACGGCTCCTCGTTGAGGGCCGGGGGCCAGGAGTCCGGCTGGAGAACGCCCTGGTTGTAGGCGCGAGCGACGATCGATGCCCGGTTCGCCGCCTGAAGCGTGTCGCGAAGGGCGGCGATGTGGTAATCGAGTGCGGTGCGGGACAGGTAGAGCTCCTCGCAGATCATCTTCGAGCTGTAGCCCAGAGCGAGAAGCTCGAGGACTCGGCCGCGAACGGCCGAGGAGCGGCTGCGGTGGGACATGTCGTCGATCAGGCGTACTGACATTCTTTGAATCCAAACTCTTGACCGGCCCACCCAGGTCCCTCTGATGGGGACAGTGGTGGCGCACGGGTGTGCACGAGAATCGTCGCCACGTCGGTGCGGCGGCACCGCCCGGGATGTGAACGTTCGCGCCGGCCGGTGGTCACACCGGCGCGGATCCTTCTGCGCCCCGAGGACGTCTGCCATCAGTGCCGGACGCGCCCGCCTCCGCCCGGCGAGCGGGGGAGTTGTCGGCATCGACCACCCGATCCACCCATGACTGGTAATAGCGCTGGAACGCCCGGACGCCGTCGTCGCCCACGGCGTGGGCGCTCTCCGGGCCTGGTCGGCGTCGGCGGGCGGCCGCAGCCGCGGTGACCCGGCTCATCAAGAGCTGCGCCATTTCCGTACGGACCCGTCCGGTCCTCTCGACGGCCGTCGCTACGTGTTGAACAGTGCGGCCCGGCGCGACGGGCGTGGTCGCCAGGAGCATCCGGTACTGCGGGACGCCGTCGGCGAGGACGGAGACGCGCTGACCGGCCGGCCAGCCGTCGACCCGCAGCGTGACCTGACCGGCGCCGGTGCCCGTCAGCCCGGTGAGTGCCGTCAGGGTTCCGGGGTGGCGGGGCAGCCGCACCTCGGCGCCGAGCCAGGCGTCCGCCGGAATCGGCGACCCGTGGTCCCCGGCGAACTCCCCGGGAGTCAGTATGCGTAACCGGGGCCGCCCGGCCCGCGAGCCGCTCAGCCGGGCGAGATGGCCGGTGTCATACGTCTTCTCCAGGACGTGCCGGACCGATGTCATGACGGTGTCGGCGAACCTGAAGCGGCGGTACCAGGCCGGGCCGGCGTCGAAGGCGGTCATCCCCGGCAGGGGGAAGATCGGCTCGGCGCTGCCGTACCAGGCCCAGATGTAGCCGTAGCGTTCGACCACCGGCCACGGCTGCCGGTGCGCCGCGGCGGGAATGTGGTCGGAGCCCGGGATCTGGGCGCATGCTCCCGAACTGTCGAACCTCCAGCCGTGGAACGGGCACTCCAGAAGGCCGTCGACGATCTTGCCGTGGGCGAGGCTGGCGCCCATGTGCGGGCAGGCACGGGGCATCAGCACCGGCCGCCCGTCGCGGCCGCGCCAGGCCACCGCTTGCTGTCCAAAGAGAGTCAGCGACGCCGGTTTCCGCGTCAGGCTCCCCGATGGCAGGGCGACGTACCAGCTGGCCGCCAGATCGAGTGCGGCCTGCAGCTCTGCGTTCGCCCGAGTCGTATCGTGTCTCACCCGCCTCACCCGCTGCCTGTCTCGGCCCGGGCGGCGTGTTCGGCCCAGCCGGTGTAGAACTTGCGGAACTTGAGCACCCCGTGGTCGTACTTCACCGGGACGACGGGCCCGGACTCGGCCGCGTGCCGGTAGATGACGAGGTCCTGAAGTGTGCCCTGTCGATGCTGGGCCCGGTATCCGAGATAGGTCAGCACGTCCCGGAACGGTCGGCCGGTGCGGGCGACCAGCGTCCAGCCGCGCATGATGGTGCGGCCCGCTCTCACCGGCGTGACGCCGAGGAGTTCCTTGGCCACCACCTCTCCGTCCAGCAGGAAGGTGAGCCGCTGACCGGTCGGCCAGCTGTCCACCAGGACATCGGAGCGCTCGGTGCGGAAGCCGAACGTGCGGAACGGCTGCGGTATGTACAGGCCGCGGGCGGTCAGCTGGGCGCCGAACCAGGCGCCGTCGGCTATCGGTGGCCCGTTCTCGGCCGCTGCCCGTTGGTCCGGGAGCAGTGTCATGTCCATCGGGATCCGGGACTTCACCCCGTGCAGGAACATGAAGTGATAGAAGTCGAAGGCGTTCTCCAGGATTCGCCGGGGTGACGCCTCGGTGGTGTGCGAGAAGCGGTATGTCAGGTAGCGCTTCCGGTCGCCGTCGAGTGCCGGCACCCGGGGGAGCGGATACGCCGGTTCGGTTCCGCCGTACCAGGCCCATACGTAGCCGTACCGTTCCACCACCGGGTAGCTGCGCAGCCGGGGAGCGTCCGGCGGGCTGTCCGCCGGGCCCGGATTCGGACGCCGGCCACGTCGTTGCGTGATGACGGCGCAGCCGCTGCCGTCGCGCCAGGCCACCGAGTGCGTCCCGAACAACTGCAGCGTCTGCGGCTTCGCGGTCAGCGCGTTCGACCGCAGGGCGACGTACCAGCCGGCCGCCAGTTGCAGTCCGGCTGCGGCCACTGTGCGGTCACGGGGCGCCACCGTCACGGCCGGCCGCCGCCGGATCGGGCGATCTCGAGTCCGCTCGGTGGTGCGGTGGTGCGGGACCGGCGGCCGGTCACGTCCGGTGCCGCGTCTCCGGGTGCCGGTCTGCGCTGCTCTCCGCTGGTCACTGGTGCTCGCGCGGGAGGATAGCGCGGCGAATCGGTGAGGTGCCCACGACTGGCGGGCGGGACGGCGCGATGGAGAAGATTTGCTGGCGCTCGCGTATAAGCAGAAAGATCAAACTGCGCAGCGTAACGAATGTGCGGTTCCCCGAATGTACCCACGGTCGCCAAGGTAACACCCTGAAGATTGGTGGTCAACTAATGTTAACGTTGGGTACACCCGCCGTTATCGGGTCCGTGCGGCGTATTTTCGTGCATCGGCTTCCTTGAGCATAAGGTGATGATGTGATATCTATTCGCCCCGGGTTGTGGCGCCGGTCGTGCAACGGCGCCGGTCGATGGTGTGCGGGATTCGGCCCGGAGTCGCGCCGGGTGTGATGTACCTCACTGATGGTGTCCATGGATTGCTTCCCAGCGACGCGTGCGCCGTTCGAGTGGATCACGATCGACGGTATCCGTAGCCTCGCATCAGGCGCCGCGGCGGAGATTTCCGCTGGTAAGTGGCTTCTCGGTATGGCTCTGGGCCCCACCCGGACCATCTCATCGGGTGTCGCCGGTCCGTCGTCCGCGCCGAACGACTGCTCGGCCGGATCACCGGCGGCGACCGGCGATGCTGCTCCGGAGGCGAAGCCGGCAAGGGTGAACGCCTCCGCGACGGGGCGGTGATCGGACTGGGCGGCGAGCCGGGCCGGTGACCGGACCTCCGGCTCCGTCAGTGTGTGCACCGTGCTGTGGCGGCTGGCCTGCCATCGGGGAAACGGCGTCTCCCGGGCGAATAAAGGTTGGTCGAGGTGTCGGCCTCGTACGTGGGAAAGGGAATTTCGATCTTTTCCCACCGGCGTGTGAACGCCTCCGGCATGTGCGGTGCCCGCCGCGTCGGGCGGTGTCTTGTCGTGCCGAAAAGAGGATGCCGAATTCCGTACGTGAAATAGCGGAATGGTGACGGCAGGAATGGCGACCCGATGGTTTATGGTGCGGCGCCGTGCCCTGCTCGGCGTCAGAGCAGGGTGATGCGGCCGGTGCTGCCGTCCACTTCGACCGGGGCGTCGTCGGGAAGGGCGTTCGTCGCCCCGGCGACCGCGAGAACGGCGGGCAGACCCTGCTCGCGCGCCACGATTGCCGCGTGCGACAGGACGCCGCCGGTCTCGGTGATCACCGCGGCGACCGTGCCGAACAGGGGAGTCCATGCCGGGTCGGTGGTCCGGCAGACGAGGATGTCACCGGAGCGGACGCGGCCGAAGTCGCCGACGCCTCGCACCACCCGCACCGGGCCGCGGGCGATGCCGGCGCTGCCGGGTGTGCCGGTCAGCACCGTGGTGTCCGCCTCGGCCCCCGTGACCGGGCCGGGAAGCGGAGAGGTGATCGGCCGCGCCTGCAGGAGCCAGATCAGCCCCCGGGCGTACGCCCACTCGATGTCCTGCGGCTGTTGAAGAAGCTTCGCCACCTCCCGGCCGAGGCGCGCGAGCCGCAGCACGTCCTCGCCGGACAGGCAGGGGCGTTCGCGATCCGCGCCGTCCACCTCACGGGTGACGACCGTGTCACCCTGCCGGTCGACGCGAGTGGCTTTGCCGCCCAGCACGTGGTTCACGACCGCGTCACCGGAGACCGTCCACGAGTCGGGGGTGACCCGGCCGGCGACGACGCTCTCACCCAGCCCCCACGAGCCTTCGACCCGGATGTCGGTCCCGGTGAACAGCACCCCGGCGACTTCGGCGTCCACCAGTTCCTGCACCAGCACCGCCACACCGGGCGGCCCGGCGTCGGTCCGGCGGCGGTAGGCGACGGCGCGCTCCGACCACACGGAGGCCCAGCACCGGCGCACGGCGTCGGCCACCGCCGGGGCGCCGCTGACCCCGAGGAACGTGTCGTGCTGCCCGGCCGCCGTGGCGTCGGCCGTGTCCTCGCTGGTCGCCGACGAGCGTACGGCCACGGGCGGGTCACCCAGCCGGTCGAGCGCCTGCTCGATCCGGTCGGCCAGCCCGGACGGGAGTGCCGTCTCCGCGAGCAGACGCCGGGTGGCGCCGGCGTCGTCGGTGCCGAGCGCGGTGACGGCCTGTTCGTACGCCGTGGTCGGTACCACGAATCCCGGCGGGACCGGCAGCCCGGCGTGCAGTAGCCGGCCGAGGACGGCCGCCTTGCCGCCCGCGGTGGCGACATCGGCATCGGCAAGATCGATCAGCACCGTTACCTCCGGAAGCGATTGGCCGGAATTGACCGTTGGCAACTCTACGTGTCCGGATCGTGCGCGTCGGCGTTGACGTCCGGCGCGGCAGTCTGAATGCTCTCTGTCATGACGTACGCTTCCACGCCGGAACTCCTCGTTCTGCACGGGATCCGGGCCTCCGGGATGGCCCGCGCCACCGCGATCTCCCAGCGCACGGGTATCGCCGAGGACAAGGTCACCGAGCTGCTGGGGGACTTCGAAGCCTACGGCTGGGTCACGCACGTCGCGTTCGGTGACACCAGCGGCTGGACCCTCACCGAGCGCGGCCGTGACGAGGACGGCCGGCGGCTCGCCGCCGAACTCGACCGGGCCGGGGCGCGCCACGCCGTCGAACAGGGTCACGCGATCTTCGAGACGCTGAACGGCCGCCTGGTCAAGGCCTGCACCGATTGGCAGCTGCGGCCCACCGCCGGCGATCGGCTGGCGACCAACGATCACCGTGACACACAGTGGGACGAGGGCGTGCTGGATGAGTTGACCACCCTCGACGGCGAGCTGAAAGAGCTGATCGCCGCCCTCGCGGTGGTCCTGGCGCGCTTCGGCGACTACCACGAGCGGTTCTCGTCCGCCCTGGCCCGTGCCCGCGCGGGCGAGCAGCAGTGGGTGGCCGGCATCGGCGTCCCTTCGTGCCATGCGGTGTGGATGGAGCTGCACGAGGATCTTCTGTCGACACTGGGCATCCCGCGCGATGCGAACCGGGGCGACAGGTAGGTTCGGCCCATGGCAACCCGACACCTTTACGTTGCACGACACGGCGCGGCAGACGCTTTCGGCGAGATCAAGGACACCGGGCGGCGACAGGCGAGCCTGTTGGGAGAGCGGCTCGCCGGCCTGCCGATCGACCACATCCGGCACTCACCGCTACCGCGTGCCGCGGCGAGCGCCCAGGAATTGGCCCGGCACCTGTCCGGCGTTCCCGTGTCGGAGTCGGCCGAACTCGTCGACCACGTCCCGTACGTGCCGGACGCCGCGGAGATGCCCCGATCGTGGGCCGGGTTCTTCGACGGCTACGACGAGGCGGAGGCCGCCGCGGGCCGCAGACTCGCCGGCGCGCTGGTGGCCCGGTTCGGTCAGGTGCCGGCGGCCGGCGAGCCCGACACGTACGAGGTGCTGGTCACCCACGCCTATCCGATCGCGTGGCTGGTCCGCGACGCCCTCGACGCCCCGCCGGTGCGCTGGCTGAGCCTGGACAGCGCGAACACCGGGCTCACCGTCATCGAGTACCGCACCGGCCTGGCGCCCACGCTGGTGATGTTCAACGACATGAGTCACCTGCCCGCGGAGCTGCGCTGGACCGGAATCCGGGCGGACGGCCGTCCCTGAACCAGAGCCCACCCACCGGCGCGAAGGGTCACCCCTGGGCTCTGCGGTGCCGCGGAACGGGTAACTCTGGGGCTGTGCCACGGTCGTGCGGCGAGCATCATCGGGTGGCCGCCGACCGCACGGGAGATCAGTCCGTATGCCGCTCACCAGCGCCGAGCACCTCTACGATCCGGACCTCTACCTCGACGGCGAGCCCGAGCAACTGTGGCGGCGCTTGCACGCCGAAGGGCCGGTCCACGAGGGTGAGTGGGAGGGCCGCCGCTTCCGGGTGGTGCTCTCCCACGAGCTGATCTCGCAGGTGTTGAAGAACCCCAGGACCTTCACCTCCGAACGAGGGATGCGCCTGGACCAGAATCCGGCCGCGACGTCGAGTGCGGCGGGCAAGCTGCTCATCGTCACCGACCCGCCGCGGCATACGAAGATCAAGAAGATCGTCAGCTCGGCGTTCACCCCGCGGATGGTGAGCCGCCTCGAACGCACCATGCGGGACACCTTCGCCGCGACGCTCGACGAGGCGCTCGAGGCCGGCGTTTGCGATTTCACCCGGGTCGCCGCCCGGCTGCCGCTGGCGGTCATCTGTGACCTGCTCGGCGTGCCGCCGTCCGACTGGGACTTCATGCTGGACCGGACCATGACGGCCTTCGGCTCCGACGGCGCGCCGGCTGACGCCATGGCCATGGCCGAGGCGCACGCCGACATCCTGTCGTACTACGAGGAGCTGATCGGCCTTCGTCGCCGTGATCCGCGGGAGGACGTCGTCACCGCGCTGGTCAACGGGGTGGTCGACGGCGTTCCCCTGACCGACGAGGAGATCTTCCTCAACTGCGACGGGTTGATCTCCGGTGGCAACGAGACGACCCGGCACGCCACCGTCGGCGGACTGCTGTCTCTCATCGCGAACCCGGACCAGTGGGCGCGACTGCGCGCCGATCCGGGTCTGCTGACGAGCGCGGTGCCGGAGATCCTCCGCTTCACCAGCCCGGCGATGCACGTCCTGCGCACCGCGGTCGCGTCGGTGGAACTGGGTGGGCAGAACCTGGAGCCGGGGGATCAGGTCGCCCTCTGGCTGGCCGCGGGGAACCGTGACCCCGCGGTGTTCGCCGAGCCCGACCGCTTCCTGGCCGACCGGCGGCCCAACCCGCACCTGGCCTTCTCCGCCGGCCCGCACTACTGCCTGGGCTCGGCGCTGGCCACGACGGAGCTCACGGTGATCTTCGAGGAGTTGCTGCGCCGGGTGCGTACGGCCGAGACGGTGCAGCCACCGCGCCGGACCCGATCGATCCTCATCTGGGGATACGAGTCGGCGCCCGTACGGCTCACCCCGGCATGAGAGAACGGAGCAAGCATGACTGGCACGCACCGTGAGCTGCGGCTGCCCGACGGCCGAGCAGTGTGGTGCACCAGCCCGGGGGAGGCGTCGCTGATGTGGCGAGAGGCCACCGGCGACGGTTTCTACCGCCACGCCGCTCAGCTGCTGCGCCCGGGAGACACCGTGCTCGACGTCGGAGCCAACGTGGGACTGGTGTCGATGGCGTTCGCCGACGCTCAACCGCGGCTGCGGGTGATCGCCGTCGAGCCCGTGCCGGACACGTTCGCCTGCCTGGAGGCCAACCTCGCACGCTGGGTTCCCGGCGCCGTCGCGATCAGGACCGCCGTCGCCGCCGTCCCGGGGCAGCGGAGCCTGACCTACTATCCGGCGGCCCCGGGCAACTCCGGCCTGTACGCCGACCGTCTTGCCGACGACGCGATGACCAGGACGTATATGCGAAACAGCGGTATGGACGACGAGTTCATCGAACTACTGGTCGAGGGGCTGCACGAAGGCCGTGAACTGCCGGTGCCGGTCACGACCGTGTCCGAGCTGATGCGGGCGTACGACGTCGGCACCGTAGCCCTGCTCAAGGTCGACGTCGAGCGCGCCGAGATGGACGTGCTGCGCGGTGTCGCCGGCGCGGACTGGGCGCGCATCGACGCGGTCGTCGCCGAGGTGCACGACGAGGACGGCAGGCTGGCCGACTTCTGCGCGCTGCTGCGCGAGGCCGGATTGCCGGCTCAGGTCCGTCAGGATCCGGGCTTGGTGGGGACGGGCCTGTTCGAGATCCTCGCGCACCGCGAGGCTGGACGATGAGCGCGGCCCTCGTCGCCCTGGGCGGCGCCGACGGCGGCCGCGCCCTGGTCTGTGTGCCGCACGCCGGTGGCAGCGTCGTCGCGTTCCGGGGATGGGCGGCGTCCGCGCGGGCGTCCGGGATGGCCGCGTCGGCCGTGCACTGGGAGGAGGAGGACGCGGGTTCGCGCGGCATCGAGGAACGGGCCGGCGCCCTGGCCGGTGAGCTGGGCGCGCTCCCGGGCCCGTATGTGCTGCTGGGGCACAGCCTGGGCGCGCTCACGGCGGCCGAGACAGTCCGCCGGCTCGAGCGCGATCCTGCCGCGCGGCTGCCGGAGCATCTGGTGCTCTGCGCGGCCGCGCCACCGGGCTACCCTCGCGGTTTCCCTCCGGGCGTGCGCACCGCCTCCGACACCAGCATGCGCGAGTACGCCCGGGAACTCGGCGGGACGCCGGAGAGCATCCTGAGCGATCCCGAGTTCGGGCCGGAGGTGCTGACCCGGCTGCGGGACGACCTCGACCTGATCGAGCGGTATCGGCCGGTCTTCGATCCGCCGCTGCGGACACCGGTCTCGATCTACGGCGGCATCGACGACACGGTGGTGACCCGTGACTTCCTGTCCGGGTGGCGACGGCTGGCCTCCCGTACCCGGATCCGGATGTTCGCCGGCGGCCATTTCTTCCTGCATGACAGGCCGGACGAGGTCTGCCGCAGCGTGATCATCGACTGTGGGGACTCCGGCTGGGCGCCCTCCGGGGCATAGGCGCGGCAGGTGGGGACATCACCACCGCACGGGAAGCTGGACGAGCTTGCGCATCCCGGAGACCGCGTGCCACTGCAGTTGCCGTCCGGTCAGGGTGAGCCCGGGGAAACGGGCCAGCAGTCGGCTCAACGCCGTTTCGGCCTCCTGACGGGCCAGCGCGGCTCCGAGACAGTAGTGCGGCCCGGCGCCGAAGGATAGGTGTGCCTCGCCGCGGCCGGCGTTCTGCCGGGTGATGTCCAGCTTCTGCGGTTCGGGGAACGTACGCGGGTCGTGGTTGGCGCCACTGAGCGCGGCGGTGACGGCGTCGCCCGCCTGGAACTGCGCCCAACCGACGTCGACGTCGTCGGTGACATAGCGCATACGCGAGACCAGGACGGGGCCGCACCAGCGCAGCAGCTCCTGCACGGCCTGGGGCATGAGGGTGGGGTCCGAGCGCAGCAGGGCCAGCTGGTCAGGGTGGGTGAGCAGTGCCCAGACGCTGTTGGCGATGAAGTTCGCGGTGGTGTCGTGGCCCGCGATGACCAGGCTGAGGGTCATCGTGACCAGCTCGCGGTCGCTGAGCCGGTCGCCGTCACTGTCCCGGATGCGGATCAGATCGCTGATCACGTCGTCGCCCGGGTCGGTGCGCCGCCGCCGGACCAGGTGGTGGGTGTAGTCGACGAGCGGCCCGAGCGTCTTGCCGAGGGCCTGCTGGTCGAAGGAGAGGTCATGGGTCCAGCGCAGCCAGGCCGGCAGGTCCGCGGCCGGCACGCCGACGAGCTCGCCGATGACATTGATGGGCAGTGGATAGGCGAAGTGTTCGAGCAGATCAGTCGTTCCGCCGACGGCGTGGCTGGGCAGTGCGTCGAGCAGGTCGTCGGTGAGCTGCTCGATTCGCGGGCGCAGGGCGGTGACCCGCCGGACCGAGAACGCGGGCGTCACGAGCCGGCGCAACCGGGTGTGTTCGCCGCCGTCGGCGTCCAGGATCGTCTCGGCCAGATAGGGGATGAGTTCCTCGGCCAGGCCCAGTTTGCGCATGGCGTCGGCCTGCAGCGCCGGAGCCTTGCCGTGTGGCACCGTCGCGGGATTGTTGGCGAAGCGCGGGTCGCTCAGGACCACGCGGACACCTTCGTTGCGGCCGGCGATCCACATCAGCGATCCGTCGACGGCGCGTAGGGGACAGGCCGCGGCCTGTTCGCGCAACTGATTGTAGGCGGCAGCCGGATCGGTTTCCGGCGGCGGCGAAATCAGGTGCGGAGAATGGTGGTTAACGGCTCCGGGATCGCTCATTATGACAATTCCATTCGACAATAATTACTGCACATGCGTCAATGTACTGAGAGTGGTGATAGTTGCCGGGAGTGAGCGGCAAATGGTAGCCGGAATCGGGAGGGCGGGCAACGGTATAAATCGCCTTGAAGGTTCCCATGAGCGGAGGTTGTGGACGCTCGACCGGTCCACTGTGTACTGTGACGGTCGTGCTGTGTAGTACTGCGTTCGGGGGAGTTTCGCATGGCTGGCACTTCGCGTGACGACTTTCCTGCTGTCCTCCTCGGGCGGACGGCGGAATTGCAGAGAATCGACCACGTATTTCGTGAGCTCAACGGTGGTCGCGGCGGCCTCTTGGTGGTCGAGGGATCCGCGGGCCTTGGCAAGTCCACCATATTGCAAAGGATGCGGCAACGCGCAACCGCGGGCGGAAACTGCGTACTTTCCGCCCGCGGTGACGAGTTCCAGGCCGGGGTGCCGTTCGGTGTGCTGGCCCAGCTGATGGAGTCGGCGGGCGAGGGTTCGCGCGCCGCCCGCGAGCCGGGGGGCACCCTGTCCGCGGCGGAGCTGCGCAGGCTGCGACGCGGGCTGCTCGAGATCGCCGGTCGCCGTCGCCTGGTCGTCGTGGTCGACGACGTGCGCTGGGCCGACGTGCCGTCCCTGCGGTTGCTCAGCTATCTCGCATCGCGCGCCGCCCGGACGCCGATGGTCCTGGCCGTCGCCGCTGATCGTGCCGACCGCGGACCGGCGGCAGCGTGGCTGAGCGTCGTCGGCCTCGCCCGGGACACGACCCTGCTACGACTCGCCCCGCTGACCGAGGAGGCCACTGAACGCCTGGTGGTGCAGCACTTGGGGGACCGGACTCCGGACGGGTTCGCCAAGGCGTGCTTCGACGACACCGGTGGCAATCCCCTGCTGCTGCACGAGCTGCTGACCGAGCTCACCGATCGGGGACCCGCGGCGCCGGAGGCCGCGCTGGACGCGATCTCGCGCCGCCCGCCGGCACGGGTGGTGCACGAGGTGGCCCGGCGGCTGCGCAGCCTGCCGGAGCTGGCCCTGGGCATCGCCCGCGCGGTCGCGGTGCTCGGCGCGGCCGCCGATCCGGGAATCGTCGCGCGGACCGCGGACTGCGCCGAGGCAGACGTCGTCGAGGCCGTGACGGCCCTGGTCGGCGCGGAAGTGATGAACGACGGGCCGACCCTGCACTTCGCCCAGCCGATGCTGCGTGCCGCGGTGGACGCCGCCACCCCCG
Source organism: Actinoplanes sp. NPDC051851 (assembly GCF_040681165.1). NCBI lineage: Bacteria > Bacillati > Actinomycetota > Actinomycetes > Micromonosporales > Micromonosporaceae > Actinoplanes > Actinoplanes sp. NPDC051851. The sequence continues at coordinate 86,381 of NZ_JBFAYF010000032.1, read as the reverse complement.
CCTTCGTGCGCCGTCACCTGCAGGCCCGGGCTGCCCGTGCCGTGGCCGAGGCCGCCTCCGATGGCCGGCGCGGTCTGCCGTCCGTCGCGAGTGCACCGGGTGACAGCGAGCCGGCCGGCTCGGGCGCCGCCGCGATGGACCCCGCGACTGCCGTGGCGGAACCCGCTCTGCGGCTGGTCCTCGAGTGCCGGTTCGGTGAGGCGATCACCGCGCTGGAGAGGGAGTCGGGCGAGACGGAGGACGCGCAGGATCGACTCCGGCTGAAGGCGCTGTCGGACGGTGTCGCCCAGCTCGTCCCGGGGACCCGCGGGTCCGGCCGGCTGTCCCGGGACGGCGGCTCGCGGGATGCCGGCGAAGCCCCGTGGCAGCAGATGTGGCAGGGCGTACCCGCCGATCACATCACCCAACTCGTGGCGGACCTACTGCGTGATCCCGCGCCGTCCGGAGCGGAGACCGTGGTGCGAGCCGCCGTGCTGCTCGCCACCGTGATGCTCGGACCGGACAGCCGGATCCGCGAGTCCCGGCACGCGATCCTGCGGCTGCGCGACGCGGCGAGCCGGATCGGGACCGAGTTGGCGGGCCTCGATCTGTGCATGCGGGCGGCGGTGGACTACCAGCTCGGTGACATCGACGGCGCCTCGGACCTGGCTCTGCAGGTGCTCTCCGGTCGCGAGGGCTGGAATCCCCCCGCCTTGACCCGGGCGTTCGCCGTGGCGATCCGGGCCGAGGCCCTCATCGATCAAGGCGACCTGGAAGCGGCGGACGGGGTGCTGGCACAGCCGGACCTGTTCGCCGGCGGAGGCCCCGATACCATCGCTCAGCTACCGTTGCTGCGTGCGCGCGGGCGGCTGCGCATCGAGCAGGGCGACGCCGAAGCGGGCTGGGACGATTTGGTACGCGGACGCCGGCTCGCCGCGGCGCTGGGCCTGGCGTCGGGCGTCCGGCTCTCCTGGCCGGCTGCTCCGGTGGCGCTACACCGGGCGGGCCGGACCGAGGAGGCGCTCTCCCTCGCCCGCCAGGAGCTCGCCGAGGCACGCTCCTCGGGCGCCGCCCGGCCGCTCGCCGCCGCTCTGCGCACGTTGGGGACGCTGACCCCCGGCGCAGGGGGTCTGCCCCTGGTGGAGGAGGCGGCCGGGCTGATGGACAGCTTCCCCGATCCGCTGGAACGAGCCCGGAGCCTGCTCGCCTACGGTGTGGTGCTGCGCCGCGCCGGCAAGCGTGGTGAAGCGCGGAGGCAACTGCGGCTCGCCGCCGATCTGGCGGCCAACTGCGGCGCTCGGGCGGTGCGGGACCGGGCGGACGAGGAGCTGTATGCGATCGAGGCCGGTGCGACGAACCGGAGGTCGCGCCCGCTACTGACCCCTCGGCAACACCGCGTGGCCGAGCTCGCCGCGGCGGGCCTGCAGAACGAGGAGATCGCGCAGACGCTCTTCGTCACGGTCAAGACCGTGGAGTGGCACCTCACCCAGGCATATCGCAAACTCGGCATCGACTCGCGCAGCGCGCTCCCGCCGGCGCTGACCACCGCAACCCCAGGCTACTCAGCGTAGTTGCGAGAGGACCCTGGGGTGGTCCTGGGGGTCATCCCTGGTGCGGCGAGCGGCCCAAGGTCGCAAGTATTGCCAACGACATGCAGACGGCGATCAGGCGGCCACGCCCGGCACCGGGACCACCGCCCTGAACCACACCCGCACTGTGGCGGATGCGCCGATCGCGACCACCAGGACTCGCCCGGCCTCGTCGGCTCGCGCCCGTTGCGCGCCTGCTGCCGGGACCGGCCGACATCCCACCATCGGGAGCGCCCATGAGACTCACCGAGGAGCAGTACGCCGCTTATCGGACCGACGGCTTCGTGACGTTGGAGAACGTCTTCTCCGGCGACGAGGTGGAGACCCTGCTGGCCGCCTTGGCACAGGACCAGCGCATGCCCGGCCCGCACCTCATCACCGAATCCGATGGCACCACCCTGCGCGCCATCTACGCCTCGCACCGGCGTCACCCGCTCTTCGCCCGGTTGGTGCGCTCGGATCGGCTGCTCGGCCCGGCGCGGCAGATCGCCGGTCCGGATCTGTACGTCCACCAGATGAAGATCAATGCGAAACAGGCGTTCGGCGGGGAGCGGTGGGCCTGGCACCAGGACTACATCGTCTGGCGTGACGCCGACGGCATGCCCAGCGCCAACCAGGTGAACGTCGCGCTCTTCCTCGACGACGTCACCGAGTTCAACGGCCCCGTCACCTTCCTGCGCGGCTCCCATCGGCTCGGCACGCTGGAGCGCCCCAACGTCACGGTGGGCGACGGTGCCGGCCACATCGACCCGGACGACTACGCACTCACTCCCGCCGAACTGGCCGACCTCGTGAAGCAGCACGGGATGGCCAGCCCCAAGGGAGCCCGCGGTGGCGTGCTGCTGTTCAGCCCGCAGATCGTGCACGGCTCCGGGACCAACATCTCGCCGTTCGCCCGGCGCCTGTTGATCCTGACCTACAACCCCGTGCACGAGGCGCCGCGCCCGGCCGGCGAACCGCGTCCGGAGTATCTCGTCGGGAGGAGCCGCACCCCGCTCGTACCCACAGCGGAGCCCCTCGACCAACCCTGACCCACGCAGAGCCGCCCATCCGACGGGGGAACCGAGTATATGAGCACGATCGTCGCGCTGTTCGAGGCCGTTGCCGCCGGACGTTCCGAGTCGCCGGCCGTCTCGGACGGCATCCGGACCTGGTCGTACGGGCAGCTCAACGCCGAGGCCAACCGGGTGGCCCGGTGGCTGATCAGCGAGGGCGCCGGTCCGGAGCAGCTCGTGGGCGCCGCCCTGCCGCGTGGTATCGAGCAGGTGGCCGTACTGCTCGGCATCCTGAAGGCCGGTGCGGCCTATCTCCCGCTCGACCCGGACCTGCCCGCCGAGCGCATCGGTCACCTCGTCGCCGATGCGCGGCCGGCCCTGGTGCTGGCCGAGGACGCGCGGACCGTACCGGCGATCGACGGTGTCCGGACGATCATCGCGCCCGGCGGGATCGTCGCCGTCCGGGCCGCACAGCCGGACGCGAACCCGCGCGACGAGGACCGCGTCTCACCGCTGACCCCCCAGGACCTGGCGTACGTCATCTACACCTCCGGCTCCACCGGTATGCCGAAGGGTGTCGCGGTCTCCCACGCCAGCACGGTCAATCTGGCTCACACCGTGGTTCGTGACCATGCGTCCGGCACCGGCCACCGGGTCCTGCAACTGGCCTCGCCCGGGTTCGACGTCGCCGTGTGGGAACTGCTGACCGCCGTGTCCACCGGCGGCACGCTGGTCGTCGCCCGTGCGGAGCGCCCCGCCGGTGACGACCTCCTGCGTCTGCTGCGCGAGCACCGCATCACGCACGTCACCCTGCCGGTCCCGGTGCTGGCGTCGCTGCCCGGCGGCGCCGAGTCCGAGCTGTCCGACCTCACCACCGTGCACATCGGTGGCGAGACCTGCCCGCCCGAGCTGATCCGACGGTGGTCGGTGGGGCGGCGGCTGATCAACGGGTACGGCGCTACCGAGACCACCGTCGCCGCCACTCTGACGGCGCCGCTCACCGGGGACGAGGCACCCATCGGTGTGCCCCTGGACGGCGTACGCGTCCACATCCTCGACGACCGGCTGGCCCCGGTGGAGCGCGGCGAGCCCGGCGAGCTCTATGTCGCGGGCGCCAACGTGGCCCGGGGCTATCTGCACCGTCCGGGCCTGACCTCGACCCGGTTCCTCGCCGACCCGTACGGGCCACCGGGGTCCCGCATGTACCGCACCGGAGACATCGGGCGGCAACGTGCCGACGGCCAACTGGAATTCCTGCGCCGCGCCGACGACCAGGTCAAGATTCGTGGCGCGCGGGTGGAGCCCGGCGAACTCGAGGCGGTACTGCGGCGCCGGCCCGGCATCGTGGCAGCGGCCGTCACCGTCCACCAGGACACCCGAGGCGATCGGCAACTCGCGGCCTACGTCGTGCCGGCCCCCGAGCCCCGGCTCACCGTCGCCGCACTCCGCGAGCAGTTGCGCGCCCTGCTGCCCTCCTACCTCGTCCCGGCCCTGATCGTCCTGCTCGACCAGCTGCCGCTCACCCCGAACGGCAAGATCGACCGCGCTGCCCTGCCGGACCCCGAGGTCGCCCCGGCCGAGCTGACGCGTACCGCACGCAACTCGCTCGAGGACATGCTGCGCGGTCTCTTCGCCGAACTGCTCGACCTTCCCGGCATCGGTTTCGACGACGACTTCTTCGACGTCGGCGGGCACTCCCTGCTGGCCGGCCGGCTGATCGGGCGGATCCGTACCGTGCTCGGCCTCGACCTCGCCCTGCGGGACTTCTTCGAGGCGGCCACCCCGGCACGGCTCGCCCAGCGGTTGCAGCGCGCGGCCGCCGGACGGGCCCGCCCGGCCCTGGTCCCGCACCCGCGCCCGGAGCGGATCCCGCTCTCCTCCGCCCAGCAGCGGCTCTGGTTCCTGCACCGGCTCGAGGGCGGCTCCGCCACCTACAACATGCCGCTCGCGCTGCGGATGACCGGCTCGATCGATCACGCCGCGCTCGCCGCTGCTCTGGCCGACGTGATCCGCCGGCACGAGCCGTTGCGTACCCTGTTCCCCGCGGCCGACGGCCAGCCGTACCAGCGGATCCTCGACCCGGACGACGTACACGCGGACCTGCCCGTACGCCGGACGGACGCAGCCGCCCTCGACGAGGAGCTGCGTCGCCTGGCCCGGCACGAGTTCGACCTGGCCCATGAGATCCCGGTACGGGCCCACCTGCTCACCACCGGCCCGCAGGATGCCGTCCTCATGCTCGTCATCCACCACATCGCCGGTGACGGCTGGTCCGGGGCGCCCCTGGCCCGTGATCTCGTCACCGCCTACTCGGCACGGCGCCTGGGCAGGACGCCGGAGTGGACACCCCTGCCCGTCCAGTACGCCGACTACGCCCTGTGGCAACGCGAGCTGCTGGGCAACGACGACGACCCGGACAGCGAGGCCGGCACTCAGCTGGGCTATTGGGCGGGGCGGCTCGCCGATCTGCCCGACGAGGTCACGATTCCCGGCGACCGGTCCCGTCCAGCGATGCCGACCTACGCCGGGTCCGTCGTGCCGATCACCTTCGATGCCGAACTGCATGCCGGAATGGCGGTGCTCGCTCGCCGGCACGGCGCTACCGTCTACATGGTGCTGCAGGCGAGCCTGGCAGCACTGCTCAACCGCCTCGGCGCCGGCACCGACATCGCCATCGGAGCCGGGGTCGCCGGCCGCTCGGAGCCGGCCCTCGACGACCTGGTCGGCCTCTTCGTCAACATGCTGGTGCTGCGCACCGACACCAGCGGACGACCCCGCTTCGCCGACCTGCTGCGCCAGGTGCGCGACAGCAGCCTCACCGCATACGGCCACCAGGACGTCCCGTTCGAGCACGTGGTCGAGCGGCTCAACCCGCCGCGCACCGCCGGCCGCCAGCCGCTCTTCCAGGTCGCGCTGGTACTGCAGAACAACGCCTCGGCACCCTTCGCGCTGTCGGGCCTGCAGGTGCGTGCCGAGGTAGTGCCGACCGGTACCGCGCGTTTCGACCTGTCCCTGAGCGTCACCGAGCAGACCGCTTCCGGTGGGTCGCCGGCCGGCATCACAGGTGTCGCCGAGTACGCCACCGACCTCTACGACCGGGACACGGCCGAGGCCGTCGTCGCCCGCTGGACCGCCCTGCTCCGGCAGGTGATCGCGGACGAGGATCAGCGCCTCGACGACCTCGACATCACGACCGAAGCGGACCGGGCATCGCTGCGACGGTGGCGCCGCGCGGAGCATGAGCTGCCGCCGCGCACCTTCGCCGAGATCGTCGAGCGCCAGGTCGCGGAGACGCCGGACGCGATCGCTGTCAGCGCTCCCGGCGCCGAGTGGACCTATCGCGACCTGAATCGCCACGCCAACCACATCGCGGGCATCCTCGCCGGCCGCGGCATCGGCCCGGAGGACCTGGTCGCCGTCGCAGCGCCCCGGTCCGCCGTCCAGCTCGCCGCCATCCTGGGCGTGCTCAAGGCCGGGGCCGCGTACGTGCCGATCGATCTGGTCTTTCCCGCCCGCCGCAACCGGCACGTGCTGCAGGACTCCGCGCCGCGGCTCCTGCTCAGCACCCGTGCGGGTGCCGAACGTCTCCCCGCCGACCTGCCCTGCGAGCTCCTGCTGGTGGACGAGGCCGCGGAGGCGGGCCGCGACGACGACCTCTCGGACACCGACCGGGTACGCCCGGCGCACGTCGACCATCCCGCCTACGTCATCTACACCTCCGGCTCGACCGGGAAGCCCAAGGGCGTGGTGGTCACCCACCGTGGTCTGGCCAGCTTCGCCGCCACCCTGCGGCAGCGGTGCGCGACCGGCCCGGACAGCCGGGTCCTGCAACTCTCGTCCCCCAGCGTGGACGCGTCGGTGCTGGAGATACTGTGGGCATTGAGCTCCGGCGCACGCCTGGTCATCGCCGCCCAGTACCGGCTGGCGGGCGAGGAACTCGCTGATGCCCTCGCCGGACACGGCATCACTCACGCTCACATCCCGCCGTCCGCGCTCGGCACGCTGCCCCCGCAGACGGCGCGCGAGCTGCCTGCCTTCCGGATGCTGAGCGTCGGCGCCGAGGCGTGCCCGCCCGAGCTGGTGCGGCTGTGGCTGCCCGGCAGGGAGATGGTGAACGCGTACGGGCCGACCGAGAGCACCGTCGCCGCGTCGCACACCCGGCCCCTCACCGGCGCGCGGGCGCCGATCGGCACACCGGTGCTGAACTCGCGGCTGTACGTGCTCGACGAAGCGTTGCGGGAGACACCGCCGGGAGTCCCGGGCGAGTTGTACATCGCCGGCGAGGGACTGGCCCGTGGCTATCTGCACCAGGCCGGCCTGACGTCGTCGCGATTCGTGGCGGATCCGTACGGCCCGCCCGGCGCACGCATGTACCGGACCGGGGACGTCGTCCGCTGGAATCCCGTGGGCGAGCTGGAGTATCTCGGCCGCTCGGACGAGCAGGTGAAGATCCGCGGTTTCCGCGTGGAGCCGGCCGAGGTGGAACGGGTCCTGTCCACGCATCCCACGGTGGAGCAGGCGGTGGTCACGCCGCGCCGGGACCGCTCCGGTGCGATGTCTCTCGCCGCCTACGTCGTGTTCGCCGCGGGAGCCGCGCCCGCGGGCTTCGACGACCAGCTGGCCGAGTGGCACGACATCTACGAGCAGGTGTACAGCGGCTTCTCCGGTGTACCCGGAGACGACTTCGTCGGCTGGAACAGCTCGTTCACCGGCGGGCCGATCCCCGTCGAACAGATGCGGGAGTGGCAGAGCTCCGCCGTGGGGCAGATCGCCCGCTTCACGCCGGGCCGGGTGCTGGAGATCGGCGTGGGCTCCGGTCTGCTGCTGGCGCCCCTGGCCGCGGACGTGCGGGAGTACTGGGGCACCGATCTGTCGCCGGCCTCGATCGAACGGCTCCAGGCACATGCCGCGACCCGCGGCTGGGAGCACGTGCGGCTGTCCTGCCGTCCCGCGCACGACGTCTCCGGCCTGCCCCGGCACTACTTCGACACCATCGTCGTCAACTCGGTGGCCCAATACTTCCCGAGCGCCGCCTACCTGCGCGACGTCCTGACGAGCCTGCTGGACCTGCTGGCGGCCGGTGGCAGGCTGATCGTCGGCGATGTGCGGCACTACGGTCTGCTCCGGCCTCTCCAGGCGGCCGTGCACAGCGTTCGCGAGGCCCCCGACCTGCGCGCCGCGGTCGAACACGCTGTCGCGGTCGAGAAGGAGCTGCTGCTGGCTCCGGAGTTCTTCACCTCGCTCGGCCACCCGTCGCTCACCGGCGTGGAGCTGTCCCTGAAGAGGGGAAGGGCCGTCAACGAGCTGACCGGATACCGCTACGAGGTCGTCCTCCACACTGCCCCGCCGCGCTCGGTGGCCGGGCTACCGGTGCTGGTCTGGGGCCGCGACATCACCGGCCTGGACGAGGTGACCGGCCCGGTGCGCGTGGCACAGATCCCGAATCCGCGGCTGGCAGCGAGCGTGCGGGCGATGCGGGCACTCGACGGCCCCGACGCGGTGCCGGAGACGGTGAAAGCCGGACCGGAGCCCGACGCGGTGCTCGACTGGGCGTCGGCGCGGGGCTGGCGGGCCGTGCCGACCTGGTCGTCGCATCGCTGGAACCTGTACGACGTCGTGCTGCTCCCGGACGTGCCCGCCGACGAACCGCTCGCCGGCCTCCACCGCCCGGACGACTCCGCCGTGCCGGCCAACATCCCCGCGGTGACCCGGGCCGCGGGCGAGCTGGTCTCCGAGCTGCGCGGCACGCTCAAGGATCTGCTGCCGCACTATCTGGTACCGGCGACGATCACCGCCGTCGAGCGGATCCCGGTCACGCCGAACGGCAAGGTGGACCGCCGGGCGCTGCCCGACCCGGAGGTCATGGTCTCCGGCGGGCGCCGGCCCGCGACCCCGTACGAACAGATCCTCTGTGACCTGTTCGCCGACATCCTCGGCCTGTCCCGCGCGGGTGTCGACGACAGCTTCTTCGATCTCGGTGGACACTCGCTGCTGGCCACCCGGTTGACCAGCCGCATCCGTACCGTTCTGGGCGTCGAGGTGCTGCTGCAGCAGGTCTTCGATGCGCCTACCCCGGCCCGGCTCGCGGCGCTGCTGCAGAGCGCGGCGCGCCGCGAACGCACCGCTCTGCGCCCCGCCCGGCGTCCCGATCCCGTTCCGTTGTCGTTCGCGCAGCAACGCCTGTGGTTCCTGCACACCCTGGAGGGCCCTTCGGCGACCTACAACTCGCCGCTGGTGCTGCACCTCTCCGGTGAGCTCGACGTGTCGGCGCTGCGAGCCGGCCTGAGCGATGTGGTGGCTCGCCACGAGGCGCTGCGGACGGTCTTCGCCGAGCGCGACGGCATCCCGTACCAGCGGATCCTGACTGTGCCCGAGATCGACGTCGCAGTGCGTCGAGCCCACCCGGACGAGCTGCCGGCAATGCTGCGCGAGGCGGCACGCCACGAATTCGACCTGGCACGAGAGATCTCGGTCCGGGTCTCGCTGTTCACCGCCCGCCCCGGCGAATGGGACCTGGTGCTGGTGCTGCACCACATCGCGGCGGACGGCTGGTCGATGGGCCCTCTGGCGCGCGACGTGGCGGCCGCCTACGCCGACCGGTGTGCCGGTCGGGCGCCGGTCTGGTCCCCGTTGCCGGTGCAGTACGCCGACTACACGCTGTGGCAGCGGCGTCTGCTGGGTGACGAGGCAGATCCGCAGAGCCTGCTCGCCCGCCAGATGGCGTACTGGCGTGAGCAACTGGCCGAACTGCCGGAGGAGGTGACGCTCCCGCCGGACCGGCCGCGCCCGGCGGAGGCCGGCTACGCCGGTGACGTGTGCCTGTTCACCGTCGACAACGCCCTGCACGCCGACCTGCTCCGGCTGGCGCGTTCGCGGGGTGCGACGTTGTTCATGGTGCTGCAGGCGGCGCTCGCGGCGGTGCTGTGGCGGCTGGGCGCCGGCGGCGACGTGCCGATCGGTACGCCGGTGGCCGGCCGCACCGATGACGCGCTCGACGACCTCGTCGGCTTCTTCGTGAACACCCTGGTGCTGCGCACCGACGTGTCAGGTGACCCGAGCTTCGGGACGCTGCTGGAGCAGGTGCGTGACACGAGCCTGGCGGCGTACGCGCACCAGGACGTACCGTTCGAGTTCCTGGTCGAGAAGCTCAACCCGCAGCGCAGCACGGCGCACGCACCGCTGTTCCAGGTGATGCTGGCCGTACAGAACAACCCCGCCGGCACCTTCGCCCTGCCCGGCCTGCGCGCTCGCGCCGACGAGATCGTCACCGGCGTCTCCCGCGTCGACCTCACCCTCAACATCACCGAGACGGTCGACGACTCCGGCGCCCCCACCGGCATCCGCGGCGCCGTCGAGTACGCCACGGACCTGTACGACCCGGCCACCGTCGCGTCGTTCACGACCCGGCTCGTCCAGCTGATGCGTGCGGCGGTCGCGGATCCGGATCGGCGGATCAGCGGCCTCGACCTGCTCACCGGCCGCGAGACCGCCGAGCTGGTGGGCCGGGCGGGAGGTGGCGACGTGCCGGCGCCCGAGCCCCGGGTGTGGCCGGCACTCGTCGAGGCCTCGGCCGCCGCCTCCCCGGCGTCGACCGCGGTCGTCCAGGGTGAGCTCGGCTGGACGTACGCGCAACTGAACGCCGACGCGAACCGCCTGGCGCGGAACCTGACCGGCCGGGGGATCGGGGCCGGGGACGTCGTCGGTGTGCTGATGACCCGCAGCCCCGTACAGGTGGCAGCGATGCTGGCCGTCGGGAAGGCCGGCGCCGCGTTCCTGCCGATCGACCCGGAGTATCCCGCGGAACGCGTGACCTATCTGCTCACCGACGCCCGTCCGAAGCTGCTCCTCACCGATCGGGCCCACGCCGCCGTGACGAACCACGCCGGACTGCTCGTCGTCGACGATCCCGACGAGTGGCGCCGCCGGCAGGACTTGCCCGCCGGCGACCCGGAGACCCGGGCCCGGGTCGACGACCCGGCGTACGTGATCTACACGTCGGGCTCGACCGGCGCGCCGAAAGGCGTCGTCGTCACCCATCGGGGGCTGGTGGCGCTGGCGGCCGACGGTGGCGCGCGTGCCGACGTCGACCGGGACAGCCGGGTCCTGCAGCTGACCTCGCTCAGCTTCGACGTCTCGGTCTACGAGCTGCTCGTCGCCCTGCACGCGGGAGCCACCCTGGTGCTGCCCGCGCCCGGCCGGCTGGCCGGCCGGGAACTGGCGCGGCTGCTGGCGGAGACCGAGGTGACCCACGCGTTCCTCCCGCCGTCGGTGCTGGCGACGCTGCCGGCCGAGGCGGCGGCCGGGTTGCCACGGCTGCGCAGTCTCGTGGTCGGCGGTGAGGCCTGCTCCCCGGAGCTGGTGGAACGGTGGTCCTCCGGCCGGCGGATGACGAATCTGTACGGGCCGACGGAGACGACCGTGGCGGCGACAATCAGCCGCCCGCTGTCGGGGCGCGCCGTGCCGATCGGGGCGCCGCTGGCGGGCACCACCGTGTACGTGCTGGACCAGGCTCTGCGGCTGGTACCGCCCGGCGCGCGGGGTGAGCTGTACATCGGCGGAGCCGGCGTCGCGCGGGGCTATCTCGGCCGCGCCGGGCTGACGGCGTCACGCTTCGTCGCCGACCCGTTCGGGCTCGCGGGGGCGCGGATGTACCGCACGGGCGACGTGGTGCGCTGGAACTCCGCCGGCGAGCTCGAGTACTTCGGCCGTACCGATCATCAGGTGAAGATCCGGGGCTTCCGGGTGGAGCCCGGCGAGATCGAGGCGGCCCTGCTGGACCGGACCGGCGTGACCCAGGCCGTCGTGATCGCCCACCGGGATCCGTACGGCTTCCAGTCGCTGCACGCCTACGTCACGGCCCAGGACGAGGCCGACGGCGCCGGGTTGCGTCAGGAGCTGCGCCGGCTGCTGCCCGACCACATGGTCCCCGCCGCGGTCGTCGTCCTCGACCGCTTCCCGGTCACCGCCAACGGCAAGCTCGACCGTGACGCGCTGCCCGCCCCGGATCTGCGGCCTTCCGTGCACCGGGCGGCGGACACCCCGTACGAGGAGATCGTCGGTTCCCTCTTCGCCGACGTCCTGAGGGTTCCCCGGGTGGGCGCGGACGACAACTTCTTCGACCTCGGTGGCCATTCGCTGCTCGCCACCCGGCTGCTGGCCCGCGTGCGGACCGTTCTGAACGCCGATGTCGCGATGCGCACGTTCTTCAACGCGCCCACGCCCCGCCGGCTGGCCGAGCAGCTCGCCGTCGACGACACGCCCCCGGTCCCGCTGCGCCCGATGCCGCGGCCCGAGGTGGTGCCGCTGTCGTTCGCGCAGCAGCGATTGTGGTTCCTGCACCGGTTGGAGGGCCCGTCGGCGACGTACAACTCTCCGCTGGCGTTGCGGTTGTCGGGCGAGTTGGACGTCGAGGCGTTGCGAGCCGCCCTGGCCGACGTGGCGGGTCGGCACGAGGCGTTGCGCACGGTCTTCGGTGAGCGGCAGGGAAATCCGTACCAGCGGGTCCTGGACGGGGCCGAGCCGGCTCTGACGGTGGTGCGGGACGCCGGGGACCGGTTGCCGGCGCTGATGCGCGAAGCGGCCCGGCACGAGTTCGACCTGGCGGGCGAGATCCCCCTGCGCGGGTGGTTGCTCGGGGCCGGGGCGGGCGAGTGGGTGCTGGTGCTGGTGCTGCATCACATCGCCGCCGACGGCTGGTCCCTGCAGGTGCTCCTCGCCGATCTGGCCACCGCCTACGCCGGCCGCATCGCCGGGCGAGCGCCGACGTGGTCGCCGCTGCCGGTCCAGTACGCCGATTACACCCTGTGGCAGCGGGAGAACCTCGGCGCGGGCGACGATCCCGCCAGCCTGTTCAGCCGTGAGTCCGCCTACTGGCTCGACGCGCTGGCCGGACTGCCCGACCAGGTGACGCTGCCTCCCGACCGGCCGCGGCCCGCCGTCGCCGGCTACGGCGGTGAGACCGTCACCTTCGACCTCGACGCCGAGCGGCATGCCGCCCTCGTGGCCCTCGGGCGGACCACCGGCACCACCCTGTTCATGATCCTGCAGGCGACCCTGGCCGGTCTGCTCACCCGGCTCGGCGCCGGAACCGACATCGCGGTCGGCTCGCCCATCGCCGGGCGCGACGACGACCGCCTCGAGAACCTGGTCGGGCTCTTCGTCAACATGCTGGTGCTGCGTACCGACACGGCGGCCGACCCGACGCTGGGTGACCTGTTGGCCCAAGTCCGCCGTACCTGTCTGGCGGCCTACTCCCACCAGCACATGCCCTTCGAACACCTCGTCGAACGGCTCAACCCGCAGCGTTCCGCAGCTCATCACCCCCTCGTGCAGATCCTGTTCGGACTGCAGAACAGCGACGGCCGGACGATCGAGCTACCCGGTCTCACCGTGACCGGCGCCGCCCTCGACACCGGAGTGTCCCGCGTCGACCTGTCCATCAACTTCCTCGAGACCGCCGCGGCGGACGGCAGCCCCGCCGGGCTGACCGGCGTGGTCGAGTACTCCACCGACCTGTACGACCGGGCCACCGTCGAGGCGTTCACCGCCCGCTGGGCCCGGCTGCTGCAGGCGGTGGTGACCGCGCCGGGCCGGCGCCTGAGCGAGGTCGACCTGCTCGCCGGCGACGAGCGCCTACGCGTGCTGGACTGGGGCCGGGCGCAGTCGCCCGGAACGCCGCTGACCACCCCGGACCTGATCCGTTCCGGCGCCGAGGACGCCGTCGTCGACGGCAGCACCAGGTGGTCGTACGCCGAGCTCGCCGAGCGGGCGAACGGGGTGGCCTGGTCACTCGTCGAGCGTGGCGTCCGCCCGGGTGACGTGGTGGCCGTGCTGCTGCCCCGCGGCGCGTCCCAGATCGCCGCCCTGCTCGGTGTCGCCCGCGCCGGGGCCGCGTTCTTGCCGGTGGACCCGGCCTACCCGCAGGAACGGATCGACTTCCTGCTGCGCGACGCCCGGCCGGTGGTCGTGCTGCGGGACACGGAGACCGGCCGGCGACGCCCGGACGCCCCGGCGGTCGAGGTGCGGCACGACGATCCCGCCTACGTCATCTACACCTCCGGGTCGGCGGGTACGCCGAAGGGCGTCGTCGTCACCCATCGCGGCCTGGCCGGCGTGGCGGCGGCGCACCAGCGACTCGCCGTGACCGGCGCATCGCGGGTGCTGCAGTTCGCCGCGCTCGGCTTCGACGCGGTCGTGTGGGAACTGCTGATGGCCTTCCGCGCCGGCGCCACCCTGGTGCTGCCCGGTCCCGGGCAGCTTGCCGGCGCCGACCTCGAGACGGTGCTGCGGGAGCAGCGCATCACCCACGTGACGTTGCCGCCGGCCGTCCTGGCGACCCTGCCCGCGGGCGCCGCGACGCGGTTGCCCGACCTCGCCGTGCTGGTCGTGGCGGGGGAGGCGTGCCCGGCCGAGCTGAGCGCACAGTGGGCTCCGGGCCGTCGCATGATCAACGCGTACGGACCCACCGAGTCCACGGTCTGCGCCTCCATGAGCGTGGATCTGCGGCCGGGACACACGCCGATCGGGCACCCGGTGCCGGGCACCCGGCTGTACGTGCTCGACGCGAGCCTGCACCCGGTCGCCCCGGGTGTGCCGGGCGAGCTGCACATCGCGGGGCAGGGCCTGGCCCGGGAGTACGCGGGCCGGCCGGGCCTGACCGCGAGCCGGTTCGTCGCCGACCCGTACGGTCCCGCCGGCTCCCGGATGTATCGCACCGGTGACCTCGCCCGGTGGAACGCCGACGGCGAGCTGGAGTACCTGGGCCGGTCCGACGACCAGGTCAAGATCCGTGGCTTCCGGGTCGAACCGGGTGAGGTCGCGTCCGTCCTGCTCCAGCACCCCGCCGTCGCCCGGGCAGCGGTCGTCGCGCGCCCCGGCAGGGACGGCGATCTGCGGTTGCTGGCCTATGCCGTGGCCGCCCCCGGGCAGGCGGCTGGCGGCGACGAGCTGCGCAACGACCTCCGCCGCCGCCTGCCGGAGCATCTGGTGCCGGCCGTCGTCACGCTGGTGGACGACCTTCCCCGGACCGCGCACGGCAAACTCGACCACCGTGCGCTGCCGGACCCGGAGCAGCATGCCGCCGCGGGGCGCGTGCCGCGCACCCCGCAGGAGGAGCTGCTCTGCCAGCTCTTCGCCCAGGTCCTGGACCGGGAACACGTCGGGGTCGACGACAGCTTCTTCGACCTGGGCGGTCATTCGTTGCTCGCGACCCGGCTGATCCTCCGGATTCGCAAGGCGTTCCGCTGCGAGCTGCCGCCTCGGGCGTTGTTCGAGGCGCCCACCCCGGCGGAGCTCGCCGTGGTGCTCAAGCAGACCACCGGGGACGTACAGGCCGCGCTGCAGCCGATGCCGCGGCCCGCGGTGGTGCCGTTGTCCTTCGCCCAGCAGCGGTTGTGGCTGCTGCACCGGTTGGAGGGCCCGTCGGCGACGTACAACTCACCCTTGGCGTTGCGGCTCACCGGGTCGCTCGACGTGGAGGCGTTGCGGGCGGCCCTGGGCGATGTGGTGGATCGGCACGAGGCGCTGCGAACCGTGTTCGGTGAGCGGGAGGGGCGCCCGTTCCAACGGGTGCTCGACGGGGTGGCGCCGGTTCTGACGGTGGTGGCGGGCGCCGGCGAACGGCTGCCGCAGGCGATGCGGGAAGCGGCGCGCCACGAGTTCGACCTGGCGGCCGAGATCCCGGTGCGCGCCTGGCTGTTCGAGGTGGGTCCGGACGAGTGGGCGCTCGTGCTGGTGCTGCATCACATCGCCGCCGACGGCTGGTCCATCGGCCCGTTCACCCGGGACCTGGCGGCCTCCTACACCGACCGGCTCGCCGGGCGGGCGCCGGCGTGGCCGTCGCTGCCGGTCCAGTACGCCGACTACACCCTCTGGCAGCGCGAGCTGCTCGGCGACGAGTCCGCCCCGCGCAGCGTCCTCGGCCGGCAGCTGGTGTACTGGCGTGAACAGCTGGCCGGGCTGCCCGAGCAGGCCAGCCTGCCCGGGGACCGGCCCCGCCCCCCGTCGGCCGGTTACGCCGGCGACGTGCACATGTTCTCCATCGAGGCCGGTCTGCACGCGGCGCTGCACGCGCTGGCGCGCTCCACCGGAACGACGTTGTTCATGGTGCTCCAGGCGGCGCTCGCGACGGTGCTGTGGCGGCTGGGCGCCGGAGCCGACGTGCCGATCGGCACGCCGATCGCGAGCCGCACCGACGACGCGCTCGACGATCTCGTCGGCTTCTTCGTCAACACCCTGGTGCTGCGGACCGACCTCTCCGGCGATCCGAGCTTCGCGGAGCTGCTGGACCGGGTCCGCGACACGAACCTGGCGGCCTACGCGCACCAGGACGTGCCGTTCGAACTGCTGGTCGAGAAGCTGAACCCGCATCGCAGCACCGCGCACGCCCCGCTGTTCCAGGTGCTGCTGGCACTGCAGACCGACACGGGCGGCAGCTTCAGCCTGCCCGGGGTGCACGCTCGCATGGAGGGTGTCAGCACCGGGCTTTCCCGCGTCGATCTGTTCCTCAGCCTCGCCGAACACCGCGACGGCGGCGTGACCGGCGCCGTCGAGTACGCCACCGAGCTCTACGACGCCGCGACCGTCGGCACCTTCGTGGCCCGGTGGTTGCGCCTGCTCCACGCTGTCACACACGATGCGCACCAGGCCGTGAGTGCGGTCGACCTGCTTCTGGACGGCGAGCGTGAGCTGTTGCTCGGGTGGGCGGCGGGTGCTGGCACACCGGCCCCGCCCGCGACGATGACCGAGATCTTCGAGCGGCAGGCCACGGCGACCCCCGAGGCGGTCGCCGTGGTGGACGGCGACACCCGCTGGTCGTACGCCGAGCTCGACGCCTATGCGAACGGGGTGGCCCGGTCGCTGATCGAGCGTGGCGTGCGTGCCACGGACGTGGTCGCTGTCGTGCTGCCACGCGGCGCCGCCCAGATCGCCGTGCTCCTCGGGACCGGCAAGGCCGGGGCGGCATACCTTCCGGTGGACCCGGCATACCCGGCCGCCCGGGTGGACCACGTGCTGCGCGACGCCGACCCGGCGCTGGTGATCCGGGACGCGGGCATCGTGGGTGAACGGGCCGCGAGCCCCGGCGTCCGGGTCCGGGCCGACGACCCCGCGTACGTGATCTACACGTCCGGGTCGACGGGGACGCCGAAGGGCGTCGTGGTCACCCACCGAGGGCTGGCCGGTCTCGCCGCCGGCGCCGGGGAGAGGACCGCCGTCGACGGCGACAGTCGCGTCCTGCTGCTCGCCTCACCCAGCTTCGACGCCTCCGTCCTGGAGCTGATGATGGCGTTCGGCTCGGGCGCCTGCCTGGTCGTGGCGCGGGAGACCCGCCTCGCCGGGGAGGAACTGGAGCGGGTGCTGGCGGACGGACGGGTGACCCACGCCTTCATCCCGCCGTCGGTGCTGGCGACCCTGCCAGCCACGGCGGCGACCACGCTGACCGAGCTGCGCAGCCTGGTGGTGGGCGGTGAGGCCTGCTGGCCTGAGCTGGTGCAGCAGTGGTCGCCCGGTCGCCGGATGACCAACCTGTACGGCCCGACCGAGACCACCGTCGCCACGACGATCAGCCGCCCGCTCTCGGGCCGGCGGGTGCCGATCGGCACGCCGCTGGCCGGGATCACCACGTACGTGCTGGACGAGTCGCTGCGTCCGGCACCGCCCGGATCGCGCGGCGAACTCTACATCGGTGGCGCCGGCGTCGCGCGCGGCTATCTCGGCCACCCGGGGCTGACCGCTGGGCGGTTCGTCGCCGACCCGTACGGCCCGCCCGGGGCCCGGATGTACCGCACGGGCGACGTGGTCCGCTGGAACGCCGACGGGGAACTGGACTACGTCGGGCGCAGCGACGACCAGGTGCAGATCCGCGGTATCCGGGTGGAACCGGGGGAGAGCGCGGCAGCCCTGGCGGGTCATCCGGACGTCGCCCGGGCGGTCGTGGTCGTGCGCGCCGATCGGCAGGGCGCCGAGACCCTCGTCGGCTACGCGGTCGCGTCCCGCGCCGGAACCGACATGGCGGTCGTGCGCGACGATCTGCGCGCCCTGCTGCCCGAGCACCTGATCCCCGCCGTGATCGTCGCCCTGCCCGAGATCCCGCTCACCCCGAACGGCAAGGTGGACCGCGCCGCGCTGCCCGCGCCCGAGTTCGCGACGACCAGGGGCCGCGACCCGCGCACTCCGCAGGAGGAGATCCTCTGCAGCCTCTTCACCGAGGTGCTGGGCCTGGAGCACGTCGGGGTCGACGACGACTTCTTCGCCCTCGGCGGCCACTCGCTGCTCGGCACCCGGTTGATCAGCCGGGTGCGTGCCGCGCTCGGCGTGGAGGTGCGCCTGCTCACCCTCTTCGAGGCGCCGACGCCCGCGGCCCTGCACCGGGCCATCCGCGACAACGGCGAGCAGGCCCGCGCCGTGCTGCGTCCGTGGCCCCGCTCCGCCCTGCTCCCGCTGTCGTTCGCACAGCAGCGGTTGTGGTTCCTGCACAAGCTGGAGGGCCCGTCCCCGACCTACAACATGCCGCTGACCCTGCGGCTGTCGGGCGATCTCGACGAGGTGGCTCTGCACGCGGCGCTGATCGACGTGATCGGCCGGCACGAGGCGCTGCGGACGGTCTTCGCCGAGCGGGACGGGCAGGCGTACCAGCATGTCCTGGAGCCTGCCGAGGTGAGCGTCGACCTGCCGTTCCGGCAGGCGGCCGGTGCCGGCCTGGCCGCGGCTCTGCGTGACGCCGCCCGCCACGAGTTCGATCTTGCCCGGGAGATCCCGGTACGGGCGTCGGTGTTCACCGACGGTCCCGGGGAGTGGGTGCTGATGCTGGTGCTGCACCACATCGCCGCCGACGGCTGGTCGCTGCGCCCGCTGGCCCAGGACCTCGCCCGGGCCTATACGGCCCGCAGCGCCGGCAGCGCCCCGACCTGGTCCCCGTTGCCCGTCCAGTATGCCGACTACACGCTCTGGCACCGGGACCTGCTGGGTGATGCCGACGACCCGGACAGCGCCTTCAGCCGGCAACTCGCTTACTGGCGGCAGCGCCTGGCCGGAGTCCCGGAGGAGGTGACGCTGCCCACCGACCGCCCCCGTCCCCGGGTGGCCGAATACCAGGGCGACGTGACGAGCTTCCCCGTCGACGCCGACCTGCACGGTCGGCTGCTGGCGCTGGCCGGGGCGACGGGTTCGACGCTGTTCATGGTCCTGCAGGCCGCGCTGGCGGCCCTGCTCACCCGATCCGGCGCCGGTACCGACGTGGTCGTCGGCGCCGGTGTGGCGGGCCGCACCGACGATCAGCTCGACGACCTGGTCGGCTTCTTCGTCAACATGGTCGTGCTGCGCGCCGACACCTCGGACGATCCGGCCTTCAGTGAGCTGCTGCGGCGGGTGCGAGCCGACAGCCTGGCCGCCTACTCGCACCAGGACATCCCGTTCGAGCAGCTGGTGGAGCGGATCAACCCGCAGCGCTCGGCCTCGCACCAGTCGCTGTTCCAGGTCGCCATGGTGTTGCAGAACAACGCCGAGGCCGGCTTCGACCTGCCCGGTCTGCGCGTGCGCCAGCAGGGCCTGGGCACCGGCACGTCGCGGTTCGACCTGTCGCTGAGCATCACCGAGACCTCGGCCCCGGACGGTGCGCCCGGCGGGATGACCTGCGTCGTCGAATACTCCACCGGGCTCTACGACGGGTCCACCGTGGAGGGCTTCACCGAACGGTGGGTGCGCCTGCTGCGTGCCGCGGTGGCCGATCCGCAGCAGCGTCTGAGCGGGATGGACCTGCTCGCGGACGACGAACGTGAGCTGCTGCGCGAATGGGGTCACGGCGGGCCGGCCCCGGAGCCGGTGACGCTTCCCGGTCTGCTGGCGCGGCGACTGGCGGACAGCCCGGCGGCGCCGGCGGTCGTCGACGGCGAGCTGACCTGGACGTACGCGGAACTGGACGCGCGAGCGAACGCGGTGGCCCAGGAGCTGATCGGCCGGGGCGTAGGCGCCGGCGATGTGGTGGCCGTGCTATTTCCGCGGAGCGCCGCGCAGGTCGCGACGGCCCTCGGCGTCGCCAAGGCCGGCGCGGTCTTCCTCCCGGTGGACCCGGCCTATCCTCAGGCCAGGATCGATTTCCTGCTCCGCGACGCGCGGCCGGCGCTGGTCGTGCGAGAGGGCGACCTGACCGGTGAGAGCCCGGACGATCCCGGCGTCCGGGTGCGCCTCGACGATCCCGCCTACGTCATCTACACATCCGGTTCGACGGGTACGCCGAAGGGCGTGGTCGTGACCCATCGTGGCATCGCCGGGCTCGCCGCCACCCTGCGCCGGCGCAGCCCCGCCGCCCCGGGCAGCCGCGTCCTGCAGCTCTCGTCGCCCAGCTTCGACGCCGCGATCCTGGAGCTGGTGTGGTCCGTGGACGCCGGTGCCGCCCTCGTGATCCCGTCACCGCACCGGCTCGCCGGTGACGAACTGGCGCACGTGCTGGCGGGCGACGGGATCACCCACGCGCTGATCCCGCCGTCCGTGCTGGCCACGCTCTCCGCCGAGGCACCGCGGACCCTGACCGGCTTGCGCACCCTCGTCGTCGGCGCCGAAGCGTGCCCGCCGGAGCTGCTGCGTGCCTGGTCACCGGGCCGGCTCATGACCAACGCGTACGGGCCGACGGAGTCCACCGTCGTCGCCACCCAGAGTGGCCCGCTCGACGACGTGCCGGTGCCGATCGGCCGCCCGGTGCCCGGCACCCGGGTGTACGTTCTGGACGACGCGCTGCAGCCGGCCGCGCCGGGCGTACCGGGGGAGCTGTATCTCGCCGGCGAGGGCCTGGCCCGCGGCTACCTGCACCGGGCGGGTCTGACCGCCGCGCGCTTCGTGGCCGACCCGTTCGGGCCGGCCGGGACGCTGATGTACCGCACCGGCGACGTAGTCCGCTGGACCCCGGCAGGCGAGTTACTCTATCTCGGCCGCTCCGACGACCAGGTCAAGGTACGCGGCTTCCGCGTCGAGCCCGGCGAGATCGAGCGCGTCCTTACCACGCAGCCCTCCGTCGAGCGGGCCGTCGTGGTGCCCCGGTGGGACAGCGCGGGAGGTAGCTCCCTCGCCGCCTACGTGGTCCTGGCCGGCGCCGACCCGGCGAGCGGTTTCGCCGACCAGTTGGCCGAGTGGCAGGACATCTACCACCAGGTCTACAGCCGCCCGGTCGGCGGCCCGGGCGACGACTTCTCCGGCTGGAACAGCTCGCTCACCGGCGCGCCCATCCCGCTCGAGCAGATGCGCGAGTGGCAGCGGTCCGCCGTCGCCCAGGTGGCGCGCTTCGCGCCCCGCCGGGTGCTCGAGATCGGTGCGGGCTCCGGGCTGCTCCTGGCGCCGCTGGCCGGCGCCGTCGAGGAGTACTGGGCGACGGACTTCTCCGAGGCGGCGATCCACCGGCTGCGCGAGCACGCCCGGGACCGGGAGTGGGAGCATGTGCATCTGCGCTGTCAGCCCGCGCACGACACGTCCGGGCTGCCCTCCGGCCACTTCGACACCGTTGTGATCAACTCGGTGGTGCAGTACTTCCCCGGCGCCGACTATCTGCGGGACGTGCTCGGCCAGGCGCTCGGGCTGCTGGCCGACGGTGGCCGCCTGATCGTCGGCGACGTGCGCCACCACGGCCTGCTGCGCATGCTGCACGCCGAGGCCCACTACGCCCGTCACACCTCGCCGGGCGCGGCGCCGGTGGACCACGCGGTGGCGGTGGAGAAGGAGTTGTTGCTCGCCCCCGAGTTCTTCACCGGCCTGAGCCACCCGCGGCTCTCCGGTGTGGAGATCCTCCTCAAGGAGGGTCTGGCCACGAACGAGCTGACCGGGTACCGCTACGAGGTCGTGCTGCATACCGCCCCGGCGCGCGCGGTCGACGACCTGCCGGTGCTGAGATGGGGGCACGACCTCACCGACCCGGCCGAGGCCCCGGCATGCGCTCGCATCACCGGCATTCCGAACACCCGGCTCGCAGCCGGCGCCGAGGCGCTGCGGGCGATCGGCGAACCCGGCACCACCGTGGCAGGGCCCGCGCTGGATCCCGGCATGCTGCGCCGGTTCGCGGCCGAGAAGGGCCTGCGTGCGGCGTTCACCTGGTCGTCGTCCTGGCCGGACTGCTACGACCTGGTGCTGCTGGCAGACTCGGACGAGCACGAGCCGCTGACCGGCGTGTACCGGCCCGGCCGCCCGGAGCGTGTGGCGAACGTGCCCGCCGTAGCCCGGACCGCCGGGGAGGTCGTCTCCGCGCTGCGCGCCACGGTCAAGTCGATGCTGCCCGACCACATGGTGCCGGCGACGATCACCCCGATCGAACGGATCCCACTGACCGCGAGCGGGAAGGTCGACCGGCAGGCGCTGCCGGCTCCCGAGGTCGTCACGGCCGAGGGCCGCGAGGCGCGCAGCCCGTACGAAGAGATCCTCTGCGAGCTCTACGCCGACCTGCTGGGCCTGCCCCGGGTGGGCGTCGACGACAGCTTCTTCGACCTGGGCGGGCATTCCCTGCTGGCCACCCGTCTCACCAGCCGCATCCGGGCGACCCTGGGCATCGAGGTGCCGTTGCACCAGGTCTTCGCAGCACCCTCGCCCACCGGGCTCGGTGCGGTCCTGGCGGCCTCCTCGGGGCCCGTCCGCCCGCCGGTGGAGTCGATGCCGCGGCCGGACGTCCTGCCGCTGTCGTTCGCTCAGCAGCGGCTGTGGTTCCTGCACAAGCTGCACGGCGGTTCGGCGACCTACAACTCCCCGCTGGCGGTACGGCTCACCGGGCCGCTCGACATCGGCGCGTTGCGGGCCGCCCTGGGCGACGTGGTGAGCCGGCACGAAGCGCTGCGCACGGTCTTCACCGAGGTACGCGGAGTACCCCAGCAGCGGATCCTCGACCCGGACGGGGTGGACCTGCCGGTACGCGAGGTGTCCGGGCACGAGCTGGCGCCGGCCCTGAGCGAGGCCGCGCGCGGCACCTTCGACCTCGCCCGGGACCTTCCGTTGCGAGCTTGGCTGTTCCGGGTGGCCACCGACGAGGCGGTGCTGCTGCTGGTCGTCCACCACATCGTCGCCGACGGCTGGTCGTTGCGTCCGCTCAGCCGGGATCTGGCCGCCGCCTATGCCGCCCGCTGCGACGGCCGGCCGCCCGTGCTGCCGCCCTTGACGGTCCAGTACGCCGACTTCACCCTGTGGCAGCGCCGGCTGCTCGGTTCCGGCACCGACCCGGACAGCCTGCTCAACCGGCAGGTCGGATACTGGCGGGACCGGCTTGCCGGGATGGCGCGGGAGGTGACGCTGCCGGCGGACCGGCCGCGGCCGGAGCAGCCCAGCGGGCAGGGCCGGACCCTGCTGCGTGAGCTCGGCGCGGACCTTCACCGGGAGCTGCGGGCGCTGGCACGCAGCTCCGGAGTGACCCTCTACATGGTTTTGCAGGCCGCGTTCGGCGCTCAGCTGGCGCGCAGTGGCGCGGGGTCCGACATCCCGGTCGGCGCACCCGTCGCCGGGCGGGCCGACGCCGCGATCGAGGACCTGGTGGGCTTCTTCGTCAACACCCTGGTCCTGCGGATCGACACCTCCGGCGCGCCCACCTTCCTCGAACTGCTGGGCCGGGTGCGTGCGGAGAGCCTGGCGGCCTTCGCCCATCAGGACGTCCCCTTCGATCATCTGGTCGAGAAGCTCAACCCGGACCGCCGGCCGTCGTACCACCCCTTCTTCCAGGTTCAGCTGGTGCTGCAGAACACCCCGGACGCGGACTTCGAGCTGGCCGGGCTCCGCGCCCGCCCGCAGAACGACGGCGTCGACACCGGGGTGGCGCGGGTGGACCTGACCCTCAACGTGCTCGAGAGCTTCGACGACACGGGCGTTCCCGGCGGGCTGGTGCTGGCCGCGGAGTACGCCACCGACCTCTACGACGACGCCACCATCGACCACTTCCTCGACCAGTTCGGCCAGTTGCTGCGCGATGCCGCCGCTGTGCCGGACGAACCCATCGGAGGGCTGGAATTGGCCATCGAACAGCAGCACCCGGGTAGCGGGACGACGACCGGAACGCTGGCCGGGCTCTTCGAGGCGACGGCGGCGGCGACACCGGATGCCGTCGCCGTGACGGACAGGCAGGCGAGCCTGACCTACGCGGAGCTGAACAGCCAGGCGAACCGGATGGCACGGGCGCTGATCGAACGCGGCGTGGGCCCCGAGGACTTCGTCGGGGTGCTGCTGCCTCGCAGCACCCGGCAGGTGGCCACGATCCTGGCGGTGGCCAAGTCGGGCGCGGCCTACCTGCCGATCGATCCGTCCTACCCCGACGCGCGGGTCTCCTACCTGTGCACGGACGCGCGGCCGAAGCTCGTGGTGACCGACGGCGCCGGCCGCGCCCGGCTCGGCGCGGACCAGACCGTCGTCGACATCGACGACCCCGCCGCCGTACAGCGATGGCGTGAGCTGCCGGACTCCGATCCGGCGGACCTCGACCGCACGGCCGCGCCGAGCCCGCACCACCCCGCCTACGTGATCTACACCTCGGGCTCGACCGGCCGGCCCAAGGGCGCGGTGATCACCCATGCCGGCCTCGCCGGTGCCGTCGCGGTGTGGCGCGAGCGCTGGTGCTCCGGGCCGGACGTACGGGTGCTGCAGCTCTCGTCGCCGAGCTTCGATCCGTCGGTCATGGAGCTGCTCGCGGCGTTCGCCTCGGGCGGTGAGCTGGTGCTGCCCGAGGCGGGCCTGATCGCTGGGGAAGCATTGGCCCGCCTCCTGGAGCGGGAGCGCATCACCCATCTGGTGACTCTGCCGTCGGTGCTGGCGAGCATGCCGGCGGACGCGCCCGGGCGGCTGCCCGAACTGCGTGGTCTGCTCGTCGGCGGAGAGGTGTGCACACCGGATCTGGCCGCCCGCTGGGCACCGGGGCGCCGGATGTCCAACATCTACGGGCAGACGGAGACCACGATCGCCTGCACGATCACCGAGCCGTTGGGTGCCGGGCCGGTGACCGCGGGCCGGCCCCACCCCGAGATGCGCGTCTACGTGCTCGACGAGGCGCTGAGCCTGCTGCCGCCGGGCGCCGACGGCGAGCTCTACGTCGCCGGGCCGCAGGTGGGCCGGGGCTACCTGCATCGGCCCGCTCTGACAGCGAGCCGCTTCGTCGCCGACCCGTACGGGCCTCCCGGCTCGCGCATGTACCGCACCGGCGACCGGGGCCACTGGACTTTCGGGCTGGAGCTGGAGTTCGCCGGCCGTACCGACGACCAGGTGAAGATCCGCGGGATGCGGGTGGAGCCCGGCGAGGCGGAGGCGGCGCTGGCGGCCCATCCGGCCGTCGCCCGGGCCGTCGTGACCGTCCGTTCCGATCACCGGGGCGATCCGGCACTGGTGGGTTACGTCATCCCGGTGGCGCCCGGCGCCGACCTGGCCGACATCCGCGACGACCTGCGCAGGATCCTTCCCGAGCATCTCGTGCCCAGCGCGGTGGTGCGAGTGACGGACATTCCGCTGACCACGAACGGCAAGGTCGATCGCGAGGCGCTTCCGGTGCCCGAGCCGGCGGCGCCGTCCGGCCGGGGCCCGCGTACGCCCCAGGAGGAGATCCTCTGCGGCCTGTTCGCCGAGGTGCTGGACCGGGGCCAGATCGGGGTCGACGACAATTTCTTCGATCTCGGGGGCCATTCGCTGCTGGCGAACAGGCTCATCGCCCGGATCGCCGAGGTACTCGGTACGGAGGTGCCGATCCGGACCTTCTTCGCGGGGCCGAGCGTCGCGCAGCTCGCCGGGCATCTCGGTGGCGACGCGCCGGACCGGGCGTTCGAGGTGCTCCTGCCCCTGCGTACCGAGGGCGGACTCCCGCCACTGTTCTGCATCCACCCGGGGGCGGCGATCTGCTGGTCCTACTCGGATCTCCTGCTGCACCTGAGCCCGGACTTCCCGGTCTATGGGCTGCAATCGCGGGCGCTGACTCATCCCGAGGAACTGCCGGAGACCCTGACCCAGGTCGCCGACGACTGCATCGAGGAGATGCGCCGGGTGCAGAAGAACGGACCGTACTATCTTCTGGGGCAGTCGTTCGGCGGCGTGGTGGCGCACGCGATGGCCGCCCGGCTGCAGGAGGCCGGAGAGACGGTCGGCCTCGTCGTGGCCCTCGACTCGGAGCCCTCCCGGCCGCTGACCGAGCAGGAGCAGCGGAAGGTCGGCGAGGCCACGGCACGGGTCTACACCGGGATCCTGGAGGTCCTCGGCGTGGACATCACCGGCCTGGCGAGCGGGAAGCTCAGCTTCGCCGAGTTCTCCGAGCTGGCCCGCACCACCAACACCGTGCTCGGCAACGTCGCCGAGGACGAGTTCCAGCTCCTGATGCGCATCCTGCATCACAACATCAGCATCGCCACGCGGCACACGTCGCCGGTGATCGCCGCCGACATGCTGGTCTTCGGTGCGACCGAGGAACGCGAACGCGTGCTCGATCCCGCGGCGTGGGACCAGCACGTCACCGGCGCCATCACCTACCACCCGGTTCCGGCCAGCCACAGCACGATCCTGACGTCGCCGGCGCTGGCCGTGATCGGGCCCGTTCTCGAGGCGCACCTTCGCGCCGCCGTCGCCCGTGACCGGGCGGACAGAAACGAGGAGATCCGATGACCAACCCCTTCGACGACACCGAGCGGACCTTCCTGGTGCTGGTGAACGACGAGAACCAGCACTCGCTGTGGCCGGCCACCATCGACGTGCCCGCGGGCTGGACGATCGCCCATCCCGAGGACACCCAGCAGGCGTGCCTGGACTTCGTGGAGCAGAACTGGACCGACATGCGCCCGCGCAGCCTCGCCCCGCAGCCCTGAGGCCCACCGGCACCGACGTACGTGATCGGGCACGCCGCCGACGTGCGGTGTGCCCCACCCATCGGTCGGCGTGGCTGCCCGCCGCAGTTGCGCGCGACGCCCGGCGACGAAGGAGGAACGAGTGACCGAGGATCCGTCAGCGGTCCGGCTTGCCTGCGCCACGACGATGGAGAGGACGGCTCGATCGGTGGCGCTGGGCGCCGCGGGCGCGCAGCTCACCGGCGTGTTCCGGGCCATGACCGGACACTGGGGCGCCGCTCGCCTGGACGAGCTGCCCCTGTCGGACGTGTCACCGGACGGCTCACCCCTCGAAGTGGCGGTGGAACTCGCCGGGCGTGAGCCCGCCGTGCAGTTCGCCATGGAGCCGCTGCTGCCCGGCCGGGCGGCGAACGATCCCACGGCCGCCCGCATGCTGATGCGCATCCTCGCCGCCGAGCACGGCGCCGGCGCCCGGCGCTGGTTGACCGTCGCGGACCTGCTGCTACCCGCCGACGCGCAGGGCCCCCACGTCGCCATGTACGGCGCGGAGGTACGCCCGGACGGCGCCACCCGCTTCAAGGTCTGGTTCTACCTCGACGTCGCCGGCCCGGAGCAGGCCTTCGACGTGCTGCACGCCGCGCTGGAGCGGATGGGGGAGGGGCACCTGTGGCCGACGGTGCAGGCACACGCCCACCGCAGCGGGCACGACGTGCCGCTCCTGCTCTCGTTGGACCTGACGGACGACGCCGCGGCGCGGGTGAAGGTCTACTTCCGGCACTTCGCCGCGGACGTGGAGGAGGTCGTGGCGGTGCTCAAGGCCTATCCGGGCTTTGAGCCGGGGGAGGTGAGCGCCTTCTGCCGGTGCCTGCTGGACGGCCGCCTGAAGTTCTCGGACCAGCCCGCGGTGACCTGCCTGTCGCTGCTCGACGCCCAGACGCACGAGCGGCCGGCGGCCACGTTGTACGTACCGCTGTGGACCTACGCCGACGACGACGAGCAGGTGCGGCTGCGGGTACACCGCGCACTCGCCGGGGATTCCCGGGCCCGGCGCCGTTACGACAGCGTGCTCGCCGGCGTGGCGACCCGTGACCTGCGGTCGGGCACGGGGATCCACAACTATCTCTCCTGGCAGCCGGGCCGGGTCCGGCCGCGGGTGAAGGTGTACCTCTCACCCGAGATGCACGGCATGAACCCGCCGCCGCTGGGTGTGAGCCAGCAGGAGCATCTGGCGGCCGGCAGTCAGGCGCCCGACTGACGGCAACCCTTCCCGGCTGCTACCGGCGCGAGGCTCGGCCACCCGCGAGCCCCGCGCCGCCGGCCGCCGGTCACCAGCGGGTGGCGGGCGGCAATTCGGCCGGATCCGCCGCCGGCCAGCCGTCGAGATTCCATTCCCCGTGGTGGCCGTGGACTCCGGCGCCGGTGTCACGCCGGCGCGAGCTCGATGCTGGCGACCGCGACGAGCCGTTCGCTGCCCGCCTCCCGCAGCTGCAGGTCGGCGATCTCGCCGCGCCCCGGCGTACCCGGCAGCCAGCGTCGCCCGTTGATCGTGAACACCGTGCCGACGTCGGCGTTGCCGAAGAATCCGATGCGCTGGTCGGCGATGCGGCGGCGCACGAAGGCGGCATCGCCGCGTCCCGCCGCTCGCCACAGTGCCAGGAGCCCGGTGTCGAAGATGGAGAAGAAGCTGGCGAAGTAGACGAGACCGGCGCCGTTCAGGTCGCGTACCGGGTCCAGGGCGTACGTGAGGGTCGCCGGGGATCCGCCGGGCAGGTAGCCGGTGGGGCCGCCCGGATGGAACGTTCCCGCCTGCCGGGCCCGGCCCACGAGGGTGCGCGGCGAGTGCTCGTTGGCGAGGCGGGGCAGGTGCTCATGCGCGAAGTCGGGCGGGGAGACCTCGGCCAGGCCCCTATTGCTGCCCGAGCGGGTTCGCGAGACCCAGCGGTTGAATGTCTCGGCGTACAGGCAGGCGGGATGCGGACGCTCGTGGAACTCCGCCGCTTCCAGGGGCAGATCCGGCAGGTCCAGGCCTGCCGGGGCCAGCCGGTGCAAGGTCAGCGCCGAGCGGCTGCCGAAGTCGAAGACTCGTGAGCTGGCCTGCAGCCGGTCGCCGAACTCCAGGCCGTGCGGCTGCACGGCGGTTCCGCCCCGGATCCGGTAATAGTAGAACGACAGATACGCGGGCTCGCCCTCCTGGTTGCGCGCGGCGTGCACGTCGGTGCCGCAGGCGGCGCTCACCGCGTCCCAGGTCCAGTCGCCGATGCGGCCGAAGAGCAGGGAGCCGCCGCCGGACATGCCGGGCGTCACCACCACGCGCCGCGACAACGAGCTGGCGTCGGGCATCCAGACGGCCTCGCCGTAGGTCATCGGGGATCTCATCGCACCGCCTGTCGCCAGTGCGCCGCTGCCGACAGCAACGCGTCGTTGTCATGCGGCCGCCCGATGGTGACGCGGACCCCTTCGCCGGGGAAGACGCGCACCGCGATCGACCGGCTCCGGCACCACTCGCCGAAGTCCGCGGCCCGCCTGCTCAGCGGCAGCCACAGGAAGTTGGCCTGGCTGTCGGGCACCGAATAGCCTGCCGCCAGCAACCCGTCGCGGGTACGCCGGCGCTCGCCGACGGTCTGCGCGACCCGCTCCAGCAGCTCGTCCTGCAGGCTCAGCGCGGCGACCGCGGCTGCCTGGGCGACCGCACTGACCTCGTAGACGGTGAGCGCCTTGCGCAGTAGCGACACCACACCCGGCGCGCCGAGCAGGTAGCCGACCCGGAGCCCTGCCAGCCCGTACGCCTTGGAGAAGGTGCGCAGCACGACGAGCTGGGGTCGGGACACGAACTCCACGCCGTTGCAGGCCGCGGGGTCCCGTACGTATTCGTGGTAGGCCTCGTCCAGGACGACCAGGCAGCGCGGCGGCACCCGGGCCAGAAAGCCGCGCAGGGCATCCGCGCTGATCACACCACCGGTCGGATTGTTGGGACTGCACAACAGCACCATCCGGGTACGAGTGGAGATGCGACCGCCGATCGCGGGTAGGTCGAACGCCCCATCGCGCAGCGGCACGGGAACGGAGGCGACGCCGGCGAGGGCCGCCAGACTCGGATAGAGCTCGAACGACGGCCACCCGTGGACCACTTCCGCGCCGGGCTCGGCGATCGCGTGGAACAGTGCCTGTAGCAGTGCGACCGACCCGGCACCGACCAGGACGGCGCCGGGATCCACGCCCCGGGCCCGGGCAAGCGCCCGCGTCAGCCGGTGGCAGCCCGGGTCCGGATAACGGTTGACGGCACCGGCGGCCTCGGTGATCGCGCGGCTGATACCGGGGAGCGGCTCGTGTGGGGACTCGTTGGCGGACAACGGCGTGGGCACCGCGCCGGAATAGAGCCCCGGGGCCGGGGCGTACTGCGGCAGCTCGGTGAGAACGGGCCGCAGCCAGGGCTCGGTCATCCAGTACTCCGCGCCGTGATCAGCTCGGCGAGACCGGCGAGATCCGCGCTGTCCAGGATCTCGTAGTCGGCGACCCGCACGCCGTACCTGCTCTGCAGCGACTCGGCCAGCTCGACGGCGGCCAGCGAGTCCAGGCCGACGTCCGCGAGGCTGGCCGTCGGTACCAGGGCGTCGTGCTGCAACTGCAGGTCGTGCACGAGAGCGTGCTTGAGAAGGTCCCAGTTCATCGAGTCCTCACAGGGAAGCGGTGCGCAGAGACATGGCGACGTCCACGATGAGGTCTTCCTGACCGGCGACAGCCTGCCGACGGCCCAGCTCGAAGAAGATGTCACGAGGGTCGACCTGTTCCCGCGCGGCCACGTCGAGGACCCGGTTGCGGAAACCGGAGAAGACCCCCGCCAGGCCGCTGACGATGCTCTCCGAGCTGATCGTCGGCGGCGCCGGCATCAGTTCCCGCTCCGCCAGATCAGCCGCGTCGAGCAACCGGTAGAGGTCGATGCCGGTCGGGTACCCGAGCCGTTCGAGGACCGGTACCAGAACCTCGAGCTGAGTGTTCCCGGCGCCGGCACCGAATCCCCGGGCGCAGCCGTCGATGATCGTGGCGCCGGCCCGCACCGCCGCGATGGAGTTGGCCACCGCCGAGCCGAGGTTGTTGTGGCCGTGGAAGATGACCGGAACGTCGACCGCTCCGCGGATGGCCGAGATCCGCTCGGTGACGTCCTCCGGCAGGAAATGACCGGCCGAGTCGAAGATGCCCACCGCCTGGGCGCCGAAGCCGGCCATCTGCTCGCAGGCCCGGCCGAGCTGAGCGGGCGTACACATGTGGCTCATCAGCAGTGTGGCGTGTGCTTCGACGCCGGCGTCGCGCAGGAAGCCGAGGTGTCGTTCCGTCACGTCGCTCTCGGTGCAGTGCGCCCCGATCCGGACGACGTCGACGCCGTGGTCGATGGCCATCCGCAGATCGTCGGCGGTGCCCCAGCCCGGCAGCATGAAGGCGCCCATCCTGCTGTGCCGCAGCTCGGCGCGGACCGCGCTGAGCATGACGTCGTCGGTCAGCCGGGCGCGGCCCACCTGCAGCGACGACGCGCCCAAGCCGTTGCCGTGGCCGACCTCGACCACCGGCACGCGCGCGCGGTCCGCCGCTGCCGCGTAGGCGCGCAGCTGCGCCTCGCCGAGATCGTGCCGTACCGCGTGATGGCCGTCGCGCAGTGTCGGGTCGTAGATCCGCACCGCGGGCCGGTCGCCGGCTGCCTCGTTCATCGCCGTGTCACCTCCGTACCCGGAAGGGAAGCCTGCTGACGTGCGTACTGCTCGGCCACGAGGACCGCCGCCGAGTTGATGATGTCGAGATTGCCGGCGTACGACGGGATGCGGTCCCCGGACGCCTCCACCTCGACCGCGACGAACGCGACCCCGTCGGTGACGGTGCACGCGCGGACGCGGAAGCCGGGCACGAACGCGCGGACCCGGTCCGCCGCGTCGTGGACCAGGTCGCCGACCACACGCTGATCCATATCCTCCGACTGGAAACTCATCGCGACGCGGAAGGTCGCCGGGGGACGGGCCGGACTCAGGTTGAGGATCGTCTTGACGGCCGATGTCCCGGTGCTGGCGCGCACCGCGTCGCGAGTGGTGGCGAGGTACTCGTCGAGATTCAGCCGGGTGGCCCTGCCGACGGAGAGGTTCGCGGCGGTGGTGACCACCTCGACGTACGAGGGACGGTAGCGGGACGACAACGCATGCAGGATGGGTACACAGGCCTGGCCGCCACAGCTCACCAGGTTGAGATTGCGGTGCACCGGAAGCGTGTCGCCGTTGACGGCCGGCACCACGGCATGGCCCACCCCGCTGGGCGTCAGGTCGACGACCAGGCAGCCCAGCGGCTCGAGCGCCTGCCAGTGCGCGGGATGTGCCGTGGCGTTGCTGGCGTCGAACACGATGTCGTACGGGTCCGCGGTGGCCAGTACGGCGTCGACGCCGTCCGCCGACACACGGCAGCCCAGGTCTCGCGCCGCGCGCAGCCCGGGCGCGTCCTCGTCGCGGGCCGTCACGAGCCGGCAGTCCAGTTCCGCCGATCGCTGGATCTTCATCGCGAGGTCGAGGCCGATGAGCCCGGCCCCGATGACCGCCGCGCGCAGGGGCCGGCTGCGGCGTACGCCCGTGGTGGGAGTGGTGGTTGCCTGCATGTCTTCTCTGCTTTCTGCGGTGGACTCAGCCGGCTACGACGAACAACCTGCTCGTCGGCATGCGCATCGGGCGGCAGGCCACGTCGGTGAAGCCCGCGCGGCGGAAGGCCTGTTCCCATTGCGGCTGCGGTGGCAGGGCGACTCCCATCGACGAAGCGTGCAGGTAGGTGAAGAGGCTGCTGAAGGCGCGCTCCCGCGGACTGGCCGAGTAGGGCACCGCGTCGCTGATCACGAGCCTGCCTCCCGGCGCCAGTGAGGCTCTGCACGCGCGCAGGATGGCGTTCAGTACCTCCGGGCGTCCCGCCACGTCGTGCATGACGAATCCGGCGTGGATGACATCGGCGCCGGCCAAGGGGGACGGATCGTCGGGCAGGGACTCGATCGCGCGGTTCACGACGTTCAGCCGGTCGGCGACGCCGGCCCGTTCCCCCGCCCGCAGCGCCTCCACACAGGCGGCGTCGCTGAGGTCGACGGCGACGCCGTCGCTGTCCGGCAGCGTCTGCAGTAGGTGAATGACGAGTGCGGCTGCCCCGGCGCCCAGATCGACGATCCGTTGGGGCTTCGCCCCGGCGATCTCCTCGAACGCCGCCTGGTAGAAGCCCTGAGACCCGATCCAGCGTGAGGATACGGCGACCCGGCGTCCGTCCCGGCGGTACTTCTGCGGTGCCCGGCTGGGGTCGCTGAGGATGTCGTGGATGTTGTCGATGTACGGACGGTTCGCGGTCATCGCCCAGGAGACGTACCCGGCCGCGTGGCGCAGCGCCGGCAGCTCCGCCGCGCCGGTGTACGCGTGTTCCGGTTCCGTGGCGACGGCCAGTCCTGCAGCGTCGAGCGCCTCCAGGAAAGACACCGCTGACTGGCGCGGGATGTGCGCGGCGGTCGCGGCGTCGTCGGCGGTGAAGGCGTCACCGCTGTCCAACAGGGCGGACAACCCCAGGTTCTCCGCCATCTCCAAGAGGGCGGTTACCGCTGCCAGGTCGGCGGCCGGCTCGGCCGTCCACTTACTCGTCATGGTGCCTCGGGCTCCCCGTGATAGTCGCGGTCCCGCCTGTCGGAGCGGTCCCGCCGTGACGGTTGCGTGACGACTCTGCTGCTCCGGACGCGACGGGTGGCCGTCGGCAGCGGTAGCGACGGTGTGCAGATGTTGTCTGCGGAAATGGTGCTCACGCGCCGGGAACGAAATCAAGTATGGCGTAGCGCCCACTTTCACCGAGCGCGCCGAGGTATTCGGTAAACGACTTGTCGGTTGCGTGGAGGGTGTATTCACCCCTGGCTGGAGAGGTCAACCCCAGTCCTTTGCTGAAGACCCCAGGATTACTTTTGGCTTCGTCTATATGATCTATGGCCGAGGGCCATGTTGGCATGAAACACAGTGGACGTCAAGGCCGTCGAAGCCACTCGGCAAGGCCCCTCAATATCGGCCTTGAGCTGCATGGATATGGCTAAGATGCGACGGCGTGAGAGATGCTTGGATTCGTGGTAGCAGGCGTACCGGACGGTCTGTCAGCGATTGTCGATGATCAATTGTGTTCGGTTTTCGTGATGTGGCAGACCCGCCCCGGCGGAATCTCTTGAGCGATCCTGACGGGCCATCGCCGGAAGTTATCTTGCGCCGTCATCATTCGTCATGCATACTTCGCCGAAGGACGTGTCATCCACCGGCGGCCATCGATATTCCACGGCATCACGAAAAGCATTTGCCGCGAGCCGGCACGACGTCACGGCTGCCCTGGTCCGGGCGACCGCTGGAGCAGAGGAGGCCGGCGTGGGACAGCTGCCCCGCGGAGCCGCGCGGACGCTTGCGCGCTCCCTGTACGAAGCACGCGCCACGCGGCAGCCCATAGCGCCCCTCACCGACGCGGAGCCCGGACTGGGGCCGCTCGACGGTTACGCGATCCAGCGCGAGCTGCTCTCTCTGTTGCAAGCCGACGGTGAGCGGGTGTCCGGCTACAAGGCCGGTCTCACCTCCGAGCCGATGCAGGCGATGTTCGGCCTGGACTCCCCGGATTACGGTCCAGTCCTCGCCTCGACGGTCCACCGGTCAGGTTCCGCCCTCTCCCTGAAGGCGTTCACAGCGCCCCGAGTCGAGGCGGAGATCGCCTGCCGGCTCGGCGCCGACCTCACCGGGCCCGGCATCACGGTCCAGCAGGCCCGGCGGAGCATCACCGAGGTGTATGCCAGCATCGAGATCGTCGACTCCCGCATCCGCGACTGGCGGATCCGCCTGGCCGACACCATCGCCGACCTCGCCTCCGCCGGTGCCGTGGTGATCGGCGACCTCCCGGTGCCGGCGGCGGGCCTCGACCTGCCAGGCATCGCGATGCACCTCCGCCGCGGCGACGAGTGGATCGCCGCCGGCAAGGGCTCGGCCGCCCTGGGCGACCCGGCGGCCGTGGTGGCCTGGCTGGCCAACACGTTGGGTGCCCTGGGTGTGACCCTCGAAGCCGGCCACCTCGTCATGACCGGCGCGCTGCACGCCGCCGTCCCGATGTCCGCGGGCGACGAGTTCGTGGCGGAGTTCGACGTCCTCGGCTCGGTTGGCATGCGTGTGGAGCCCTGAACCGTCTCTGTGCCGGCGCCGACATCGGTCACGTGGTGGAGAGGGATGCGGTGAGCTGACCGGCCGGGGCGGAGCGTGGCGGCTTCCACCTGAGCGACGTGCCCTCCGGTAGGTCACCGTGGGCGACCGCGACGTGACGGTATCGTGCCGACCCCGCCGATGACCTCGTACCGGTGAGTCGGGGTGGCGGAACGGTGGGCCCAGGGCCGCTTCGGTTATCGTCGGATGGCAAGATCATCCCCCGTGATCGATGATTCTGACCTACTCGGCACCAATGGCGTGGAGGCTCGTTCGTGAGGGCGGTCATCGTCGCGGCGGCCGTCGCGTTCATCGTCTCCCTGCTCAGCACACCGCTGGCGATCCGGGTCTTCACCGCGCTCAAGGCCGGCCAGCCGATCCGTTCGCTCGGCCTCGCCTCCAGCGCCGGCAAGACCGGCACCCCCGCGATGGGTGGCGTCGCGTTCATCGTGGCGACCCTCGTCGCGTACGTCGCCGGGCACCTGGCGCTGACCACGCTGCCGGAGCGGCAGATCGCCCAGGAGAAGCCGACCATGACGGCTCTCGTCCTGCTCGGTCTGCTCGTCTTCTGCGGCGCCGTCGGCTTCATCGACGACTTCCTCAAGGTCCGCAAACGCAACTCCGACGGCCTCTCCGCCAAGGGGAAGCTGCTCGGCCAGGCGATCATCGGTACCGGGTTCGGCATCGCGGCCCTCTACGCGACCAGCACCAACGGCGAGACCGTGATCAGCGAGAACATCTCGTTCATCCGGGACATCAGCTGGCTGAACGTGGGCAAGATCGGCGCGGTGATGATGTTCGTCTTCGTGATCACCGCGATGTCGAACGGAGTGAACCTCACCGACGGCCTGGACGGCCTGGCCACCGGCGCGTCGACCCTGGTGCTCGGCGCGTACGCGCTGATCGGGTACTGGCAGTACCGGCACTGGTGCGCCGA
This sequence comes from Actinoplanes sp. NPDC051851, assembly GCF_040681165.1. NCBI lineage: Bacteria > Bacillati > Actinomycetota > Actinomycetes > Micromonosporales > Micromonosporaceae > Actinoplanes > Actinoplanes sp. NPDC051851. The sequence goes on along the minus strand of NZ_JBFAYF010000032.1, from coordinate 50,915 downwards.
CGAGACGTACGCCCAGGCGACCGGCTACTGCTATCAGGTCCGTGATCCGCTCGAGGTCGCGATGATCGCGGCGGCCGCCGCCGGTGCCTGCGTGGGCTTCCTGTGGTGGAACACCTCCCCGGCACGGATCTTCATGGGTGACGTCGGCGCGCTCGGGCTCGGCGCCCTGATCGGCGGGCTCGCGGTGGTGACCCACACCACGTTGCTCTCGATCCTGATCGGCGGGCTCTTCGTCATCATCACGGTCACCTGGGTGATCCAGATCGTCTCGTACCGGACCACCGGCAAGCGTGTCTTCCGGATGGTGCCGCTGCACCACCACTTCGAGCTGGCCGGGTGGAGCGAGGTCAACATCGTGGTCCGGTTCTGGATCCTGGCGGGTGTCTGCGTGGCGATCGGCCTGGGCGTCTTCTACTCGGAGTTCCTGAGCGCCGTCGGATGACACGCGGTCGCAGGGGTGCGGGCGGCTCGGCCGCCCGCACCCCTGTTTCTCGCCTCAGGCGTCGGTCTTCGCGAGACGGTACGCGGCGGCGCCGAGTGTGAGCGCGACGTACCCGGCGAAGACCCCCAGCCCGGTCCACGGGCCGAGCGAGCCGTCCGCCCGGGTCACCGACATGATCTGGCCACCGGCGTCGCTGGGCAGGTACTTCGTGATCACGTCGGTGATCGAGCCCGGCAGGAGCATGACCAGGCCGGGCAGGATCAGCAGGGTGCCGGCCAGGATGGCGATCGCGCCCGCGCTGGAGCGGACCAGCACGCCGAGGGCCACCCCGAGCACCGCGACCAGGCCCAGGTAGAGGCCGGCGCCGAGCAGGCTGCGCAGCACACCGTCGTCGCCGAGGCCCAGCGCGGTGACCGCATCGGAGAGCAGGCCCGCACCGAGCAGGAACGAGACGAACGCGCCGGCGGTCATCAGCACGAACACGCTGCCACCGGCCATCAGCGCCTTGCCCCAGAGCACCGGGAGCCGGGACGGCACCGCGGTCAGCGTCGAGCGGATCATGCCGGTCGAGTACTCGCCCGCGGCCAGCAGCGCGCCGAGGACACCGACGGCGAGCGAGGCCAGGGTGGCACCGGCCAGCGCGAGGCTGACCGGGTCCGCCTCGACGTTGGCGGACGCGATCAGCCCGATCGCGACCAGCAGGAACGCGGAGACGCCGAGGGTGATCTGGTCAGCCCGGCCAACTCGATCACCTCGTCGACGCGGGAGCGCGGGATGCCGTGCGTACGCGCGAGCGCCAGCAGGTGGCTGACCGCGGACCGGCCGGGGTGCACCGCCTTGGCCTCCAGCAGCGCGCCGATCTCCTGGAGCGGCGCGACGTGCTCGGCGTAGCGGGCACCGTTGACCAGCACCTCGCCGGAGGTCGGCCGGTCCAGACCGACGATCATCCGCATCGTGGTGGACTTGCCGGCGCCGTTCGGCCCGAGGAAACCCGTGACCTCCCCGGGTCTTGCGGTGAAGGTGAGGCCGTCGACGACGGTTTTGGTCCCGTACGTCTTCACGACCTGTCGCACTTCGATCATGCCGGTGTCCCTCCCGTGGTGACCTGCCGCAACGACGCTACGGAGCGCCGGGAGCACGGTCGTGGCACCGCGGGTGGCATTTCGGGGGCGGAGTCGTACCACTCCGCCCGCTGCTCTCGCCGGACATGTGGCCGTCGCCCGGCGTCACCCGGGTCGCGGAGAGGTTCGTGATGGCGAATGTCGTGAACATTCCCGCCGAACAGGCCGTCACCGCGGTGGCGGCGATCCATCGCTTTCCGGTGGATTCGCTCATCACGAACCTCCCCCTTTTTTCAGCGCCGGTTCGAATCAGAACGAAAAGGTGTGCTGGAAATACACCGGCGACCGGAACGGGAGCTTGTAGGAGCCCGCGACGGTCAGGGTCTTCTGGGCCCAGTCCACGGTCACGGTGCCCTGGACGTCGATGATGACGAGGTCCAGTTCGAAATGCCCGAGGGGTTTCCGGCGTTGAGCTCGAGGTCGGCGAAGGTGTAGCCGAAGACCGTGCCCTTGAGAACCAGCACCTCCTGGGCGAGGTCGATCTCGACGGTGAAGGTGAGCGGGCCGAAGGACCAGCTCCAGTCGATGGCGGTGGGCGCCGCCAGGGACGCGTCGAGGCCGGCCGAGAAGCGCTCCAGTTCCGAGGCCGTCGTGGTGGTGGTCGTCCGGCGGTGACACCGAGCCGCGGATACCTCACCGGGATGACGGGATCGGTGGACGAACAGGCGGAGCAGGCCCGCCCGGGTACCCACTACGGTGTGCGGATGAGCATCAGCAGCCGCGGCGTCATCCTGATCACCGGGGCCAGCGCCGGGTTGGGCGAGGAGATGGCCCGGCAGTTCGCCGCCCTCGGGTACGACCTCGCGCTCTGTGCGCGCCGTGTCGACCGCCTCGACGCGCTGCGCGCCGAGCTGCCGGTCCGGACCGTGGTCAGGCGGCTCGACGTCACCGACGACGAGGCGGTGTTCCGGGTGTTCCGGGAGTTCGCCGCCGAGTTCGGCCGGATCGACCGGGTGGTCGTCAACGCCGGGCTCGGCAAGGGCGCGCCGCTCGGCACCGGCCGCTTCGACGCCAACCGGGCCACCGCGATGGTCAACTTCGTCGGCGCGCTGGCCCAGGCCGAGGCCGCGCTGGAGATCTTCCGGGCCCAGGGGAGTGGCCACCTCGTGCTGATCTCGTCGGTCTCCGCGCTGCGCGGCATGCGCCGGTCGATGACCACGTACGCCGCCACGAAGGCCGGCATCGCCGCGATCGCCGAGGGCCTGCGCGCCGAGCGTATCCCCGGCGTCGACGTCTCGGCCGTCTTCCCCGGCTACATCCGCTCCGAGATGAACGAGCGCGTCCAGCAGCGGACCAGGTTCATGGTGGACACCCGGACCGGGGTGCGCGCGATGGTCGCCGCGATCGAGAAGCGCCGGGCGACCGCCTATGTGCCCGCCTGGCCGTGGGTGCCGATCAGTATGGCGATGCGACTGTTACCGCTTTCGATCGTACGGAAGATGGTGTGACATGCCCCGTCTGTTGCTGATCAGGCACGGTCAGGCGTCGTTCGGTGCCGACGACTACGACGCGCTCTCCGAGCTCGGCCACGAGCAGGCGCGCACGCTCGGTCGCTCGTTCGTGGCGCGCGGCGTCCGCCCCGGCCTGCTGCTGCGCGGCACGATGCGCCGCCACGCGGAGACGGCCGCCGGTCTGCTCGACGGCCTCGGCACCGCGCTTGCGGAGATCGTCGACGAGGGTTGGAACGAGTTCGACTTCCAGCACGTCGTCGAGATCCACCGGCCGCTCTTCCGTGACCGCACCGCGATGATGGCCGAGATCGGCCGCTTCGAGCGCCCCGACCGCGCCTTCCAGCAGATCTTCGAGGAGGCGACGCTGCGCTGGTCCTCAGGCAGATTCGATTCACAGTACGCCGAGAGCTTCGCCGCCTTCCGCGCACGCGTGGCGGCCGTCCTCGACCGGGCGCGTGCCCTGCTCGCCGAGCACCGGGAGATCGTGGCGGTGAGCTCGGGCGGCCCGATCGCGATGGCCGCCGCCCTGCTCACCGTCGGCGACTCGGCCGGGACGGCACCCCTGTGGTCGGCCCTGAACCGGGTCACCGTCAACACCGGCGTGACCAAGGTGATCTCCGGCAGCCGCGGCCTCTCCCTCTCCACGTACAACGAGCACACGCACCTGGAGGACCGGCCGGCGCTGCTCACCTACCGCTGACCGGTTGCTCCGCGCGGCGCGCAGGGGCCGGGCCGGCTCAGGCCGAGGCGACGGCCAGGGTCAGGGTGATCGCGGCGAGGGCCAGGAGCAGCGCCGGCACCGGCAGGCCCCGGGTGTCGCGGATCCGAAGGTGGGTGATCACGGCGCCGGCGAAGTAGAGGACGAGGCCGGTCGCCGCGGCGATCCCCAGGGGCCGCCAGCCGATGCCGATCCACAGGCCGAGCGCCCCGGCGAGGTTGAGAAGACCCAACGGCACTAACCACTTCCCGGGTACGCCCGCGGCGGTGAGCCCGGCGACGACCCGCTCCACTCCCCGGATCTTGGCGATGGCGGTGGCGGTGACCAGCGCGCCGTACACGACGGCGGCCACGACGTAGGCAGAAAACATGGTGACCTCAAAACTGTATAGCCGGAGTAATCGTTGGAACAGTACAACGATTACTCCGGCTATACAATCGGGGGTGGGTATGATGAACGACATGCAGTTAGGTGTGCTCCTGGCGGGCCGGGGCGCGGTCGCCAGCGCCCGGGTCCGCAACGCCCTCGCCGTCCGCGGCCTCACCCTGCGCTCGGTCTTCACGCTCACCCGCGTGGCGAAGGAGCCGGTCAGCCAGCAGTCGCTGATCGACCTGCTCGGCGTCGACCCGAGCGCCCTGGTCTCGGTCCTCAACGAGCTGGAGGGGCTGGGCCTGCTCGCCCGGCGGCGCGACCCCGCGGACCGCCGGCGGCACGTCGTCACGATCACGCCCGAGGGCACGTCCGCCCTGACCGAGGTGGACGCGATCCTGAACGGCGCGGACGACGACCTGTTCGCGGCGCTCAGCCTCGACGAACGGGCCCAGCTGGAACGGCTGCTGGAGAAGGTCGCCGACAGCGAGGGCTGCGAGAAGTACGAACCGCCGCAACCGCATTGATCCAGGCCGGTACCCTGCCTGGGCGATGAGGATCGATGCGAAGACACTCGGGGGAGCGGCCGTCGCCGCGGTCCTGGTCGTCGGCGCGGCCGCCGCCGGGATCGGTCTCGTCACCCGCGACTCGTCGCCGTCGAGTACGGTCGCCGCCGCCGAGCCGGTGGGCGAACCGCGGATCCTGCGGCGCTCCCCGCGCGACGCCCGGCAGGCGTGCCGGCTCGACCAGGCCGGCGCGATGGAGTGGATCGTCCGGTCCGCGCCGTGGGGCCGGTCCACCGGGCTCGCGCTGCGCCCGCGCAACAGCGAGCGCTGCACCCTGTCCGGCACGCCGCTGCTGTCCGGCGTCGACACCGTGACCGGCGAGTCCGCGCCGATCCCCACCGGTGCCGCCGGTGCCGCCGGTGCGCTCGACGCGCGCGTCCCGCGCCAGTTCCCGGCCACCGTCGACCCGGGCGAGACGGCCCGGCTGGAGGTCCGCGGCACCCCGTGCGCCGCCGGGGAGGAGCCGCGGTCGTACCGTGAACTGACGGTCACCACCGGAACCGAGACGATCCCGCTGCCCGCCTCCCGCACCCTGACCGGCGTCTGCGGCGCCGCCGTCAGCGAGTGGTTCGTCGAACCGCCCATGCTGTACGCCGCCCTGAACGCCACCGTCGAGGCACCCGCCGTCCTCCGCCGCGGACATGACTTCACCTACACCGTCACGATCACCAACGTGTACGCCCGCGACTACGGGTGGTCGTCCTGCCCGGTCTACCGCCTGGGGCTCGCCGCCACCGCCATCGGTTCGTGGCGGCGGATCGTCTGCACACGGGAGGGCGTGGACGGCCACGACGGCGTCGCGTTCACCCTGCGCGGCCGCATCCCGTCGGACACCGAGCCGGGCGAGCAGAGGCTGACCTGGATCGCCGCGACGAGCTCCGGCGAGGCCGTCATCGCCGACATGGCGACCGACGGCACGGCCGTCACCGTCACCGGCTGAGGGCAAGGGTGCCCCGGTGGCGCCCGGGACACCCTTCATCCTCATCACAGGAACGGCACGGAGTGGCGCCGGACCTGATGCAATCCTTTCCTAGTTGCCTACCCTTTGCAATAAGCCGCTAACGTACTCATAGACAATCCATAACTTGGACCTGTGAGGACACGGATGTTCGACCAGGAGGCCGCGTTTACACTGATGGGAGCGCGCGGATTCCGCCGTACCGCGGCCAGCCGGGCGGTGCTCGCCGTGCTCCAGGGCAGCCGCGGCATGACGGCGCGAGCGATCCACGACCGGCTGATCGCCACCGGCGAGACCTGCGACATCGTCACCGTCCACCGAGTGCTGCGCCGCCTGAGTGCGGCCGGCGTGGCGTATCCGGTGCCCTGCGGGAGCTCGGTCGGCTACCGGCTCGCCGGCCCTCAGGACCCGGTGCTGCAGTGCGTGCGGTGCGGCGTGACGACGCCGCTCAGCGGGGCCGTCACCACGGCGCTGGCCCGGGAGGCCGACCAGGCCGGCTTCACCGTCGGCCCGGTGGTGACAGGTCACTGCCCGGACTGCCGCCGGAGGGCGTGACCGTGCCGTCCAGGCTCTCCACCCGACGGCAGAGGTCGACCGGATCGGATTCCTCGGTGGCTCACCGATCACCGGCCGGCAGGAGTGCACCATGCAGTACGGCGTTCGGGTCGATGCCCAGCGTCAGTGGGCTGGGCGCCAGGCCCGCGCGGGCGACCAGGTCACCGACGGCGGCGATCATGGCGCCGTTGTCGGTGCACAGCGCCGGTCGCGGCACGCGCAGGACGATGCCCGCCTCGGCGCAGCGCGCGGCGGTGAGCGCGCGGACCCGGTTGTTGGCGGCGACACCGCCGACCATCAGCAGGGTGTCCGCCCCGTGGTCGAGGCAGGCGGCGACGGCCTTGCGGGACAGCGTGTCCGCGACGGCCTCCTGGAACGAGGCGGCCACGTCGGCGACCGGCAGCGGCCCGGGGTGCCGTTCCACCCAGCGAGCCACGGCCGTCTTCAGCCCGGCGAAGGAGAAGGCGTACGTCCCGGTCATCGGGCGGGGGAAGCGGACCGCCTCCGGGTCGCCGTCCGCGGCCGCGCGGTCGATGGCGGGCCCACCGGGGTAGGGCAGGCCGAGGAGCCGGGCGACCTTGTCGAAGGCCTCGCCGGCCGCGTCGTCGCGGGTGTCGCCGAGGTGCACGATCGGGTCCCGGGCCAGGTCGCCGAGCAGCAGGAGCGAGGTGTGCCCGCCGGACACGATCAGCGCGACGCAGCGCGGTGGCAGCGGGCCGTGTTCCAGGGTGTCGACCGCGGCGTGACCGGCCAGGTGGTGCACCCCGTAGAGCGGCACGCCCAGCGCCAGCGAGAAAGCCTTGCCCGCGGCGAGGCCGATCTGCACGGCGGTGGCCAGTCCCGGCCCCGCGGTGACCGCGACCGCCTCGACGTCGGCGAAGGCCACCCCGGCCCGGTGGAGAGCGGTGCGGACCATCGTCGGGAGGGCTTCGAGGTGTGCCCGGGCGGCGATCTCGGGCACCACGCCGCCGAACCGGGCGTGCTCGTCCATGCTGGAGGCGAGCGCGTCGCCGAGCAGCACCCCGTCGCGGACCAGGCCGACGCCGGTCTCGTCGCAGGAGGTCTCGATGCCGAGGACGAGGGGCATGCTCAGCGCAGCCCGGCCTCGCGCAGCAGCACGTCGCGCTGCTTCTCCGGGAGCCGGTCGACGTAGAGCAGACCGTTGAGATGGTCGGTCTCGTGCTGCAGGCAGCGGGCGAAGTAGCCGGTGCCGGTCACGGTGATCGGTTTGCCGTCGCGGTCCACGCCGCCGGCGGTGGCCAGCGACGCGCGGGGGACCGAGGCGCGCGGGCCGGGCACCGAGAGGCAGCCCTCGTCGCCGTCGTCGACGCCGGCGAACGCCGACGGAGCTTCCAGGACCGGGTTGACGAGGTGGCCGACCTGGCGGATGCCGTCGGCGTCCGGGCAGTCGTAGACGAAGACCTGCGCGTCGACGCCGATCTGGTTGGCGGCCAGCCCGACACCCTGCGCCGCATACATCGAGGCGAACATGTCGTCGATCAGGTCCGCGAGTGTCTGGTCGAAGACGGTCACATCGGCGCAACGACGATGCAGCACGCTCTCGCCGTAGTAGGTGATCGGGCGTACGGTGCCCCGGGCGTTCGACATTGCTGCACACTATATGCACCTGCAACTGACTGGCATTAGGGTCGGGTGAATCTCACTACCTGCCAGTTATTTGCAATAACGACGTGTTCTCATATGCTCTGCGCGAGCGGGAGCAACGGCTCCCCCGCATCCTGGGGAGGCGTCATGGATGTGCGAGCGATGCACATCTCCAACGGCATCATCAGCGGACCGGTCTCGGTCGTGTTCATCGTCTTCGCCGCCGCGGTGCTGGCGGTCTGCGTGTGGAAGGCCCGCGCCGACCTCGACGACCGCCTCGCACCGATGGCCGGTCTGGTCGCGGCGTTCATCTTCGCCGTGCAGATGCTCAACTTCCAGGTGCTGCCCGGCGTCTCCGGTCACCTGCTCGGCGGCACCCTCGCGGTGATCCTGGTCGGCCCGTGGGTCGGCGCGCTCTGCGTCTCCACCGTCCTGATCGTCCAGTGCCTGCTCTTCGCCGACGGCGGCCTCACCGCCATCGGCCTGAACATCACCAACATGGCGATCATCGGTACGGCCGCCGGATACCTGCTGGTCGTGGCCCTGGTGAAGATCCTGCCGAAGACACCGGCCGCGCTCGGGGCGACCGCCCTGATCGCCTCGATCGTCAGCGTCACGGTCGCGTCGCAGGGCTTCGTCCTCGAGTACGCCCTCGGCGGCACCACCGACCTGTCGCTGCCGGCCATCTCCGGCACCATGGCCGGCGTCCACGTGCTGATCGGCATCGGGGAGGGCATCATCGCCTCGACCACCGTGATCACCGTGGCGAAGGTCCGCCCCGACCTGGTGTACGCCCTCCGCAGGTTCCGCAGGCCCGTCACGATCGAAGCGGAGGCCACCGCATGAACAGGAAGCTCGGCTGGTTCATCGGCGCGGGGCTGCTGGTCGCGTTCCTGCTGGCCGGGGTGGTGTCGAACTTCGCCTCCGGCAGCCCGGACGGCCTGGACGCCACCGCCCGCGACGGCTGCGTCTTCAACGCGGCCGACGAGATCGTCAGTGGCACCTGCATGGTTCAGCAGGAGCAGGCCCACCAGATGGCCGACAGCCCGCTCGCCGACTACGGCATCGAGGGCATCGAGAACGAGTACCTGTCGACCGGCCTGTCCGGCATCGCCGGCGTGCTGATCACTTTCGGTATCGGCGCGGGCGGCTTCTGGCTGGTTCGCCGCCGCGACCAGAAAGCCGCGGAGGAAGCCCCGACATGACCGACACCGCGTCCCGCCTCACCCGGTTCCGCCAGAGCCTGACCCGCCAGGACTGGCGCGCCCTCGGCGGCATGACCGGCTTCATCGTCCTGCTGCACGTCGTCGGGTTCGGGGTCCTGTTCGGCCTGGTCGTGCCGAAGCACTTCCACCTCGGCGGTGTCCATCCGGTCTTCACCGTCGGCGTCGGCGTGCTCGCCTACACCTTCGGGCTGCGGCACGCGTTCGACGCCGACCACATCGCCGCGGTCGACAACACCACCCGCAAGCTGATCCAGGACGGTGGCCGCAAGCCCCTCTCGGTCGGCTTCTGGTTCTCCCTCGGCCACTCCACCATCGTCTTCTGCCTGGCGTTCCTGCTCTCGATCGGCGTCAAGGCGCTCGCCGGGCAGGTCGAGAACGACGGCAGCGAACTGCACTCGATCACCGGTGTGATCGGCGCCTCGGTCTCCGGGGTGTTCCTCTGGATCCTCGGCATCCTCAACCTGGTCGTGCTGCTCGGCGTGATCAGGGTGTTCCGTGAGATGCGCCGCGGCGTCTACGACGAGCAGGCCCTGGAGGAACAGCTCAACAAGCGCGGCTTCATGAACCGCTTCCTCGGCGGCCTGACGAAGTCGGTGCGCAAGCCGTGGCACATCTACCCGATCGGCGTGCTCTTCGGCCTCGGCTTCGACACCGCCACCGAGGTCGGTCTGCTGGTCCTGGCCGGCGGCGCGGCCGCCTTCAACCTGCCCTTCTACTCCATTCTGGTGCTGCCGATCCTGTTCGCGGCGGCGATGTGCCTGATGGACACCATCGACGGCGTCTTCATGAACGCCGCCTACGGCTGGGCCTTCGCCAAGCCGGTCCGCAAGGTCTTCTACAACATCACCATCACCTCGATCTCGGTCGCCGTCGCTCTGATCATCGGCACCGTCGAGCTGATCGGCGTCCTCGACGACCAGGCCGGCATCACCACCGGACCGCTCGCCGCGATCGGCGCCATCCCGCTGGACTACGCCGGCTACGGCATCGTCGCGTTCTTCGTCGCCGCCTGGCTGATCGCGATCGCCGTCTGGCGCTTCGGCCGGGTCGAGGAGCGCTGGTCCGCCAACCTCTCGCCCTCCGGCGAGTAGCCGCCCGAAGACCCGTGAGGGCCGGGACCGGATCTTCCGGTTCCGGCCCTTTTCGCGTACGCCCACCGCCCAGTGAATCATCGCGCTCTGATGCATCTATGATGCTGTTGCAAACTATGGGCAATAAGGGGAGCGTTGATGCGGACGGCGGAGATCAAGCGGCGCTTTCTGGCGCACTTCGCGGCGAACGGGCACACGGTGGTGCCCTCGGCGCCGCTGCCGGCGATCGCCGACCCGAACCTGCTGTTCATCAATGCCGGCATGGTGCAGTTCGTGCCGTTCTTCCTGGGTCAGCAGACTCCGCCTTATCCACGGGCGGCGAGCGTGCAGAAGTGCATCCGGACGCCGGACATCGATGAGGTCGGCAAGACGTCGCGGCATGGCACGTTCTTCCAGATGAACGGGAATTTCTCGTTCGGCGACTACTTCAAGGCGGGTGCGATCGCCCTCGCCTGGGAGTTGTCGACGAAGCCGGTCGGGCAGGGTGGTTTCGGTCTCGATCCGGAGAAGATCTGGGCGACCGTCTACCTCGACGACGACGAGGCCATCGAGATCTGGAAGAAGACCGGGCTGCCGGCCGAGCGGATCGTGCGCCGCGGCAAGAAGGACAACTTCTGGTCGATGGGCATCCCCGGCCCGGCGGGCCCGTGCTCCGAGCTGTACTACGACCGTGGTCCGGCGTACGGCAAGGAGGGTGGTCCGGAGGTCGACGAGGACCGGTTCATGGAGTTCTGGAACCTGGTCTTCATGCAGCACGAGATCGCCGATGTGGCCTCGAAGGAGGAGTTCCGGATCGTCGCCGATCTGCCGAAGCAGAACATCGACACCGGGATGGGCCTGGAGCGGATCGCGTCGATCCTGCAGGGTGTCGACAACCTGTACGAGATCGACGAGGTCCACCCGATCCTGGCCCGCGCCGCCGAGCTGACCGGCAGGCAGTACGGCAAGCGGTCCGGCCGCGCCGCCGCCGAGAGCCACCCGGACGACGTGCGGCTGCGGGTGGTCGCGGACCACGTGCGGACCGCGCTGATGCTGATCGGCGACGGCGTCACGCCCGGCAACGAGGGCCGCGGGTACGTGCTGCGCCGGATCATGCGCCGCGCGATCCGGGCCATGCGGCTGCTCGGCTGGCACGACCGCGCGCTGCCCGAGCTGCTGCCGATCGCCCGGGACTGCATGGCGCCCTCCTACCCCGAGCTCACCGGCGACTTCGACCGGATCGCGCAGGCCGCGTACGCGGAGGAGGAGACCTTCCTCGGCACCCTGCGCGCCGGGACCACCATCCTGGACACCGCGATCGCCGAGACCAAGGCGTCCGGCGCCGCCCGGCTCCCCGGCGCCAGGGCGTTCCAGCTGCACGACACGTACGGCTTCCCGATCGACCTCACCGTGGAGATCGCCGCCGAGCAGGGCCTCACGGTGGACGCGGACGGGTTCCGGGCGCTGATGGCCGAACAGCGCGCCCGGGCCAAGGCCGACGCGAAGGCCCGCAAGACCGGCCACGCCGACCTCTCCGACTACCGGGCCGTCCTCGACGAGCACGGCCCCACCCGGTGGCTGGCCTACGAGACCCTGGAGACCGAGTCGCGGGTGCTGGCCGTGCTGGGCGCCGGCGGCCTGGTCACCGTCTTCCTCGACCGGACCCCGTTCTACGCCGAGAGCGGCGGCCAGGACTCCGACGCCGGCATGCTCACCGGACCCGGCCTGCACGCCGAGATCATCGACGTGCAGCGCCCGGTCAGGGGCCTGATCGCGCACACCGTCCGGATCCTCGACGGCGCCATCGCGGCCGGGGACCTCGTGCACGCCGCGGTCGACCCGGAGTGGCGGACCGGCGCCCGGCAGGCGCACTCCGGCACCCACGTGGTGCACGCGGCACTGCGGCACGTGCTCGGGCCGACGGCACTGCAGTCCGGCTCCTACAACCGGCCCGGTTACCTGCGGCTCGACTTCGCCTGGCGCGGTGGCCTCTCCGACGCCACCCGCAGTGAGGTCGAGGAGGTCGCGAACCTCGCGATCCGTCGCGACCTGCCGGTCGGGGTCCGCTACCTGCCTCTGGACCAGGCCCGCGCCGAGGGCGCCATCGCGCTGTTCGGCGAGACGTACGACGAGACCGTCCGGGTCGTCGAGATCGGCGGCGACTGGTCCCGCGAGCTCTGCGGCGGCACCCACGTCGACCGCTCCGCCCAGATCGGCTCGCTCGCCATCACCGGTGAGTCCTCGGTCGGCGCCGGCCAGCGCCGCGTCGAGGCGGTCACCGGCATCGAGGCGTTCCGTTACCTGGCCCGGGAACGAGATCTGGTCGGCCGGCTCGCCGGCCAGCTCAAGGCCCGCCCCGAGGAGCTGCCGGACCGGGTCGCCGCCCTGCTGACCCGGATGAGGCAGGTGGAGCGCGAGGCCGGCGACCTGCGCGACCGGCTCCTGGAGCTGGACGCCGAGAGTTACGCCGCGCAGGCGGTGGACCTCGGCGGCACCGCCTACGTCGGCGTCACCACCACCGGAGACGGTCGCGTCCTCGCCGAGAAGATCCGTCACCGGCTCGGCAACCGTCCCGGCGTCATCGGCGTCGTCGCGGGCACGAGCGTCGTCGTCACGGTGACCCCCGCCGGCCTGGAACGCGGGCTCTCCGCGGCGGACCTGGTCAAGCTGCTGCTCGCCGGGCGCGGTGGCGGTACCCCGGCCGCCGCGCAGGGCAGGGCCGCCGGCGATCCCGCGGAACTGCTCGTCCGGCTCCGCGATCTGACGGTCGCGTCGTGACCGGAATTGATGGCGCGACATCGATGGGAAATGCTTCCGTACTCCTGTCGGATCTGGTTTATTGCAAGTGAACGGCAACAACGAACTACTAGCGGAACTGAAGGTAGCGATGGCGGCATACACGCTTCCCGACATGCCCTACGACTACGGCGCGCTGGAGCCGGCCATGTCCGGCCAGATCCTGGAGCTGCACCACAGCAAGCACCACGCGGCGTACGTCAAGGGCAGCAACGACACCCTCGACCAGCTGGCCGAGGCCCGCGACAAGGGTGACTACTCGGCCCTGGTCGGCCTGGAGAAGACCCTGGCGTTCAACCTCTCCGGGCACGTGCTGCACTCGATCTTCTGGAACAACCTGCGTCCGGGCAGCAGTGCCGATCGGCCGGAGGGCGACCTCGAAGCGGCGATCATCGAGCACTTCGGCTCGTTCGAGGCGTTCTCCGCGCAGCTCTCCACCGCCACCAAGGGCGTGCAGGGCTCCGGCTGGGGCGTCCTCGCATGGGAGCCGTTGTCCCAGCGCCTGATCGTCGAGCAGGTCTACGACCACCACGGCAACGTCGGCCAGGGGTCGACCCCGATCCTGGTCTTCGACGCCTGGGAGCACGCGTACTACCTGCAGTACAAGAACGTGCGCCCGGACTACGTCGACCGGCTCTGGAACCTGGTCAACTGGTCCGACGTCACCAAGCGGTTCGACGCCGCCCGCGCGGCCGGGAACCCGATCATCCTCGCCCCGTGACCGGGGCCGGCCCCGGGCCGGTCTTCCTCGTGGCGCAGCAAGCGGCGGGAGTCATCGCGGCCAAACACCGCGGTGACTTCCCCGGCGCCGAGGAACTCCTGGTCTCCATGGGCGACGAGACCACCCGCACCCGCGGGTTCTGCCTGCTCGCCGAGCTGGCCCTCAGCCTCATCCGGTCACAGACCGGGCAGAGCATGGACGAGCTCATCCAGGAGCTCACCCTGCTGATGGCCGAGATCGCCGGACAGCCCGGCTCCACCGCGGCCTGACCCATCCGGCCGTGGCGACGGCATCACCACCGTCACGGCCGGGCGAGTCCCGGTCAGCGACGACCGGTGATCAGGAACTGCATCTGGACCACGTGGTTCTCCGCGACGCCGTACTTCTCGTCGAGGGCGTGGATCCTGGTCAGCGGCGTCACGGTGACGCCGGTGAGCCCGGCCTTCTCGAACACCGTCGCGGTCTGGTTGATCGAGGAGGCGGCGGCCAGCGGCAGCGTCGCCCAGATCTCGCCGTCGTAGAAGCTCTGCGGCCCGTTCGGGAACCAGGTGCTGTCCACGGCCGCGACCGTGCCACCCGGCTTGACCAGCTGGATCCAGTTGGCGAGCGCCGCCTCCGGGTCGCGCAGCGTCCACATCACGTACCGGCTGACCACCGCGTCGAAGCTGCCCGCCGCGAACGGCGGCGCCACCGCGTCCCCGAGCTGGAACGTCGGCCCCGGGTAGGCACGGGCGCGTTCCAGCATCCCCTCGGAGAGGTCGATCCCGGTCACCCGGTGTCCGAGACGGGCGAGGGTGACCGCCACGTGCCCGCTGCCGGTCCCGACGTCGAGCACGTCGATCGGCGCCTCCGGCAGGGCCTGCGCCCACACCTCGGCCCAGGCCCGGTCGTCCTCGGCGAGCCGTTCGGGCCGCTGCTGGTAGGCGTCGTACGCGGGCGCCCGCCCGGTCCAGTACTCGTTGATGCGGTCCTGCACGGTCATGGGGTCAGTACTCCTTCGAACAACAGGTGGAGATTCCCGTCCAGGTCGACCCGGCGCATGCCGATGCCGTAGACGGGTTCGAGCACATCCGGCTCCAGCACCTCGGTCACCGTGCCCGCCGCGACCACCGTGCCGCCGCTGAGCAGCACCAGGTCGTCGCAGTAGCGGGCGGCCAGGTTCAGGTCGTGCAGCACCACGATCACGCAGGTGCCCAGCGCCCGGACCAGGCCCAGAACCTCGTGCTGGTAGCGGATGTCCAGATGGTTGGTGGGCTCGTCGAGCAGCAGGTGGGTGGCCTCCTGCGCCAGGGCCCGGGCGATCAGCACCCGCTGCCGCTCGCCGCCGGAGAGCCCGGCGAACGACCGGGTGGCCAGGTGGGTGGCGCCGACCCGGTCCAGGCAGGACGCCGCGACGGCGAGGTCCGCGCGGCCGGCCCGCTGGAACGTCGACAGGTGCGGGCCGCGGCCGAGCAGCACCGTCTCGGCCACGGTCAGCGCACTCTCGCCGCCGGACTCCTGGACCACGACGGCGATGCGCCGCGCGGCCTCCCGGGGAGCCAGCGTCCGCAGCGTGTCACCGTCCACGCCGACCCGGCCGGTCGGGCTGCGCAGGGCACCGTAGAGCAGGCGCAGCAGGGTGGTCTTGCCGCTGCCGTTCGGCCCGATCAGCCCGAGCACCCGACCGGGCCGCGCGGTGACGTCGACGCCGTTGATGACCGGGGTCGCGCCGTACCGCCAGGAGACGCCGGTCGCCTCGATCACGACGTGGCCTTGAACCGCTGCACGATCTTCTCCAGGCCGTCCACGGCGAGCGGGGACGGCGGCTCGGTGAAGTTGAACAGCTGGGTCATCACGTCGCCGTTGCGCACCGCGGTGAGCTTGTCCGCGCCGGGCAGGTCGGTCAGCGCCTTCTCGACCGCGGCCGGGTCGCCGGAGCTGTAGAGCAGCACGATGACGTCGGGATCACGGCCGAGCAGTTCCTCCAGGGTGACCTCGAAGACCCGCTCCTTCGTGTCGGCGAAGACGTTGGTGAAGCCGGCCGCCTCCAGCTGCGGATGCGCCATGCTCCCGGTGCCGTAGGCGTAGGTCACGCCGCCGCCCACCGTCGGGTACAGCACCGCCGCGGTCCGCCCCGAGGCCGCTCCGGCCTCCTCCTTGATCTTCGTGAGCCGTTCCTGCAGGGCGGTCACCGCGCTCTCCGCCGCGTCCTTCTCGTCGAAGACCTTCCCGTACGCGCGAAGCTGGGCGGAGATGTCGTCGAAGGTCGGCGCCCCGGTGCTGTCCGCACACATCGCGGGCTCCTCCAGCAGCGGGATGTCCACCGCCGACAGGGTGTCCCGGGAGAGGTTGTCGACCTCGCCGAGCACCAGATCGGGCTGCTGGCTGATCACCACCTCCTTGGAGATCTGCAGGTGCCCGGTGGTGTCGGTCTTGTCGGTGAGCAGCGGGATCTTCGCCAGCTCGGCCAGCGTCGCGGCGTCGTAGTACGCGTCCGGGTACACCCCGGCGCGGGCGGTGACCCGGTCCAGCACACCGAGGTCGTGCAGGTACGGCACGGCGGCGCTCTTGAGCAGCACGACCCGCTGCGGCTCGCTGTCGAAGGTCACGTCGGTGCCGCAGTTGCTGATGGTCACCGGATAGGCGGCGGAGCCACCGTCGGCGGTGGTCGTCCCGGCGTCGTCCGCGCACCCGGCCAGCAGCAGGAACGAGGCGAGGACGGGGAGGGCCTTCTTCATGGGGGAGGGGTTCCTTTCAGGAGCCGGCGGCGTGCATGCGACGGATCAGGACGAGCAGGAAGGGTGCGCCGAGCAGGGAGGTGATGATGCCGATCGGGATCTCCTGCGGGGCCAGCAGCACCCGGGCCACCACGTCCGCCCAGACCAGCAGGATCGCCCCGAGCAGCGCGGCCACCGGCACGACCCGGGCGTGCGGGGCGCCGACCAGGCGGCGGGCCAGGTGCGGGACGACCAGCCCGACGAAGCCGATGCTGCCGGAGGCGGAGACGAGCACGCCGATGCAGAGCGAGACGATCACGAGCAACCGGATCCGGAACCGGTCCGGGGAGACGCCGAGGGTGTGCGCGGTCTCGTCGCCGACCGCGAGGACGTCCAGCCGCCGCCCGGTGACGGTCAGGTACGCGATGGTCCCGCCGATGACCACGGCGGCGACGGTCAGCAGCGCGTCCCAGCGGGCCAGGCCCAGCGAGCCGAGCAGCCAGAACATCACCGACCGGGCGCCCTCGGCCGACCCCGAGGCGAAGATCAGGAAACTCGTGGTCGCGTAGAGCGCGTAGCCCACCGCGACCCCGGAGAGCAGCAGCCGCATCGAGGTGATCCGGCCGCCGCTGCGGGCGATCAGGAAGACCAGCAGCGCCGCGGCGAGCGCGCCGAGGAACGCGCTGGCCGAGAGCGCGTACTGGCCGAACCCGGCGCCCGCTCCGAACAGGATCGCGGCCGCCGCACCGCTGGACGCCCCGGAGTTGATGCCGAGCAGGTACGGATCGGCGAGCACGTTGCGGACCATCGCCTGCAGCGCGACGCCGCAGACCGCGAGCCCGGCGCCGACCAGGATCCCGAGCAGCACCCGCGGCAGCCGTACCTGCCAGACGATCGCCTGCTCCGGCAGCGTCCAGGTGACCTCGCCCGGCACGCCGACCAGCTGGTTCCCGATGATCCGGGCCACGGTGACCGGGCTGATCGCGATCGCCCCCGTGCCGACCGCGACCAGCGTCGTCGCGACGAGCGCCGCGGTGAGGACGGTGAGCCACAGCGCGGTGCGGCGCCGTTGGGCGCCGATGCCGAGAAGGTCCTCGTCCTCCCGGCCCGCCGTCAGGGTGACGGACACCGAGACCTCCTCATACCAGGAACTTGTTGTTGCAATTGATGTGCAAGAGGCTAACAGTGAGATCACCTCCGCGTGAAGGTGGCCGCTACGGATCGATGCATGGGACTCTTATTGCCATGTAGTTGCAACTAGGAAAGTATGGCGGTATGTCGATCTCCCGCCGGTCTGCCGGCGTGCTCGCCGCTGCCCTGATCGCCCTCGCCGCCTGCTCGAACCCGTCCACCGCCGACTCCGCCGCGGCCGGGGAGACCTTCGTGGTCGCCACCTCCGGGGAGCCGGACACCCTCAACCCGGTGCTCGGGTACGGCAGCGACGGCGCCTCGCTGATCTTCGACGGGCTGGTCGCCCGGGACGGGCGGAACGCCCTGATCCCGGCGCTCGCCGCGGAGCTGCCCACGGTCGACGGCACCACCGTGACCGCGAAACTGCGCAGTGGCGTCACCTTCCACGACGGCACCGTGCTGACCGCCCAGGACGTCGTCTTCACCTACCGGTCGGTGCTCGACCCGAAGGTCGACTCCACGCTCCGCTCCGACCTCGACATGCTGGCGAAGGTCGAGGCGCCGGACCCCTCGACGGTGGTCTTCACGCTCAAGTACGCGTACGCCCCGTTCCTGCAGCGCCTCACCCTGGGCATCGTGCCGGCGAAGGCGCTGAGCGGGCAGGACATCAACAAGGCCGGGTTCAACCAGAAGCCGGTCGGCACCGGGCCCTACAGGGTGACCTCGTGGACGCCCGGCGACCGGCTGGTGCTCGCGGCGAACGACGGGTACTGGGGTGGCAAGCCCGCCAACCGGGGCGTCGTGGTCGCCTTCGTCGAGGACGACAATGTGCGCGCGCAGCGTACGCAAGCAGGGGAATTCGATGTTGTGGAACTGGCACCGAAGCTGGCCGCGGCATTCCCGAACGCGGTGAAGGTGCCGACCGCCGACTACCGCGGGGTGATGCTGCCGCTGAAGAACCCGGTCGCCGGCGACCTCGCGATCCGCGCGGCCCTGAACACGGCCGTCGACCGGCAGGCGATGGTGACCGGGGTGCTCGCCGGCACCGGTGAACCGGCCTACGGGCCGATCGCGCCGAGCTCGGAGTTCGCGGTCACCACCACCCCGGCGGCCGCCGACCTCACGGGTGCGGGCTGGACCGCCGGTAGCGACGGGATCCTGGTCAAGAACGGAGAGCGGGCCACGTTCACGCTGATGTACCCGGCCGCCGACAGCCTGCGCAAGGAGCTCGCGCTCGCGGTCGTCGCGGACGCCAGGAAGATCGGCATCGAGGTCGAGCCGGAGGGCCTGACCTGGGACGCCATCTACCCGCGGATGAAGAGCGACGCGCTGATCATGGGCTTCGGCACCCCGTACGACCCGGACTTCGTCTCCTACAAGCTGTTCGGCTCCGCCTTCGCCGAGCAGGGCTACTACAACCCCGGCTCCTACGACTCGGCCGTCGCCGACCGGGCCCTCGAGGACGGGCGGAAGCAGATCGACCTCGCGAAGCGGCAGGCCGCGTACGCCACCTTCCAGAAGCAGCTCGCCGCCGACGTACCGTGGGTGTTCCTCACGTACCTGCAGCACACCTACGTGGTCCAGGACGGGGTCACCGGCGTCACGCCGCGCGTCGAGCCGCACGAGCACGGTGTCGCCAACAGCCTCTGGTGGAACATCAACACCTGGACGCGTACGTGATCCGGCTGATCCGCAATCGGCTCGCCATCGCGCTGCCGGTGCTGATCGCGACCAGCATGGGCATGTTCCTGCTCGGCGCGGCGTCGCCGATGGACCCGGCCATGCAGTACGCGGGCGCCGCCGCGTTCACCGCCTCCCCGGAGAACCTCGCCCAGATCCGCGCGAACTGGGGCGTCGACGATCCGCTGCCGGTGCAGTACCTGCGCTGGCTCGGCAACCTGCTGCACGGTGACCTCGGCTGGTCCACCTCCCGCCATCAGGAGGTGGCCGCGGTGATCGGTGCGCGGGCCGGGTGGACGCTGCTGCTGCTCGGGATCACGCTGGTCGTGGTGCTCGCGTCCAGCCTGCTGCTCGGCACGCTCGCCGCGCACCACCGGGTCGTGGACCGGTTCGTCACGACCACGGCGTACGCGGTCGAGTCGATGCCGGTCTTCTGGCTGGCGCTCGCCGCGATCGCGGTCTTCGCCCTGACCCTGGGCTGGTTCCCGGCCGGTGGCCTGACCGACGTACGGTCGGTCGCGGTGGACCCCGGGGACGTCGCGCACCACCTCGTGCTGCCGGTCCTCGTCCTGACGATCTCCCAGTCGCCGTGGTTCCTGCTCTTCGTCCGGGACGCGGTCGCCGAGAGCCTGCGCGACGACCACGTGCTCGCCGCTCGGGCCCGGGGTCTTCGCGGTCGCACGGTCCTTTTCGGTCACGCGCTGCGGACGGCGCTGCTGCCGTTCCTCACCCTGGCCGGCACCCACCTGCCCGAACTGGTCGGCGGGTCGGTGCTGGTCGAGACGGTCTTCTCCCTCCCCGGGCTCGGCGCGGTCAGCGTGCAGGCGGCGCTCGGCAGCGACTTCCCGTTGCTCGCCGCGATCACCCTGATCACCACGACCGTGGTGCTGACCGCGAACCTGCTCACCGATCTGGCGTACGGGATCGCCGACCCGAGGGTGCGCGTCGATGGCTGAGCTCGCGTGGTCACGTCCGAGAATGCCCAGCGTGGCGGGCGCCGTGCTGGTGGTGGCGATCGGCGTCACCCTGCTGATCCCGCTGATCGCGCCGCTGGACCAGAGCGCGGTCGCCCTGGACCGCGTCTCGCTGCCGCCGTCGCTCGCCCATCCCGGCGGCACCGACGACCTCGGCCGCGACGTGCTTCTGCGCAGCCTCTACGGATTACGGGTGTCGCTGCTGGTCGGCGTGGTCGCGGCGATCACCGCGACGGTCCTCGGCGGGCTGATCGGCGGCGTCTCCGGCCTGCTCGGCGGCTGGCCCGACCGGATCCTGATGCGTGTCGTGGACACCGTCGCCGCCCTGCCGCACCTGCTGCTCGGCATCTTCATCGTGGCGATGCTGCGCCCCAGCCTCGGCGCGGTGATCCTCTCCATCGGCCTCACCCACTGGCTGTCGACCGCGCGCATCGTCCGATCCGAACTCCTGTCGCTGCGCACCCGCCTCTTCATCGACGCGGCCGTCTCCGGCGGCGCGAGCCGGATCCGGGTGCTGACCCGGCACCTGCTCCCGCACGTCCTGCCGAAGATCGCCCTCGCGACCACCCTGATGGTCCCGCACGCGGTCTGGCACGAGACCTCGCTGTCGTTCCTCGGCCTCGGCCTGCCCCCGCACCTCGCCTCGCTGGGCAACATGATCAATGACGGTCAGCGGTCGCTGTTCACCGGCGCCTGGTGGGCCAGTCTCGTCCCCGGCCTGGTGATCATCGTGGTCACCCTCGCCGTCGCCGCGGTCGCCGCCCGATGGCGCGACCGGCTCGACCCCCGAGTCCGAGCGGAGCTGAACCTGTGACGCTGTTGGCGATCGAGGGCCTGAGCGTGCGGTTCCGCCTGCGCGACGCGACGGTCCGGGCCGTTTCGGACACCACCCTTACGGTACGACGGGGAGAGCTGCTCGCCGTGGTGGGGGAGTCCGGGTGCGGCAAGTCGGTGCTCGCGCACGCGCTGTTCGGCCTGCTGCCCGGCAACGCCCGGGTCACCGGCCGGGCGGTGCTCGACGGCGTCGACGTGCTGAGCTGCGGCGAGAAGCGGCTCGCCGGGGAGATCCGCGGCCGCCGTCTGGGTCTCGTCCCGCAGAGCCCGGCTACCGCGCTCACCCCGGTCCGCACCGGCCGCGCCCTGCTCACCGAGACGTTGCGCGCCCACCGCCGGGACCCGGCCCTCGCCGAGCGGATCGCCGCCGACGCCGGACTGGACCCGGCAGACCTGGACCGCTACCCGTTCCAGCTCTCCGGCGGGATGGCCCAGCGCCTGGTCACCGCGCTCGCCCTGGCCACAGACCCACCCCTGCTGATCGCCGACGAGCCCACCACCGGCCTGGACCGCCCACTCGTCGACCACACCCTCGACCTGCTGCGCCGCCGCTGCGACGCCGGCGGCGCGGTCCTGCTGATCACCCACGACCTGGCCGCCGCCGAACGGGTCGCGGACACCGTCGCGGTCATGTACGCCAGCCGGATCGTCGAGCACCGCCCGGCCCGGCAGGTGTTCGGGAACCCGGCGCACCCGTACACGGCGGCACTGCTCGACGCGCTGCCCGACCGGGCGTTCCGGCCGATCCCCGGCGACCCGCCGATGCTCACCGCACTCCCGGCCGGCTGCGCCTTCGCCGCCCGCTGTGCACGTGTCACGGCCGCCTGCGCCGAGCTGCCCACCGGCCCGGTCGCCTGTCATCACCCGCTGCTCTCGGAGGCCGCCGCGTGAGTCTCACCCCCCACTCACCACCCGCACGTCGCGGAGGCCGCCGCGTGAGTCTCGTCGCCACTCAGCACCCGCACGTCGCGGAGGCCGCCGCGTGAGTCTCGTCGCCACCGGGATCACCGCGGGGTATCGCGGCAGCCGGGTTCTTCAGGACGTGTCGTTCACCGTCGAGATGGGGGAGACCGTGGGGTTGCGCGGGCCGTCCGGCAGCGGCAAGTCCACACTGGTCCGGGTACTCGCGCTGCTGCACAGCCCGGAGGCCGGACACGTCAGCGTGGACGGCGAGCGGGTGACCGGGGCCCGGCACCGGGTGCCGGGCTCCCTGCGTACCCGAATCGGGGTGTTGTTCCAGAGCCCACGGGCGGCCGCCGACCCACGCCTGAGCCTGAGCGACCTGATCGCCGAGCCACTGCGCGCGACGCGCCACCCGCGCGACCGGATCGACGCCCGGGTGACCGATCTCGCCCAGCGCGCCGGCCTCACCCCCGACCTGCTGCGGCGCCGCCCACACGCGGTCAGCGACGGCCAGCTCCAGCGTGCCTGCCTGGCACGGGCCCTGATCCACACCCCGCGCTACCTCCTCTGCGACGAGGCCACGACCATGCTGGACGCGTCCACCCAGGCCCACGTCGCCGCCATGATCGCCGAGGAGAGCGAGCGCACCGGCATGGGCGTCCTCGTGGTCAGCCACGACCCGGCCCTGCTCACCCGCTGGCCCACCCGCATCGAGGACCTGACACCGCGCCGCTGACGTGCCGATTCTCCTCAGGACCATCGGCGGCCGGAATAGCGTTGCGCTCCATCTTCCGGGTTCGGCTGCGGATCCTGCTCGGAATGAGTTCGCCGGGACGATCCTCTCTTGAACATGTCCCGCTAATATCACTCGCTCGGCGCCTCGCACCTTCCAGAGACGCGCGGTGCCCGCCGGCTTGGCAGCATGAAGTGGAGAGACGGAGAGATATGGCCTCGTTTGAGATGCGACCGGACGAGATCCGCCGCTCTGGCGCAGAGCTGACCGCAGCCGGGGAGAGCTTCGCCGAAACACTTGCGCAGTTTCAGCAGCAGGCGGCGCAATTCGATGGTGCGTGGGGTGAGGACACCATCGGTACCTACATCGGCACCGCCTACATCGAGGTTGCGGCGTACGCGTTCGAATGTTGGCAGCTGATCGCGGACGAAATCGCAGATGCGGGCGACGATCTCGGCGTGCAAGCGGACCAGATCGAGGAGAACGAGCGGCAGATCGCCGAAACCCTTAGGGGCTAAGTGCCTACCGATAGCGATGAGGAAATCGTCAACGAAATTGGCGACATCCTCCTCGATCTTTTCCCTGAAGATGCTGACGCCATCATTGCAGATGCAACCGTCGACACTAATTATGCCGGGGTAAATGTTTCAGTCGTAAAGCAATCAGGTGCTATTCCTATTCCGGGTGGTCCTGGACTGTCGCGCACGGTTTATAACGTCGGCAAACTGATCCTCAAACTGCGTGAATTGATGGTCGAGGAGGGTGAGGCCGCGTTCTTCGGATTTCGTATCACCATTCAGCGTGATGGTGAATTCGATGTCGAACTCACCTACAACCAGCCCGACTACAGCTGATCTGCTCCGGGGGAGCGCCGGCGGCTCGCGTCATCGCTGTCGTGCATCGGTGGGTGCCCTCGCTGTCCCGGGCCGGGCTCGACGTTCACCGGCTCGACGTTCACCGGCTCGACGTTCACCGGCTCGACGAGGACGGGTTCGGGCTCCTCGACGACGTCGCCGGGTACTGGGTGAGCGAACAGGACGCTCGGGTGCGGGACGTTCGCCGGGTCGACGACTGCCTGGCGGCGCTGGCCGAGCATGACGTCGAGGTGTGCCTGGCGGACACGGATCGACGATGTTACCGGTCTCCGGTGGGGAATGGGAGCTTTTCTCAACTACTGTAATCAACATTTAACGATCGGTCCGAGATGTTCGGTGGTTGCGTTACGGCGGTGTGAAGAATATCCGCCTCAAGGGTTGTCTTCCGTGGCGTTACCGAATCGATCAGCCAGTTATCTAGGCGCCTTTCAATGTCTCTGCTAACGTCCCCGGCCAGTTGTAGTGATCTTCCGGGAGGCAATGGCGTAATGGGCAGGTTCCTGCTGCGCAGGGTGGGTTACCTCGTACTCCTCGCGATGGTTGCGACGGTGGTGGCCTATCTCCTCGCGGCTACGCAGTTGCATCCGCGGAGCAGGTACGAGGGTCGTAACCCGGCCCCCGCGGAAGCGGTCGTCGACCAGCGGCTCGACGAGCTCAACATGAATGACAAGACTCCGGTTGTCGACCGATTTACCACCTGGGTGGACGGGATCGCGCACGGTGATCTCGGCAAGACCGTGGACGGCGATTCGGTGAACGCGGAGATCGGCCGCCGGATGTGGGTCAGTCTGCGGCTCATGCTGATCGGGTCGATCCTCGGCACCCTGCTCGGCGTGGTGGCCGGGGCGTACGGCGCGATCAAACAGCACCGCTGGTCGGATCAGACGCTGACGGTCATCTCCTTCGTCCTGCTCTCGGTGCCCACGGTGGTGCTCGCCGTCCTGGTGAAGAACGCCGGCATCTGGTTCAACCAGGTGTCGGGGAACGCCTCGACGCCGTTCCTGTTCACCACCGGGGAGATCACCCCGGGGCTGGACACCTGGTCCTGGGCGGGTCTGGTCGACCGGGCCGGGCACCTGGTCCTGCCGACCATCGTGCTCGCGATCGGGGTGAACGGGTTCGCCTTCTACAGCCGGTACCAGCGCAACTCCATGCTCGACGTGCTCGGCAGCGACTTCCTGCGTACCGCGCAGGCGAAGGGTCTGCGGCGCTGGTCGGCCCTGACCCGGCACGGCCTGCGGACCGCCCTCATCCCGATGGCGACCTTCTTCTCCTACCAGTTCGCGCTGCTGTTCGTCGGGGCGACCTTCACCGAGAAGATCTTCGGCTGGCACGGCATGGGCGAGTACTTCGTCGACTCCATCACCAAGAACGACATCAACTCGACGGCCGGGGTGACGCTCTTCGTCGCCGTGCTGGTCCTGATCGCGGGCCTGCTCTCCGACGTGGTCTACGCCGCGCTGGACCCGCGGGTCCGGGCGAGTTGAGGAGGCCGCGATGACTGTGAACACCGACTCCGTCCTTGTCGGATCGGTCAGCCCCGATCCCGCCGACGACGGTACGCGACGGGACCGCTCGCCCTCGCGGAACCGGCTGGTACTGCGGCGATTCCTGCGTCGGCGGATGGCCGTCGCGGGCTTCGCGGTGGTCGTACTGCTGATCCTCCTCGCGTACCTGGGACCGCTCTTCTATCCCTGGAAGTACGACCAGCTGGACTTCCAGTCCTTCCAGTCGCCGCCGAGTCCCGAGCACTGGTTCGGCACCTATCAGACCGGCGGGGACGTCTTCGCCCGTACGCTGCGCGGCCTGCAGAAGTCGCTGGTGATCGGCCTGCTCGGGGCGCTGGTGTCGACCGGTCTGGCCGCCGTGGCGGGTGCCTTCGCCGGGTACTTCCGCGGTACTACGGACATGATCGTCCGGCTGATCACCGACCTGATGCTGGTGCTGCCCGGCTTCCTGATCATCGCGATCTTCTCGGCGGCGCTGCGGGACGGCAGCTGGCTGCTCTTCATCGTGCTGCTGGCCGGCTTCCAGTGGATGATCACCGCCCGGGTGGTCCGCGGCATGACGCAGTCGCTGCGGGAGCGGGAGTTCGTCCAGGCGGCCCGGTTCATGGGGGTGCCCGGCTGGCGGATCATCCTCCGGCACATCCTGCCGAACATGGCGTCGCTGTTGATCATCGACGCGACCGTCGGCGTCAGCAGCATCATCCTGGCCGAGGTCGGGCTCTCCTTCTTCGGCTTCGGCGTGCAGCCGCCGGACGTCTCGCTCGGCACCCTGATCGCCGACGGCTCCGGCGCGGCGCTGACCAACTGGTGGCAGTTCTATTTCGTGGCGGGCGTCCTGATCCTGCTGGTCCTCGCGGTCAATCTGGTCGGCGACGGCCTGCGGGACGCGCTGGACCCGAACTCCGAGATCGAGGGTGCGAAGTGACCGACGCGATGGTGGCCCCGGTGGGCTCCGCATCCGGCGTCGCCGAACCGCTGCTGCGCGTCGACGACCTGTCGGTGACGTTCCGCAGCCCGGCCGGTCCGGTGACCGCGGTGCGGGGGATCAGTTACGACGTACGCCCCGGCGAGGTGCTCGGCATCGTCGGCGAGTCCGGGTCGGGCAAGTCGGTGTCGTCGCTGGCCGTGATGGGCCTGCTGCCGCCGACCGCCGCGATCACCGGGTCCGCGACCTTCCAGGGGCGGCAGCTGCTCGGCCTCGGCGACAAGCAGATCTCCCGGATCCGCGGCAGCCGGCTCGCCATGGTGTTCCAGGACCCGCTCTCCGCGCTGACCCCGGTCTACACGGTCGGCGACCAGATCGCCGAGACGATCCGCATCCACCAGGGCCTCGGGCGCGAGGCGGCCCGGGAGCGGGCGGTCGAACTGCTCGACCTGGTCGGCATCCCGAACCCGCGGCAGCGGTCGAAGGGGTTCCCGCACGAGTTCTCCGGCGGCATGCGGCAGCGGGTGATGATCGCGATGGCGATCGCCAACGACCCGGCGCTGATCATCGCGGACGAGCCGACGACCGCGCTCGACGTCACCATCCAGGCGCAGATCCTGGAGGTGCTGCAGAAGGCCCGCGAGGTGACCGGCGCGGCCATCATCATGATCACCCACGACCTCGGGGTGATCGCCGGTTTCGCCGACCGGATGATGGTCATGTACGCCGGGCGGGTCGTCGAGACCGGCCCGGTCGAGAGCGTGTACCAGCAGCCCCGGATGCCGTACACGATCGGTCTGCTCGGCTCGATCCCCCGGCTCGACATGGGGGAGCGGCAGCGGCTGACGCCGATCGAGGGGGTCCCGCCGTCCATGGTGGCCCTCCCGGCCGGCTGCCCGTTCGCGCCGCGCTGCCCGATGCGGATCGCGGTCTGCGAACAGTCCGAGCCGGAGCTGCTCGGCGTGGTCACCGACGACGCCGGACGGCTGGCCGCCTGCCACCGCAGCACGGAGATCGCCGAGCGGGAGCTGACCGGTGCCGAGGTCTTCGCCGCCACCGCGCTGCCGGAGGAGACCGGGACGCCGCCGCTCCCGCGGGAGGAGCGGCCGGTCGTGCTGGAGGTGCGCGACCTGGTCAAGGAGTTCCCGCTGACCACCGGGGGAGTGCTGCGCCGCCGGGTCGGCACCCTCCAGGCGGTCGCCGGGATCAGCTTCGACATCCGCGAGGGCGAGACGCTGGGCCTGGTCGGCGAGTCGGGCTGCGGCAAGACCTCGACCATCATGGAGATCCTCGAGCTGGCCAAGCCGACCTCGGGGAAGATCGTGGTGCTCGGTAAGGACACCGCCGAGATGAACCGGAAGGAGCGGCTGGCGATCCGCCGCGACCTCCAGGTGGTGTTCCAGGACCCGATGGCCTCACTGGACCCCCGGCTGCCGGTCAGCGACATCCTCGCCGAGCCGCTGGCGGCGCACGGCGTCCCGGTCCCGGAGCAGCAACGCCGGGTCCGGGAACTGCTGCGGCTGGTGGGCCTGCGCCCGGAGCACGCCGACCGGTACCCCGCCAAGTTCTCCGGCGGCCAACGGCAGCGGATCGGCATCGCCCGGGCCCTGGCGCTGGAACCGAAGGTGCTGGTGCTCGACGAGCCGGTCTCGGCGCTGGACGTCTCCATCCAGGCCGGGGTGATCAACCTGCTCGAGCGGCTGAAGGGCGAGCTGGGCCTCTCCTACCTCTTCGTGGCGCACGACCTCTCCGTGGTCCGGCACATCGCCGACCGGGTGGCGGTGATGTACCTCGGGCGGATCGTCGAGATCGGTACGGCCGATCGCGTCTTCGGCGCACCGGCCCACCCGTACACCCAGGCGCTGCTCTCCGCGATCCCGCTGCCGGATCCGGTCAAGGAGCGCAGCCGCCGGCGGATCCTGCTGACCGGCGATCTGCCGAGTCCGGCCGACCCGCCGTCCGGATGCCGGTTCCGGACCCGGTGCCCCACCTTCGCCGGTGACCTCGACGCCGAGCGGCAACGACGCTGCCTCGACGAGTCCCCGGCGCTCTCCGGCCGCGAGACCCCGGCCCCGGACCACACGGCGGCGTGCCACTACCCGGCACCCGCCGCGGTGGTCTGACCGCCGGTGCAGATGAGAAAGAACAGCGCGTCAAACAGACGCCAAGGTGTGGAGGAACTGGTGAGGACATACTGGAGCGCGAAGGCGCTCCTCGCACCGATCGTCGTCGCGACCCTGATCGGGTCCGCGGCGTGCACCGGCTCGACCGGTAGCGGCACCGATCAGGGTTCGCCGCCGCCGAAGGCCACCGAGAACCAGATCAACCCGATGTCGCGCGACCAGGTCCAGGACGGTGGCACGTTCACCTGGGCGATCGGCGCGGTGCCGGCGAACTTCAACTACTTCGAGCTGGACGGCACGGACGTCTACGCCAGCGAGGTCGTCAACGCCCTGCTGCCGCAGCTGTTCACCTACGAGGCCGACGCCACGCCGGTCTGGAACAAGGACTACCTCGCCTCCGAGCCGACGGTGACGACCGACCCCAAGCAGGTGGTCACCTTCGAGCTCAACCCGAAGGCCGCCTGGGACGACGGCACTCCCATCACCTGGGAGGACCTCTACTGGCAGTGGAAGTCGACCAACGGGTCGGACAAGGCGTACAACATCTCGTCGTCCAACGGCTACGAGAACATCGAGAGCGTCGCGAAGGGCAAGGACGACAAGGAGGCGATCGTCACCTTCAAGAACAAGTACGCCGACTGGAAGGCGCTCTTCACCCCGTTCTACCCGGCGTCGACGAACAAGGACGCGAAGGCCTTCAACGAGGGCTGGCAGAAGCAGCCGCTCAAGACCACGGCCGGCCCGTTCACGTTCGACTCCCTGGACGCCACGGCGAAGACCATCACGCTGGTCCGCAACGACAAGTGGTGGGGCGACCCGGCCAAGCTCGACAAGATCGTCTACCGGGCGATCGAGCCGGACGCGCAGATCGACGCGCTGGCCAACGGTGAGATCGACTTCGTCGACATCGGCTCCAGCGCCGACACCTACCAGCGGGCGCTGTCGATCAGCACCGCCGAGATCCGCCAGGCGTCCGGCCCGAACTTCCGGCACATCACGATCAACGGCACCAGCTCCGTGCTCTCGGACGTCAAGGTGCGCCAGGCGATCGCCGAGGCCATCGACCGGACCGCCATCGCCAAGGCGCTGCTCGGCCCGCTCGGCATCACGCCGACGGCGCTCAACAACCACATCTTCATGTCCAACCAGGTGGGTTACCAGGACAACTCCGGTGACGTCGGCAAGTACGACCTGGAGAAGTCGAAGGCGGGCCTCGACGCCGCGGGCTGGACGCTCAACGGCGACGTCCGGCAGAAGGACGGCAAGAACCTCGAGATCAATTTCGTCATCCCGACCGGCGTCAAGTCCTCCGAGCAGGAGGCCCAGCTGGTGCAGAACATGGTGGCCCAGGTCGGCGTGAAGGTGAAGATCAACGCGGTTCCGGTGGAGGACTTCTTCGAGAAGTACATCACCCCCGGCGACTTCGACATGACGGTCTTCTCCTGGATCGGCACCCAGTTCCCGATCAGTTCCTCGAAGTCGATCTACGTGAATCCGGTCAAGAACGAGAAGGGCGAGCTGGACACCCAGCAGAACTACGCCCGGGTGGGCTCCGCCGAGCTGGACAAGGCGTTCGACGACGCGACCGCCGAGCTCGACCCCACCAAGGCGGCCGCGCTGGCCAACCAGGCCGACGCGCTGATCTGGCAGGAGGTCCACTCGCTGACCCTCTACCAGCGCCCCGAGCTGATCGCCACCAACAAGAAGGTGGCCAACTTCGGCGCCAAGGGCTTCGCCAGCGTCACGTACGAGAACATCGGCTTCGTCAAGTCCTGACCGTTTCCGACGGTGTGCGCCGTGCGCGGGGATGCCCTCGCGCACGGCGTGTCAGATCGGTTCGTAGGCCTCGCGGGGCAGGGCGGGACCCCAGAGCGCGTCCACGTCACCGGCGGTGAGCCGCCGCTCCACCCCGGTCTCGCCGAGCGACGCCCGGACCGCCCGCATGGCGTGCGATGACGTGAGCGCGGCCAGGCTGCCGTAGCGATCCCGGCGCCACGTCCGGTAGGCGCCGTTCGGCATCACGTAGTCGACCAGCCGTAGCGCACTCTCGGCGTGGCTGAAGAACGCGCCGTCGAACGCCAGCGCCGTCCGGTAGCAGGAGCGCACCGTCCGCGCGTACTCGAGAATCGGGCCTTTGATCGGATCGGTCTTCTGCCCGGCGAAGGTCGGATCGGCCTGCCGGGGGTCGGTGGCCCCGGCCCAGAGCGTGGCCACCAGGGCGGCCGACGCCGGGTCGTCCGGGCCGGTCAGCCGGAACGTCAGCCACTCCGCGGAGGCGGCCAGAAGACCGAGATTTCCCCGTACGGAGATCAGGACCAGCTTCCGTACGATCGCCGACTGGCTGCCGTCGCTGCTGAACCCGTGACCGAAATCGTACTGATCCGGACCCCAGGCGAAACCGATGGTCGTGCGGGCGAGGGAGGGTGGCGGCACGGAGGGCAAGCTACCACCACGGTACGGCTTGCGGCTCAAGCGACCTGAGGGCGGAGAGTGGTCGCCATGGATGAGGATCTGTACCCGATCGGACAGGTGGCCCGCCGTACCGGGCTCTCGGTCAGCGCCGTCCGCTTCTACTCCGACGAGGGCATCGTCGCGCCGGCCGGTCTCAACAGTGCAGGTCACCGATGCTACGACCTGCACGGCATCGCCCAGCTGGAGCTCATCCGCACGCTGCGCGACCTCGGCGCCGGGCTGGACGAGATCCGCCGGCTGCTGCACGGCGAGACGACCCTGCACCACCTGCTCGCCGAGCACCTGGAGCTCGTCGAACGCCAGGAGCACGCCCTGCGCGCCCGGCGGGCCGTACTGCGCGCGCTGACCCGGCAGCAGGCACCCGCGGCACGGGCGTCGCTCATGCACCGGCTCGTCACCATGTCCGATGAGGATCGCGAGCGGCTCGTCGACGAGTTCTGGGCCGAGGCGGGTGCCGGGCTGCCCGACGGCTTCGCCACGCGGCCCCGGCTGCCGGACGATCCCACCGCCGCCCAGCTGGAGGCGTGGATCGAGCTGGCCGGTCTGCTGCGTGACGGCGAGTTCCGCGCCGCGGTCCGTACCTACCTGCGCGACACGTACGGTTCCGGCCCCGGGGCGCAGTTGGCCGCCGGCCCGGTGCAGCGCTTCATCCACACCGACGGCAGCCGCCTGATGGAACAGATCATGGCGGCTCACCGCTGCGGCCTGCCGCCCGATTCGGATCATGCCCGCGCTCTCGCCACCCGGCTGGTGACCGCGGCCGGCGCGCTCACCGGCCGTCCCGACAGCACCGAGCGCCGACAGCGGCTCGCCGAGGGCTACCGGATGCTCGCCACCTTGCCGCAGAATCCCCCTTCAGGGTACGACACCACGCACGGTAGGTACGCCGCGCTGGTGATGACGATCAACGGGACGCCCCGGCCCGAGACCGTCGACTGGGCGGCACTGGGACTGTGGCTGGCCACCGCGCTGACCGCGTGACCGTTCTCAATCGCGCGGAGGTGCCTCCGTCGTGCCGTCCCCGGTGCGCGCGGCGGCCCGCGCGGCGCTCACTGAGCGTCCTCGAGTGGACGCGTGGCCGCGGCCAGGACCTCGCCGATCGCCGGGAGGTAGTACGCCCTGCGGCTCGCGTCGGTGGCGTCCCGGGCCAGGATCTCGCCGGCGTTCGCCGCGGTGACCGCGACGCCGGGGATCTCCAGCCAGCCCTCCGGCATCTCCGACTCGCGGCCCAGGTACGTCACCTGCAGTTCGGCGGCGACCGCGCCCTTGAGGAACTGCTCCGGCGAGACGAGGACCAGCTCGTCGCGTTTCACCGCCGCGATGGTGGTGTCGTCGACGTCGAAGGCCGCGGCCACCCAGGAGGCCTTCCGCCGGGCGCGGATCTCGGACAGCAGGCGCCCGTCGGCACCCACGCTGACGAAGGCCAGCGCGCCGGGCGTGGACTCGGTGACGGACTCCCACATCGAGGTGGCGGCGCCCGGCCGGTCCGCGGTGTCGAGCGGGCCGAGTACCCGGACCTTCGGCAGCCTTTCCCGCATCCGCTGGGTGAAACCGAGCGCCCGGGCGTCCAGCTGCGGTACGCCGTTGCGCGGGTTGCCGAGCACGATCCGGCCGGTGGCGTCCGCGTCGAGCCGGTCGGCGACCGTGTCGGCCAGGAGACGTCCGAGGTTCTGGTTGTCGTTGCCGATGTAGGTCAGCACGGGGGAACCGGTGACCGGCGGGGTGTCGAACGCGATGAGGTGGACGCCCTTCGCCACCGCGTCGCCGAGCGGGTCTCCGGTGGTCTCGGTGAACGGTATCGAGATGGCGATCGACCGGTAGCCCTGCGTGGTCAGGTCCGTCAGCGTGGTCGCCAGGGCTGTCGCGTCGGCGGCCGGTGGCCCGGTCACCGTGGCGGTGACGTCGGTGAACTGCCCGGCCCCGAACCGGTAGCCGGCGCTCATCTGCACGCTGAACGGCGCGTTCATCATCGACCCGAGGTAGGCCACCCGCTTCGCGCCGCCGTCGCCCGCCTGCTGATGGGCGCAACCGGTCAGCACGAGGACCAGGACCCCGGCCAGGAGACGCCTGACGTACATGTCGGTCACATCGGTCCCGCGTCGCCGGAATGTAGCGATTGACGGTGCCTCAACCCGATGGCCGCCGCGCCGATGTGTGTAGCGGATCGAACGGGAAGGGGGACCAGCGGGTTGCGGATCACAGCGCCGACCGGCAGACGTGTGCCGGCGCTCTGCGCGCTCCTCGGCCTCGTGGCCGGCTTCGTCGTGCTGGCCGTCGGCGGCATGCTCGCGGCGAACACCACCCAGCGGGCCGTGGAGACCGTGACCAGGGCCGACCGGATCACCGCGGCCTGGGACTCCACGCTCGTCCTCGTCACCCAGGAGAACGAGGCGGTCAACGACTACCTGCGTGCCCCGGACCGGGACGGCCTGTCCGCGGTCATCGCGCAGATCGGCTCGGCCGAACCCACCCTCGCGTGGCTGTCGAGCAACGCCGGCCGGGGTGACGCGCGGCGTGTCCAGCTCACCGAGAGCGGCTACCGGTCCTTCACCCAGCTCCAGCGTGACCTGGTCGCCGCCGCCGAGCAGGGCCGCGCCACCGAGGCCGCCGACACCGGCGCCCAGGTCGGCATGAGCGCCGCCGCACTCCGCAAGATGCTCGCCGCCAACCTGACCGCCCAGCGCTACCAGCTGCGTGCCGAGCTGATCGAGGTCGAGGCCACGAACACCCGGCTGCGCGAGATCGGCGTCTACGTGGTCGTGGTCGACGCCACCCTGCTCGTCATCTGCGCCGCGCTGCTCCTCGGCTACCAGCGCCGGGTGGAACGGCAGGCCGCGAACAGCCGGTACCAGGCGAGCCACGACGCGCTCACCGGCCTGGCCAACCGCCGGCTCTTCAACGACCGGCTGGAGAGCGCGGTGCACGCCGCCGTCGACGGCGGATCACCGGTCGGCCTGCTGCTGATCGACCTCGACGGGTTCAAGGCCGTCAACGACGCGCTCGGGCACCAGGCCGGCGACACGCTCCTGAAGGCCGTCGCCACCCGGATCACCGCCGCCGTACGCCACACCGACATCGTGGCCCGCCTCGGCGGCGACGAGTTCGCGGTGATCCTGCCGGCGATCTCCTCCTACGAGCAGAGCCGCGAGATCGCCGCGATCATCCTGGCCGCCGTCGAGGAGCCGGTCCCGTACAGGGACGCCACCGCCACGGTCTCCGCGAGCATCGGCATCTCTCTCTGCCCCGGCGACACCACCGACCCGGCCGTTCTCTTCCACAACGCCGACGCCGCCATGTACCACGCCAAGCGCGGCCGCCGCGGCATCGTCTGCCACGACGAGACCCGCCCGTCGGTCGCACCCGCAGCCTGACGTACCGGACCGCGGGGAACGACGGCATCGATCAAAACCTTTGATGCGGCCGTACGGCCTCCGCCCGCTCGCCGGTGAAGGTCCGCAGACTCCGGCTGGTCGCCGCCCCGGCGGCGGTGAGCAGCAGGGCGCCCCCGATGCACAGCAGTGCGCCCGCGCCGCCCAGCGTGGCCGCCAGGAACCCGCCCAGGATCGGGCCCAGCGGTGCCATCGCCCGGCCCACCACGGTGAGTACCGCCTCCATCCGGCCGAGCATCTCCTCCGGCACCAGCCGGGTGACCACCGCGTTCATCACCACGTTGAGGGCCGGCGTGGCCAGCGAGATGCAGACGAAGGGGAGCATCGGCCACCATCTGCCGAACGGCAGCGTCTCCAGGACCACCGCACCGCCGAAGATGCCCACGACGGCCAGCAGCAGCTTCCCCGGCGGCAACAGCGCTCCGGTACGGCCGGAGAGCAGCGCTCCGGCCAGGCCGCCGATCCCGGAGGCGGCCAGCACCGCGCCGGTGACCACGCTGTCGCCCCCGCGCTCACCGATCAGCACGATCAGCGGCAGGATGGTCGCGCCACCCAGCAGGTTCAACATCATCACGGTGCCGGACGAGTCCCGCAGACCGGGCTGACGCCAGAACCAGCGGAAGGCCTCGCGGAGCTCACGGCCCATGCTCGGCGTCCCCGGCACCGCGTCCCCCGGCACCGCGTCTCCCGGCACCGCGTCTCCCGGCATCGCGTCCCCCGGCACCGGCTCCCCCGCCGCCGGTTCGCCGGCCGGCGGCGGGACGGGACCCGGCCGGCGCGGCACCCGGGCGACCGTCGTGCACACCGCGGAGACCAGGAGCGTCACCGCGTCCACCACGAACGGGACGGCCTGACCGAGCCCGTACAGC
Source organism: Actinoplanes sp. NPDC051851 (assembly GCF_040681165.1). Lineage (NCBI taxonomy): Bacteria > Bacillati > Actinomycetota > Actinomycetes > Micromonosporales > Micromonosporaceae > Actinoplanes > Actinoplanes sp. NPDC051851. The sequence continues at coordinate 16,205 of NZ_JBFAYF010000032.1, read as the reverse complement.
AGGCCCCCGGTAGGTGGCCCGGCGAGCCAGGCGGCGTGCGTGCGCGCCTCCTCCTGCGCGAACGCCGTGGGCAGTTGCTCCGCCGGCACCACACCACGGATCGCGATGGACCGGGCCGGCCCGATGAACGCCGTGCACACCCCGTCGACGACCGCGAGCACCAGGAACGTCCACATCAGCGTCTGCCCGGCGACGACCAGCGCGGCCAGCAGCGCGGCGACACCCGCCTGCACCAGCTGGCCGCCGACCAGCGTGCGCCGCCGATCCCAGCGGTCCACCCAGACACCGGCGGGCATCTGCGCCAGCACCGTCGCGGCACTGCGCGCACCGGCGATCAGCCCGGCCCAGAGCGGCGACCCGGTGACCGCCAGGACCAGCAGCGGCATCGCGAGCCGGGTCAACTGCGTACCGAAATCGGAGGTGGCACTGCCGATCCAGAGCAGTTGGAACGCGGTGTTCCTCCGCAGCGGCGGCGGCTCATCCATCGACGTCACATACGTGATCTCAGCACGTCGAACTCGCAGCCCGGCAGGGACGGGTCGAAGCCGTGCTCGATCAGCCAGCGCGACGCCGTCAGGCTGCGCAACGACCACCAGGCCCGGATCACGTCCCGGTCGACGTCGGTACCGTACCCGGCGAGGAGATCCTCGAGGCGTTCCTCGTGCCCGAGGGTCAGGATGGCCAGGTCGAAGAGCGGATCGCCGGGCGCCGCCTCGGACCAGTCGATCACGCCGGTGACCTCGTCGCCGTCGGTGAAGACGTGGGTGATCTGCAGGTCACCGTGCATGAACACCGGCGTCCACGGCCGGAACGCCGCCTCGGCGATCGTACGGTTGCGGTCGACCAAACCGGCCGGCAGGACGCCGTTGTCGACGAGCCAGGCGCATTCACGTTCGAGCTCCGCGTCCAGCCCGGCGAGCTTCCCGCCGTCCCAGGGCGGCGGTGGCGCGTCGTGCAGCCGCCGGATCGCGGCACCCGCCGCGGCCCACGCCGCCGGCGACGCGGGCGACGGCTCGCCGAGGATCCCCAGCGCCCGCCCGGGCACCGCGGCGATCGCGAGAACGGGCGGCCTGTGCCACAGGACGTCGGGCGTCGGCACGGGCGCCAGCCGCATCGCCGCGACCTCGGCGGCGAGGCGCGCCGGATCACCGTCGACCTTGAGGAACACGTCACCGACGCGCAGGGTCACGCGCTCGCTGTGAGCGACGACGACCTCAACCTCCTCCACGCCCCGCATTGTCCCGGCACCGCCACCGATTCGCGCGCTCTCACACCCTCGTAAAGGTAGATCTTGGCAAAGGTGGGGCGATATATGGGCATATCTTTAACGGGGACCGGTCACCAGCCAGGTCGCGCCCTCGGTGCCGTCGCGCAGCTCGACCCCGGCGGCGGTCAGGGCGGCGCGCAGCGCGTCGGCGCCGGCGAAGTCCTGTCGCTCGCGCAGCCCGGCGCGGACGTCGATCAGCCGCTCGACCAGGGGGCCGAGTCGTTCGGCCGGGTCGCGCAGGCCCTCGGCCGTGGCCTGGGCGAGGCGCAGGATCAGCGTACGCAGAACCGCTCTCGCCTGTTCCGCGCCGTCGTCCTCCTCGGTGTCGGTGCTCCAGGCGTGCACGGACTCCTCCAGGTCGAGGATCGCCCGGGCCAGGCCGTCGGCGTTGCGCCGGGCGAGAGCCGCGTCGAAGCGCCGCTCGCACGCCGCGGCGACCTCGGCGACGGTGGGTTCCGCGATCGTCTCCGCGGCGGGTGGGCCCGGCTGGCGGGGGATGACGACGGCGGCGGTGCCGTGGTGCGCGAGTGCCCGCAGTTCGCCGAGTCCGAGCGATGTGCCGGTGGGCAGCACCGTGCTGTGGCCGCGACGGCGCACGGTCAACCCGCCCCGCCCGGCCACCCGGACCGTACCGGCGGACGGGTCGATGTGGACGGCGGTGTGCTCGTCGACGCCGAGCACCGCGGCGTCCTCCGGCAGCTGCCACTCCATCGCGCGCAGGCGGCGCTCGCCGAGGTAGCAGTAGCGGGTGTCGAAGCCGGTGCCGCCCTCGGTGTTGTCGTAGTGCGGCACCAGCGCCACCCGCAGGTCCAGATGGCGGAGCAGGTCGAGCCCCTCGGCCCACCGGGCCGGCTCGCCGGCCTTGTAGATCTCGTAGACCGGCACCGTCCAGCGGCCCAGGGTGGCCGCGGCGGCGGAGGCGAAGACGGTGATCCCCCGGTGCTGCCGCAGCCGGTCGTGCAGCGCCTGGGCGACCGCGCCGGGTCTCCACCAGCGCATCGCGTAGGTGGGGCTGCCCGGTCCGGAGAAGAGCCAGCCGGCGCTGCGGACCATCGCCAGGCCGCGGTCGGCGTCCTCCGAGGGCGGGTCGCCGCCGCGCAGCCCGGGTGCGGTACGCACGGTCAGCCCGACGCTGCCGGCGAAGTACCGCTCGGCCTTGGCGGAGATGCTCGCGACGTTCTCCTGGAAGCCGTACGGCGTCTCGATCAGGACGGCGGGGGACCCGGCCGGGAGCAGGGCGGCGACCTGCCGGTGCACCGTCACCATGGTCGGGCTGGTCTCGCCCGAGCCCATGATGGTCAGCATCGGTCACCACCTTCGTTCGGGCGATCCTTGTTGCCACAGTATGGCAATTACTGAAGGATGGCGAGGTGGATCTTCACGAGTCGCCGTCCGCCGGAGTCGTCGTCGAGACCGTCCTGCTCGGTATGCGGGACGGCCGTCTCACCTGCCGGTTGGACGAGGCGCGGCTGGCGGACGGCGACCACCCGGACGCCCTGGCGAGACGCCTGGCCGGGTTCACCGAGTCCAGCGCGATACCGGGCCGCATGGTGCACTCGACGTCCTGGCGATTCGACGCGGGACGGATCGTGCTGACCTACGCGGCGCTGCCGGACCCGGATCCGCGGACCGCCGTGTTCCATGAGGCTCCGGTGGAAACCGCCCGCGGCGCGGATCCGATGTCGCCGTCCCCGGAATACGTCGGGCACGCCGACGTGATCGCGCACGCCTGCCGGCACCTGGCGTTCCTGCGGCGCACCGATCCGGTCGCCGCGACGGCGGCCGAGCAGGTCGGTGGCCTGTGGGAACTGCTGGACGAGTACGCGCCGGACGTCGCGGGTCAGCGCACGAACGGGTGACGGGATATCGCAATTCGTGAATGCGACTGTGGCGTCGCTGTGCGGTTGCTAGGAATTGGATAAGTGGTTCGTCCGCAGCGCGGATAATTGTTGACATTGCTGTTCACGATTTCCTACGGTGTGGCGCGTCATCGGGCCCGCCGTACCGTTTCGGCGGGTCGTTCCACATGCCACTTCGCCATCGGGGAGACCCATGCCTGCCTGCGTACCGGACGGTCTCTCATGATCCGCGGGCTGGTCGCCCTCGCGACCGTGGCCGCGGGCATCCTGCTCACCGCGGCCCCGGCCTCCGCGCACCCGCTCGACCAGGTCACCCACCAGGTGACGCTCTCGCCGGACGCCGGCGTGCTCGGCATCGAGGTCGATCTCTCGCCGGGCACCCTGGTCGCGGGCGCTTTCGCCGACACCGTCGACACCGATGGTGACAAGGTGATCAGCGATGCCGAGATCGCCGCACACGCGGCCGCGGTCGTCGCCGGACTGTCGCTCACCGCCGACGGCACGCCGGTCCCGATCACCGTCGGCCGGACCAGCTACCCCGACTATCAGCTGATGGCGGCGGGCGGCGGCCTCACCGCGGTGCTCGCCTCGGTCACGATTCCCACCGACACCAAGAAGATCCAGTTCCTTGACGGGTACGACGGCGGCCAGCCCACGACGGCGACGATCGACGTCGTGGTGGCCTCCGACGCGACGGTCACCGCCACCGACCTCACGGCGTCCGGCAACGCGATGGGCTTCACGATCGTGCCCCGGACGTCGGCCGCCGGCGCAGCCACCGACGGGACCGACGGCGCGACCACCGACGGGGCCACCGGCGCGACCATCGACGGGGCCGCCGACACGGCCTCCGTCGCGGCGGAGTCGACCGGCCTCAAGGAACGGGTGCTCGCCACGCTGCAGGACCCGCTCGCCTCCCCGTGGGCGCTGGCCATGCTGATCGTCCTGTGCGCGGTGCTCGGCGCCTTCCACGCGCTCACTCCCGGACACGGCAAGACGCTGATGGCGGCCTACCTGGTCGGCACCAAGGGCACGCCCCGCGAGGCGATCACCCTCGGCGGCATCATCACGGTCACCCACACCGCATCGGTTCTCCTCCTGGGTACGGTGGTCCTGCTGATCGGCGACAGCGTTCTCCCCGGCGTGCTGGTCCCCGCCCTGGAGGTCCTGACCGGCGGCGTGGTCCTGTTCCTCGGCGCCCGCGTAGCAGTCCGCCGCTGGAAGGCCTTCCGCTCCGGCGCCGACCCTCACGGCCACTCCCACGGCCACGCGCACGGCCACGCGCACGGCCACGCGCACGGCCACGCGCACGGCCACTCCCACGCCGCCGATCACGCGCACGGTCACTCCGGCAGCCACGCCGCCGATCACGCGCACGGTCACTCCCACGCGCCCGTCCTGGTCGGAGCGGCCGCCCACACGCACGCCGAGCGACACGCGCACGCTCTGCCCGAGGCCCACGCGCACGCTCTGCCCGAGGCCCACGCGCACGCGGCCACCGGGAGCACCCATCCCCACGAGCACGACGCGCCGGAGAAAGGCGATCACGGCCACACACACGACCATGACCACGGCCACGACCATGACCACGGCCACACGCACGATGACGGGCATGGCCACGGGCACAGTCATGATCACGGGCATGGGCACAGCCATCACGTGCCGCGCAGCTGGCGGGAACTCGTCGCGATGGGCATGTCCGGCGGCCTGATCCCGTGCCCCGAGGCCCTGAGCATCCTGATTCTCGCCGTCGGCCTGCACCGCACCGGCCTCGGCCTCACGATGATCGTCGCGTTCAGCCTGGGCCTGGCCGCCGTCCTGGTCGGTATCGGACTCGCCCTGGTCACCATCCGGGGCGCCCTGCAGCGGGTCCGTCCCGCCACCGACAACCCGCTGCTCACCCGCCTCCCGCTGATCTCCTCCGCCGTCGTGGTCATCCTCGGCGTGGTGATGACCACCGCCGGCATCCTGCACGTCACCGACGCCCTCGGCATCAGCTGACTGAGACTGGTCAGCTGACCGGGACTGATCGCCGGGCCCACGCCGATCAGCTGACCAGGACCCCGTGCCGGCGGTGTGCCCACCTGATCGCCGCCGGCACGGCCAACCCCGTCAACGCGAACATGACCCCGACGGTGAACCAGCCCGGCGCGCCCCACCCGATGCAGAGCCCGATCAGCAGGCCCGGCCCGACCGTCTCGGCGAGACCCGCGCCCAGCCCGAACACTCCGAGGTACTGGCCAGTGGCGTGCTCCGGCGCGAGCGCGAACGACACCTCGAACCCGGCCGCCGCATGCCACAGCTCGCCGGCCGTGTGCACCACCGCGGCGCCCACCAGCACGATCGCGGCCGCCCAGCCCGGCATCGCCGCGGTGAACGGCACCAGCGAGCACGAGATCAGGAACGCGACCCCCGCGCGGCGATAGGCGCGGCCACCCGCGGTGGGGGAGTCGACGCCCTGACTGGCGCGTACCTGAAAGAGCACCACCAGGATCGTGGCGACCAGCATGGTGACCGAGATCGTCCAGCGGGGTGCGGTGGTGACCTCGATGATCCAGAGCGGGATCGCCACGGTCAGCACCTTGAACTGGATCGCCATCACCCCGTCGAGAGCGGTCAGCAGCAGGTACGGCCGGTCCCGGAGCGCCTCCCATCGCGGCCCGGCCGCCACGTGTGTCGGTGGCACCCGCGGCACGAAGGCGATGAGTAGCGCGGACCCGGCCGTGAAGATCGCCATGCCGGCCACCATCAGGCGGTACGCGGTCTGCGTATCGGTCTGCACGGCCCACCCCGCGAACAGCGCGCCGACCGAGACGCCGACGTTGGTCACGGCGCGCAGGTAGGCGCGGAACTCCTGTGGCCGCTCCCCGCCGAAGCGCCGGATCAGCGGGCTGCGCGCCGCCGTCCCCGCGGTCTTCGCCGCCGTGGCCACGCTGACCGCGATCACGAATGGCCAGAACCTCTCCACGAGGACGAACGTGACCGTGGCCAGGGTCTGAACGATCAGCGTGACCAGGTAGACCCCGCGCGCCCCGAGCCGGTCGGCGAGATGTCCGACGAGGACACCCTGCGCGAGCGCGATGGCCCCGGCGATCCCGAGCCCGAGCCCCACCTGGGAGGCGGGCAGGTGGACGCCCTCGGTGAAGTAGAGGACCCCGGCGGTCAGGTAGAGCCCGCTGCCGAGCGTGAAGACGAGGTTGGACGCCGCGAGCAGCCGCTGCGGCGCCGTCCCGGGGATCAGCCGGGACGCGGCCCGGACATGATGCTCAATCATGGTTATTGCAACCTACTGGCAATAACACGATCGGGCTACCCGGGAACCAGCGCGGGTGTGCGCGACGACTGTGTCGTGGTGCCGATGATCGGCGCCGCCCGCGCCGCCGTGCGGGCTCGCCCGAGTGGGAGAACGACCGATGACTCTTCCCGACCTTGCCGCGTACCGATTCCACCGCTCGGCCGACGACGCCGCCTTCGAGGGCTGCGAGGTCCCCGGGCTGCGGGCGGAGTTCTACCGCCGGCCCGACGGTGACCGGATCGCCTCGGTGGGGCGTTACTCCTACGACGGGGCGGAGCTGCTGATGGCCTGGGGTTACGTCGACGAGGAGCACTGCCGGCAGAATGCCGTGGCCGACCCCGCGGGCGGCTGGCACCCGGTCAGCCAGGGCTGCCCGGACGTGCGCCTGGTGCGCGCCGGCGACGATCCGGACGCCCCGGTGGTGGGCCTGCGGGTGCGTGCCGCCGGCGGCGGCTGGATCGCCGTGGGCAGGGACTGAGGGGGTCATGTCAGGAGGCGCGGATCAGGTCGGCGAGCAGGTCGGCGGTGTTCGCGTCGTGACTGGTCCGGCCCATGATGGCGGGGGAGTTGCGCGGCCCCGGGATGGTGTGACCGCCGCCGTGCACGGTGTAGAGCGACACCGGTGGGCGCCCCGGCGACGCGTAGGACGTCTGCTCGATCATCGTGCCGAGCCGCGCCGTCGACGGTGCGGCGTGGATGCCGTTGCGGCCGGCGAAGTAGGCGGCGGTGTCCGGCGCGGAGAGGCTTCGGCCGCCCACCTTGAAGAGCTTCCGGGCCCACCAGGGGAACTCGCCACCGGCGTACGCCGTAATCGGATCTTTCGTGCCGTGAATGATGATCAACGGCATCGGGGCCGGTGGTGCGTCGGGGAAGAGGAAGGCGTCCGGCTCGGGCATGGTCGCGGCGATGACCGCGGCCCCGGAGAGCAGCGCGGGCGTCTCGTGCATCAGGCGCAGCACCATCTGCCCGCCGTTCGAGTACCCGACCGCGAAGACCCGCCGTGGCTTGATCTGATCGGCCACGGCGTGCGCGAAGGCGACGTCGTCGACGTTCTCGGCGCGGGCCGGGAACGCGCTGGTCCGCCGTGCGTCGTTCCAGTTGCCGCGGTACCCGTCGAGATACGCCACCGTGGCCACGCCCGCGGTGGCGAGCGCGTCGAACGCGTTCCCGGTGAACGCCCGGTGTTTCGCGCCGTCCTGCTTCGACCCGTGGAAGACGAGCAGGAGGTCCTCGCTGTCGGCCTCGACGAGCGTGTATGTCCTGGTCCGGCCGTCGACGTCGATGCTGTGCCGCATGGTGGCCCCCATGAAGTGGATGATGTATCCGTTTCACCGTAGCACAAGCGGATGATCTATCCGGTTACACTGTGGTGATGAGCACCGCCCCGCTGCGCAAGGACGCCGCCCGCAACTGGCAACGCATCGTCGACGTGGGCCGCCTGGCGGTCGACGGCGGCATATCGATCCAGCTCAACGACGTCGCGCGGACGGCCGGGGTGGGTGTCGCCACGGTCTACCGCCACTTCCCGACCCCGGAGGCCCTGCTCGAGACGATCGCCGCGCCGGGCCTGGCCGCCCTGGTGGCACACGCCGAGCAGGCCCTGGCCGCTTCCGATCCGTGGCATTCCCTCCGAGATTTCCTGTACGCCGCCACGGAGGCGCAGGTCACGGATCCTTCGCTGGCGCCGGTCTTCGCGACACCGGAGAGCGCGCTACCCGCCACGGCCGAGGCGAAGCGGCGGCTCGTGGCGGTCTTCGGCGCCCTGCTGGCCCGGGCGCGCGCGGCGGGTGCCGTCGACCCGGCCGTCTCCGCCGACGACATCGTCCCGCTGATGTGCGGCGTGATGTTCGCGGCCCGGGTGCACCCGCCGGCAGACCGCGCGGAGCACGCGGCGACGGTCCGTCGCTACCTGACCACCCTGCTGAACGGCGTACGGGCCCGCCCTGCTCTTTAGGCGTGCGGGCGCGCCCTACCGCTTGACGGTGTAGTGCAGGTGGAGCACGCGATCGCCCTGGACGACGGCGTCCGGGTCGTCGAGCAGGACGGTCCCGGTGTGGCCACCGAAGAACCGCACCCCGTCACCGAGCACCACCGGCACGACGTCCATGCACACCTCGTCGACGAGCCCGGCCGAGAACGCCTGCCCGCCGACGTCGCCCGCGGTCACCGAGACCAGCCCGTCCCCGGCGAGCTCCTTCGCGAGCGCGATCCCGGCCTCGACGGACCCGGCGGTGTGGAACGGCGCCTCGGGGAACCGCGCGAGCCACTCCCCGGGCAGCGGCCGATGGGTGATCACGACCAGCGAGTCCCCGGCCGCGGGCACGCCCTTCCATCCGTCGGTGGTGTCGAACAGGTGCCGGCCGATCACCGTGCAGCTGACGTCGCTCCAGAACGGCCGCACGTACTCCGCCGAGGCCCGGCTGACCTTGAACGACCACGTGTCGTTCGCGCGTACGGTCACGTCACCGTTGCCGTACCAGTCGAAGAGCGGCCCGACCGTGTCATCGGGATGGGCGATGAACCCGTCCACCGAGACCACGGCCTGCATGACGACTCTGGCCATCGTGCTGCGCTCCTCCGTCCGTTCGTCGGACCTTACCGCCGGACCGGGATCGTGTGGGGGCGCTCGGCCGGAGACAGCCCGGTCCCGTCGTGGCGGGACCGGGCTGTCGCTCACCGGGGGCGGGCTACTGGACGGTCAGCGTGGCGGCCGTCGGCTGGCCGGCGTCCGGGGTGCAGGTGAGCTCGACGTCGCCGATCAGCTGGACGTCGGCGGTGATGGCCACCTCGCCGCCGGTGATGGTGTCGGTGCCGGCCACCGACGGGGTCCAGCTGCCGGAGAGCTCGCCGGTGATGGCCGCGCCGGCCGCGATCGGGCCGCCGCTGCCGCTCAGCGCGAACGTGGCGCTCTCGGCGCCGCTGACCACCAGGTTCGCGGTGCCGCTCCAGGTCTTGATCCGCAGCGGGGCGGTGATGCCCAGGTCGGTGACGGAGAGGTCGAAGCTGACCGCGGAGCCCTTGGTGGCCGGGTTCGGGCTGACGGTCAGATCGCCGGTGATGGTCACAGCATCGTCGCCGAGAATGCTGGAGCAGGTGTACGGCGCCGAGATCGCGTCCGCGAGGGCGGGCAGCGGGGCGGCGAGGACACCGAGCGGCAGGACGGCGGCGATGACGGCCCAGCGGGCCACGGGGACGGACATGGGGGACTCTCCTTCGGGCTTGTTACCGGGGAGTTCAGTGTATCCATGATCATCGATGTATCCGCTCGTTCTCGAGGGACACAACCGAGCGCGATCGTTGTCCCCGTCCCACAAAAGGCCCGCTCAGGGGAATGACGGGATCCGTGCCATCGCGACGCCGAGGAGGAGGAGGACCCGATGAGCGCCCGCGTCGAACAGTGCCGTGTCGAACAGTGCCGCGTCGAACTGCGCAGCGGCACCTCCGCCAGCCGCACCGACTCTCGCCACTCGGGCTGCAGCGACGGCAGCCGGGTCACCGTCGAGAACCAGCCCGGCGGTGAGTTCCGGGTGTCGGCCCTGCCCGGCGCGGGCAGCAGATACCTGCAGGGTGCATCCTCGGTGCGGCTGGTCCCGGGACGGACCACGACCGTCACCATGCGGCTCACCCAGGGCGGCACCGTGGCGATCCGGACCACCGCCCGGGCCACCGGCGCCGCGATCCGCGGCACCTGCTTCATCCTCAAACGCCTCGGCGACGGCTACCTGGGCGACGATCACAGCGGGTGCGGCAACGCGGCCGGCCGGTCGACCACCCCGCCGGTCGCCGCCGGGACGTACGAGCTGTTCGCGATCGCCCCGTCCGGCTACGGCCACCAGTGGGTCGGCGAATCGGGCGGAACCGGCGACCAGCGCGCCGCCGCCCGTATCGTGGTCAAGCCCGGCCGCACCGTTCAGGCGCCCCGGGTGCTGCTCGACCCGCCCGGCACGGTCACCGGCGTGGTCTCCGATGCGTCCGGCGCTCCACTGCCCGGCGCGGACGTGGCGTACTCCGCATGGGGCGCCCAGGACGGCCCGAACTGGAACACCACGACCGACAGGGAGGGCCGCTACACCGTCGACAGACTGGGGCCGTACGGCTGGCCCCTGCTCTTCCACTCGGAAGGCCACCCTCGCGAGTGGTCCGGCCACCGGGGCAACCGCTTCCTGGCAGACCGCGTGCCGATCACCGCCGGCGCCATCACGAGTTACGACTTCAGCATGGCGCGCGCCACGGCGACGCTGACCGGCCGGGTCGCCGTACCGGCATCCCCGGGGGCGACCTGGCGGATCCACGCGTACAACGCCTTCACCGGCGACGAGATGGCGGCCGTCGACGGCACCGGCCGTTACTCCCTGCCGCTGATCGGCCCTCAGCTCGCCGAGATCTCCTGGTCCTACGACGCCGACGACGTGCCGTGGACCGAGGGCCGCCTCGACCCCGCCGTCAAGATCCCCACTTAGGGTCCGCGCAGGCTGGACCTGGTCCTCCGCTAGTCACGCGACCGGCGACGTGCGGCTCACGACGCCGGGGTTGCGTTGTGGTCCCGGCGGGCGTCGGCTGCCGCGAGGCCGGCACGCATCCTGTGGCGCGCTTCGGGGGCCCACGGTCCGGAGGTGGCCAGGGGTATCTCGGTCATGAACCGCCGCTCGGCTTCCGGGATCTTCGCGGCGACCAGGTCGGGGTCGGTGGCCGCGGTGGCGTACAGGTTCGGGCCGTCGGCGTAGAAGAGGTCGGTGACGACGAGTCGCCCGTCCGCGGTGCACATGATGTTGGCGGGGTTCTGGTCCAGCGGTCCGCACCAGGGCAGCGACTGACGGGCCTGGTCGTGGATGCGGCGGATGATGTCGACGAGGTCGGCGACCTCCGGGGCTCGGCTGGCGATCATCCGGTGGAAGGCCACGGCGTCATCCTCGGTGGCGGGCTGCAGCCATTCCATGATCTGCAGGTCGCCGCCCCCGGCCAGCCGATCATGGGAGTACGACTCGGGGACCTGACGGGTGTGCCGGGCCTGGCGGTACAGGGCCGCCGTGTACGGGCCGGTCGGGTCGAACGGGCTGATTCGCGCGGCGGTCCGGCCGTCCGGTGACCGCAGCGCGACGGCCCAGTCGCCCGCGCCGCACGGCTTCCATCCCCGCGCGAGGAGTCTGCGTTCCACGTCGCGATGATCGGGTTTGCGGACGACGGCGGACATTGCCGGATCTTCGCGCATCCGGCCGGCGCCGGTCCACCGAGAATCGCACCCGATCCGGTCTGGCGATCTGCCCGGCAGCGAGTCCTGGCTGGTGCTGGGAGGCCTCTCACGGCCTCCGAGGCACCCCTCAGCCCCAGCCGCTGACCTTCGGCTGGCGTTCAGGAGTGCCTCACCATCCTCGAGACACCTCTCAGTCCCAGCTGGACAACGGCGAGCAGGACAACGGCGAGCTGGACAACGAACGTCGAGCAGGGCGAGGGCCGATGAGCGCTGACGGACTCAGTTCGGTGCGTCCGGCGTGTCGATGAGGTGGCCGGTGGTGTCGAGGTGGCGGGCCATGTCGGTGATCCTCTGCTGGAAGCGGTCGCGAGTATTGCGGGCGAAGCCGATGAAGAGGCGGTTGGCGAGCGGTACGCCCCAGCGCATCGTCTGGGCGACGTTGTAGACCCGGTGGGTGACCAGCGTGTGGTCGCCGTGCGACTGGGCGGACCACTCGCCGCGGTACCACCAGCCGCCCTGGTGTGCCCCGGTGGTGCCGGTCTGCTCGGTGAACGGGACTGCCCGCTGGATCAGCGGCCAGACCTCGTCGACCGGGGCTTCGATGATGCCCGCGAGGTCGACCATCAGCTTCATGACTGCTGCTCCGTTTCGTGGAGGGCCGTCTCCAGCAGGTCGGCCCGGATCGGGGCGGGCCAGGCGAGGGTTCCGCTGTCGAGGCGGGTGAGGACGGTGCCGGTCCAGTCGAGTTCGGCGCGGTGCATGGCCAGCGCGTACTCGAGTTCGAGCAGCACGACGTCGGGTAGGCCGGTGTCGCGCAGGGTGCCGAGCTGTGCGGTGCCGGTGGTGATCGTTTCGTGGAGGGCCGCCGCCCTGGCCAGCAGCGCCTCGCGGGCCGCGGGCACGGGGAGGGAGCCCAGCAACGAGATCGCCGCGGTGAACGTCGGCCGGTCCAGTCCCGGTTGCTCGATCAGGCCGCTGAGCCGCGTACCGAGTTCCCGGCGTCCGTCGTCGGTGATGCGGTAGACGGTCCGTTCCGGGCGGCGGCCGTCGCGGATGGTCTCGGCCGGCTGGATCAGGCCGGTCTCGGTGAGCCGGTCGATGGCGTGGTAGAGGCTGCGGGGTAGCCCGGTCACGTAGTCCTTGCGGGTGTGCACGATGAACTGCTGCAGCTCGTACGGGTGGCTCGCGCGCACCGAGAGCATGGCGAGCACGGTCAGCCCGACCAGGTCATGTCTCCGCGCCATCCCGCGCCCTCCCTGTTAGTGCATCTTGCACTATAGCGCGACGCAGCAACGCCTCTCCGCGTCAGAGCTGAGGCGTCACTCGCGGCTCAGGTACCGGACCGGCTTGCCGAGCGACTCCGCGTACGCGATCTCCCGCCGGGTCGACTCGCCCAGATAGCCGCCCGGGTCCACGATGTAGACCTCGTCGGCCATCCGGATCTTCTGGAAGTGCAGCCGGCCCAGCCGTCCCCTCAGATCCGCGCCGTCGGCCGTCCAGTCGTAGCCGGGCAGCTCGGGGAGGCGGAACATCCCGAGGCTGAGCACGACGTACCCGTCCAGCGTGAGCCGCTGGTTGACCTCGGCGAACTCGGCCTCGAACCGGGTCGAGCCGCAGAGCGTGATGACCGTCGCCGTACCCTCGTCCGCCGTCATGAGCTTCATGATCGCCGATCGGCCTCATCCGGGCCTCATCGGTCCCGGTCACCGTGTTCCTCCGAGCATGCGCCCTGGCCGAGCGGGAACGCCTCGACGTCGTCTACGGCGTGCGGACCGACCGCCGGACCGACAGCCCGTTCAAGCACGGGACCGCCGGGCTGTACTGCCGCGCGATCCGGCGCGTGGTGGGTGCCACGGTGCCGCGCCACGCCGGGGACCGGGCGGTGCCGGTCCGTCAGACATCGATGACCGAGCATCGACCGAGGGATCGCCGATGAACGACATCGCCGCCGTGTCCACCGCCGTCAACCGGGTCGTCCACGGTGACGGCGACCCTGACGCGGCCGCCGTCGCGCTGCTGCGGCTGCCGGAGGGCCCGTACGCGCGGGGGCCGCTCGCCGCCGCACTGATCACCGCACTGCTCGACAGGGAGGGCCGCAGCCCGTACACCCACCTGGACGCGCTGCTGGAGCTGGCCGACCGGGAACCGCCCACCGATCCGGCGTGGGCGCACACCCGCCCCTATGCACGGTCGATGTCGATCGCCCTCGCCCTGGCCGAAGGACGTCTGCCCGACCTGCGCGCCGCCCTGACCGAACTGGACGGACTCTTCGAGGACGATCCGGCGTCCCCGGCCTACCGGCACCTTCGCCGGGCCCTCGACGACGAGCTCAACCGGCTGTCCGGCGACGATTCCCTGTTCCTCGGCCTCGATCAGAGGCTCGCCGAGCTGCGGGCGATGCTCTCGGACCAGTCCGGCCCGGAGCCATACCCCGCGTTCCTGGCGCTCCTCGACGCATCGGTGGCCTATCAGGAGGCGAACGTCCGTGGCGAGGATCCCACCGATTCCCGGAACCGGCTCCGGGTGGTGCTGGACGCCCTTCCCGTCGGCGACCCCCTGTTCGACCGGGCCACCGCGCGGCTGGTCGCGGCCGCGCGGAACGCCGTGTCCGGCCCGGAGGACGCCGTCGACCGGGCCCGGCGATCCTTGGCGGCTCTCCCGGTGCCGCACGCGGATCGGGTCCGTCTTCTCGGCGAACTCGGCATGGGAATCCTCAATCGGAGCCTGAACGGCGGCCCCTCCACCGATCTGCCGGAGGCGTCCGCCGCGCTGGAGGAGGCCCGGATTCTCGCCGGGGGCCCGTACCACCCGCACTGGGTCTGGATCAACCTGTGCCTGGCGGAGGTCCGGCGGCACGCTCCCGGCACCGGTAGCCCGGTGCAGGCCGCGCTCGACGGGCTCCAGCACGGTGTCTGGAAGGCCCTCGTCCAGCCCACGCCGGAGGCCACCCGGTTCGCCGTCCGCCAGGAGGCCGGTTCGGCGATCGCGGTCGCCCGGTCGCTCGTCGGCGACGACGACGCGGCCGCGATCACCGCCCTGGACACCGGCCGCGGGCTCGCACTGTTCGCGGCCACCCGTACCTCCGGAGTGGCCGACCGCCTGGAACGGGCAGGCCGAGGGGATCTCGCCGACCGGTGGCGGGAGGCCGCCACCGGTGGCGGCCCCGAGCATCTGCCCGCTCATCTGCGCGCCGAGGTCTGGTCGGTCCTCCAGGACCGCGAGCTCGAACCGCCGCCGGTGCAGGAGATCGCCGCCGCGCTGGCGGCCGTGGACGCCGACGCCCTCGTCTATCTGGTCCCGGGCGACGCCGAGGTGCCGGGACTCGCGGTGATCGCGCCGGCCGACGGGCCGCCGTTCCATCTGAGGCTGCCGCTCCTGCGGTTCGCCGGAGTGCCGGAGGCGGCCGGCTATCTCACCCTGCGATCGCGGGATCTGGGCCCGGCGACCGCGAAGGCCTCGTTGCCGGAGACCGTGAGCGCGGTGTGCGACTGGGCCTGGTGGGCGGCTGTCGGCCCGCTCGTGGAGCACCTCCCGCCCCGTGCGCGGCAGGACCGCGTGCCCCGCGTCGTGCTGGTCCCGATGGGGGAGCTGGCCCGGATACCCTGGCACGCCGCGCGCCGGCCCGACGGCCGGTTCGCGGTCGAAGACCTCGCCGTGTCCTACGCCGCCTCCGCCCGCATGCTGTGCCACTCCGCGGCCCTGCCCCCGATCGCGCCCGGTTCGCGGGGGCTGTTCGTCGGCGACCCGGCGTCCACGTCCGCCGGCGCGTTGCCGTCGGCGCGGCTGGAGGCGTTCGAGATCCATCGCGCGTTCTATCCCGAAGCGCGTTACGTCGGCCGTCGTCCGGACGGCCGGAGCGACCCGGCCGGGTCCGGCACGGCGCCGGAGGTGCGCGACTGGCTCACCGGGGACGGTGCCCGGGGCAGCACTCTCCACCTGGCGTGTCACGGGACCGTGGACGACGACACCGGGGCCGCTCATCTCCTGCTCGCCGGCGATGACCGGCTCAGCACCGGAGAGATCGTCGCCCTGATGAACGGCGCCGCCAGCCACGACACCGATCTGGTCGTGCTGGCCGCCTGCCGTACAGGTCACTCCGTCTTCGGCTACGACGAGGCGTACAGCCTGGGCACGGCGTTCCTGGCCGGCGGCGCGCGTTCGGTGCTGTCCACGCTCTGGCCGATCCCGGACCGGGCCACGTCGGTCCTGATGTTCGTCTTCCACCACTATCTGCGGGCCGAACGGATGCCTCCCTGGCGGGCCCTGCGCGCCGCCCAGCTGTGGATGCTCGATCCCGGCCGTGACCGGACCCTGCTACCCGCACCACTGGGCAGCCGGCTCGACGCCGCTGATGCCACCGCCCTCGTCGCCTGGGCGGGCTTCACCCACTGGGGACGATAGGCCGGTGGTCCCCGGATTCGGTGTCTGGCACGAAGCGGCACATGCTCATTCCCGGCTTCACCCATCGGGTAATGGAAGCGTGCCGAAGCCCCGGCTAAGAGCGCGTTTTAGATGTGGTCACCCGGGCGTGTTGAAGGTGCGGCGGGGCTTGCGGACGGCCGGTCCGCCGCGGTCGAGCCAGCCGAGCATGCC
>NZ_JBFAYF010000031.1:0-119740 GCF_040681165.1 Actinoplanes sp. NPDC051851 | reverse complement strand
ACGGCAACCTCACCCAATCCCAGATCGCCGACCAGATCGGCATCTCCCAGATGCACGTCTCCCGCCTGCTCACCAAGGCCCTGAGCAAGCTGCGCAACCACCTGGCCACGGACACCATCTGAATCCGTGAGCGGTAAGCAAGCCGTCGATGGCGCCAGCCCGGTTCGGGCTCGGCGCCATCGGGCCTTTCCGGGTGCAGCGCCCGTTTCCGGGCCCGGCCGAGTGCGTGACGCGGTCCGGAAACAGGCGCGTCACACGTCGGATCGACGGTGGATACCCGAAAGGTCTGATCACAGGTCCGTGCGGCTGGCCTGCTCGGCTGCCGCTACCGTGTAGCCGATGCCACCTACAGCCGACCTTCCCGGGTTTCTGCACAGTGTTGCCCCGATCCTGGACCGTTGGGGTTACCTGGCCATCGCCGGTGTGATCGGCGTGGAGAGCTTCGGTGTCCCCGCACCGGGGCAGACGATCATGGTGGCGGCGTCCATCTACGCCGGCGCCGGGCGGATGAACATCTTCGTGGTCGCGGTCATCTCGTTCGTGGCGGCCGTGATCGGCGACAACATCGGGTACTGGATCGGGCTACGGGGCGGTCGCAAGGCCGTGCACCGGTGGGGGAAGTACATCTTCGTGACCCCGGCTCGGCTGGAGCGCGCCGAGCAGTTCTTCGCGCGCCGCGGCAACGGGATCATCGTGATCGCCCGGTTCATCGACGGGCTGCGCCAGCTCAACGGCGTGATCGCCGGTGTCACCAAGATGCCGTGGAAGACGTTCACGCTGTACAACGCGATCGGCGCGGCGCTCTGGGTGGGCTGGTGGACGACGGTGTCGTACCTGCTGGGCGTGCACCTCGTGACGATCATCGAGCACGCGCACCGGTACAAGTGGCTCGCCATCGGGCTGGTCGTGCTGGCCATCGCGATCTACGTGACGCTGCACGTACGACACATCCGCAAGCGCCGGGCGAGGGCCGCCACGACGGCAGGGCCGGTCGAGGAGAACCCGGCGTAGCGCGTACCGGAGGCCGGTCCGGGAAAGAGGGACCGGAGAAGACCTGGGAACACAGAGATGGTCCTCGCCGCCCACAGCGAGGACCATCTCTGCTTTATCCCCCGGGTAATGCTGAGGTCGCTGCCTAGGTGCCGCTCGAAGCCGAGGGCGCAGCGTTGGGGGCCTGGCCGTTCGGGGCCTGACCGTTCTGCTGGGTGCCGTTCTGCTGGCCGGGCGCGCCGTTCTGCTGACCCGGCTGACCGCTCGGCACGGACGTGCTGGTGTCGCCGCCGCTGAGGGCCGCGGTGATGCCGGCGCCCACGCCACCGCCGGCGAGGAAGGCCGCGACGATGGCCGCGATGACCGCCATCTTCGGGCTCTTGCGGCCGGTGCTCGGCTCCTCCTTCGGAGGCGACCAGGGCTCCGGCTCGCTGGCCGGGGCGGCGACGGGCGCGGGCACGGCCGGAGCCTGGGCCTGCGGGCTCCACGACGGCGGCGCCTCGGCGGCCTGGCCGTTGACCGGCCAGGCGGAGGAGACCGACGCGGACGCCGAGTGACCGGTGACGGGCTCGGCGGCGGGTGCCGGCCAGCCGGCCGCGGCCACCCCGGGCGCCTGGTCCGTCTGACGGGTGCCCTGGTTCCAGGCGGCCGGGGTGGAGTCGACGGCGGTGGTACCGGCCTGCTGCCACGCGGCGGGTGCGGCGCCGCGTGCGTCGGCCATCCCGCCCTGCCCGTAGCCTGCGTGTCCGTTGCCGCTGGGCCCGTTGCCGTCCTGGCCGTTCCAGTGTGCCGGTACGGCGTCCGGGACCTGGCCGGTGCCGTTGTTCCAGTGGGCCGGTACCGAGTCGGGCACCTGGTTGCTCCAGGTCTCCGGGGTTCCGTACCCGTCGTGCCCGTCCGCGGTGTAGGGCGCGCCGGCGGCGTAAGGGGCGCCGCCGGCGCGCTCGCCCGGGGTGGGGGCCCACGGGCCACCGGTAGTGCTCGAGTGCTCCCAGGAGGCCGGCGGACCGGACTGCTCCCAGGCGGCGGGCGCGCCGCCTGGCCCAGCGGGGGAGTTGGGCCAGGCGGCGGGCGCGCCGCTGGGGTCACCGGTGGCGGACCACTGGGAGGTGGGGGCGTCCCGCTGCTCGGACTGCCACGACGCGGCCTCGGCGTGCGAGTCGCGCGACCGGGCGGCCGGCGGCCAGTCGGACGGAGCGCCCTGGCCGTACTGAGCATGGGAACGGGGGTAGGCGGAGCCGTCGGAGGCGTCGTGCTGATTCATCGTCGTTACTCCTCGGTTGGTTGCTTCCCTGGTGAAGAGAGTGGCCATCGGGTCTGTGCGCGTCCTGTGCGGTCCTTAAGCGGTGGTTATCAGTGGGCGTCGGGAACGCCGTGAATCTCGGCCAGCGATAATCGGCGACGACGATCAGCGGCCGGACGACCACGGAGGGTGGAGATGCGGCGGTTCACGTTCGCGGGGAGTACCTGTGTGATCACCGGGGCGGCCGGCGGGATCGGGGCGGCGCTCGCGCTGGACCTGGCCCGGCGGCGGGCGGTCCTGGTACTGATCGACCGGGATGCCGAGGGGCTGGCCCGGGTCGCGGCGACCGCCCGTGAGATCGGCGCCCGGGGCGTCACGACGTACCGGATAGATCTCGGTGACGGTGGCGACCGGCGCGACCTCGCCGCGGAGATCGTGTCCCGGCACGGCGGCGCGGATCTTCTGATCAACAACGCCGGGGTGACGCTGAGCGGGACGTTCGAGCAGAACAGCCTGGCGGACGTGGACTGGCTCCTGGAGATCAACCTGCACGCGGTGATCCGGATGACCAAGGCGTTCCTGCCGCAGCTGCTGGCCCGGCCGGGGTCGCACCTGGTCAACATCTCCAGCCTGTTCGGGCTGATCGCGCCGCCGCGACAGGTGGCGTACGCGACCAGCAAGTACGCGGTCCGCGGCTTCACCGAGGCGCTGCGGCACGAGCTCGTGCCGCGCGGCGTCGGGGTGACCGTGGTGCACCCGGGCGGCGTCCGGACCGACATCGCGCTGAACGCCCGGATCAGCGGGCCGGACGTGGACGGCGAACAGGCCGCGGAGAACCGGCGGTTCACCGAGAACGCGCTGACCCTGCCCCCGGAGGAGGCGGCCGCGCAGATCGTCACGGCGATCCAGAACCGCAGGCCGCGTCTGGTGATCACCCGGGCGGCCCGGGCGGCGGACTGGCTAGCCCGGCTCGCCCCGGCCCGGTACTGGGTGGTCAGCGAGCGGGTGGCCCGCAGCCGCAAGATCACCTAGCGTGATCTCCTCGCCCGGGGTCAGCCGGGACGTCTCCCGGCGGAGACCCAGCATCTCCAGCCACTCGACGAGCTGGCGGTGCACGGCGTCCGGGCCGTTCAGCTCGGCGGCGACCGGCCAGGCCGCCGGGTAGACCAGCATCGCGTCGGTCTGCCAGCCGCCCAGCCCGCCGTGCGAGCCGACCAGCTCCTCGAACGCGCCGACCTCCTGCGTCTGCGGGTCCACCGCGCTGATCACCACGAGGTCGCCGACGTGTGCGGCGAGCTGGTGGCGGAGCAGGTCACCGCGAGCCTGTGGACCGTACGGCACCAGCGGGTCCACCCCGGTGACCACGCCGTCGCGCAACCGGTGGGTGCCGCCCGGCCCGACCGCGATCGGACCGTCCACGTCGGAGACCACCACCACGCCGATACCCGGGTGGGCGGCCAGCCCCGCGATCAACCGGGGATACGCCCCCTCGATCTCCGTCCGGTCCACCCGGTGCTTGAAGCGGGTCAGATAGATCAGCGAGAGGTTGCCCGAGGAGACCACCAGCACCGGGGCGTCCGGTGTCGCCGAGGGCTCGAATCTGCCCTCCTCCTCGGCCGGGAGCAGCGTGCCGGCCACCGCGTCCGGGCCGGTCAGCCGGGTGACCACGTCGTTCAGGGTCTCGCCGTGCTGCTGGCGGAAGGTGGCGCCCTGGCTCTGCCCGTGATCGGAGAGGACGACCAGGTGGTAGCGGCGGGCCGCCTCCGGGGAGAGCCGGCCCAGCACGCCGAGCATCCGGTCCATGCCCTCCAGCTGCCGCATCGACTCCGGGCGGGCCGGGCCGGCGTGGTGCGCGACCTCGTCGTAGTCGACCAGGTCGCAGTAGATCACCGGGGCGCCGCGGGCCATCTGCTCGGCGACCAGCGACACGTTCACGTCGCGCAGCAGCATCGACGCGGGGCGCAGGGCCAGGAACGCGCCGGACCGGCTGACCCGGGGCTGCAGGTTGCGGCGGCGCTGGAGACGGGCCTGGTGCAGCTCGGTGAGGACCTCGGCCACCCCGAGGACGAGCGCGCGGGTGAAGCCGTACGGCGAGGCCATGAACGCCGCCCAGCCGCGCGCCGACCGGCCGGGCAGCGCCGCGTGGCTGACCGTGAGCAGGTTGGTGGCCGCGTCCCCGCCGAACGCGTTGCTGATGCTCGCCCCGCCGTCGCGCAGCAGGCCCCGGCCGTCGCTGAGGCGGCGCTCGATCACCGCCGCGTCGCGCGGGCGGTTCGCCACCATCAGCTTGCCGGACTCCTTCTCGTACCAGCGGAAGGCCGGGATCTGCCGGGAGGCGCCGTGCAGAATGCCGGCCTGCGACGCCGGGGTGGTCGAGGGCAGGCCGGTGTGCCACTGCCGGACGTGGTGGCTGCCGCTGCGCAGCCAGTGCCCGAGGGTGGGCAGGTTGCCGGCCCGCAGCGCCCAGCGCAGCACCGGCTCGGCCACCCCGTCCAGCTGCACCACCAGCAGGCCCGGCGCGGTGCCGGGGACCGGGCGGCGCATCGAGAAGAACGGGCCGCCGTCGCGCCGGGCCGCCCGCCGCCGGACGCCGCGCATCAGCCGCCGGGCCTCCCGGACGAACGTGTCGTCGCTGCCGCTGTCCGCCATCCAGTCCAGCAGCGCGGCGAAGACCACCGCCAGGATCGCGGCGATCACCAGCGTGGGCAGGCCGCGGATCCGGCTCGCCGGGTCCAGCTTGAGCGCGACCACCATCACCACCACCTGGGCGAGCACCCCGAAGAGCATCGCGCCCCAGCCGCCCAGCGCGGTGATCGCGAGCAGCAGCAGCGGCCGCAGCACCGCGCCGACCACCGCGACCAGCACCACCAGGCCCAGCGTGTCGGCGATGTCGGCGCTGGCCACGCCGGGCATCAGCCAGAGCGTCACGGTGACCACCACGAAGGTGGTCACGGCGCTGCGCAGCACGGCCCGCATCCGCCCCAGCACTCGGCGCCAGGCGAAGAGAGCGCGTACCTCCGGGCTGATGGCCACGGGATGACGATTACACAGGTGTGCACGACCGGCCCGCCGAGGTAGCCGCCCTCACATCCTCGATCGGGTGAATGAGGGGCAGAACGCCCGAACCGGCGGATACCTTCGGCCCGGTGCGCATCCGGTCGGCGGTCCTCGCCCTACTCCTCCTGGCCCTCGCCGCCTGCCAGGCGACGCCGCGCCCGGCTCCCGCTCCGGACCATCGGAGTTCGGTACTGGCCGGCTACTACACCGAATGGGCCGGGTACGGCCGCGGATACCGGGTCGCCGACGTCGAGGCGACCGGTGCGGCACGCCGTCTCACCCATCTCCTGTACGCGTTCGGCAAGGTCGACGGGGGCGAGTGCGGGGTCGGGGACGCGTGGGCGGCATACCAGAAGCCGATCGCCGCGATGGACAGCGTGGACGGTGCGGCGGACGACGCGGACACGCCGCTGCGCGGGAACTTCGGTCAGCTGCGCAAGCTGAAGGCGACCTACCCCGATCTCAAGATCCTCTGGTCGTTCGGCGGGTGGACCTGGTCGTCGGGGTTCACCGAGGCCGCCCGGGATCCGGAGCGGTTCGCCCGCTCCTGCCGCGCGCTGGTCGAGGATCCGCGCTGGGCCGGGCTCTTCGACGGCATCGACGTGGACTGGGAGTACCCGAACGCCTGCGGCCTGACCTGCGACACCAGCGGGCGGGAGGCGCTGCCCCGGATGCTCACCGCCCTGCGTGCCGCCTTCGGCGCGGGCGCCGTGGTGACCGCGGCCGTTCCGGGTGAC
Organism: Actinoplanes sp. NPDC051851; assembly: GCF_040681165.1. Taxonomy (NCBI): domain Bacteria; kingdom Bacillati; phylum Actinomycetota; class Actinomycetes; order Micromonosporales; family Micromonosporaceae; genus Actinoplanes; species Actinoplanes sp. NPDC051851. The sequence goes on along the minus strand of NZ_JBFAYF010000031.1, from coordinate 113,713 downwards.
GTCACCAAGCTGCGGGCGACCGACTACCGGGCGGCCGCGGGGCAGGTGGATTGGCTGAGCGCCATGACGTACGACTACTTCGGGGCCGGCTCCGCCTCCGGGGGACGGACGGCACCGCACTCGCCGTTGAGCGCGTACCCCGGGATCCCGAGGACCACGTCCACCACCGAGTCGACGGTGAACGAGCTGCTGGCGCTCGGGGTGCCCGCGTCGAAGGTGCTCGTCGGGGTCGGGTTCTACGGGCGGGGGTGGACCGGGGTGAACGGCGCCACCCCGGGCGGGACGGCCACCGGGCCGGCACCCGGAACGTACGAGAAGGGCATGGAGGACTACAAGGTGCTCGTGGCACGCTGCCCACCGACCGGCACGATCGGGGGTACGGCGTACGCGGTCTGCGGCTCGCAGTGGTGGTCGTACGACACCCCGTCGACCGTGCGCGGGAAGCTCGCGTACGCGAAATCTCAGAAGTTGCGGGGGATGTTCGCCTGGGAGCTCTCGGGGGACTCGAGGGACGGCGCCCTGCTGGCGGCCGCCGCCGGTTAACCGATCTCCACCCAGACGTTGTCGAGGACGCCGTTGAACTGGTCGTTGTCCCGGTACGCGCCCTTGCCACCGATGCTCAGTGGGCGGTCGTTCGCCACGGCCAGGGTGACCGGCACCCGGGTGCCGCCGCGCAGCACGCCGTCCACGTAGATCTCGAAGACCTCGCCGCTGCGCCGGCACCGGACGCTGTGCCAGCGGCCGTCGGCGGTGCCGATCGTGCTGCGGACCATCCGGATGCCCGGCTGGCGCACGTCGACCAGCACACAGCTCGGCCGTCCCGCGTCGCCGTCGATCTGCAGCTTGTACTGGCTGCTGGTCTTCGAGTACCCCTTCTGCAGGATGTTCTGGCCCTTGCTGGTGGCGTTCGAGGCGAGCAGCATCTCGGCGCCGAACGAGAAGTCCCGGGTGCCGGGGTTCAGGTCGGCGCTGTCCGGGCTCTGCAACGCCACGTGCGGGCAGATCTGCAGGACGCAGTGATCGGGGAAGGCCAGCGCGATGCCGGGGCCGTGCGCCACCGGGCGTACCCGGCCGCCGTGCCCGGAGATCACCCGGAGGGTGTGCCCGAAGCCGGACTCGTCGTCGATCGCGGGCGCCGCCTCGTTGAAGTCGTACCGCGCGATGATCGCTGGGGGCGGTGGCACCGTTGCCAGGAGGGCCATCATGCCAGAATTATCCGACTAATCCAGATTTTTTCAAACTTCCTGCGACTGAAAACGGCCTGGACCGGACGGTGCGGCCACCGCCGGGGCACCGGGCGCCGGGCGGGTGCGGCGGAACCACGCATCCCGGCGGGTATCCGGTGGGACGATGCGGGGGATGACCGCGACCCCGGTGACGGCCCCACCGGCCGCCGGGCCGCCGAAGTGGCGGTACCGGGGTCCGCTGGTGGCCGTGGCGGTGCTGATCGTCCTCGCGGTCGAGATCGTCGTGGGATGGTCCGCGCTGCACCAGGCGATCGGCCAGCTGCGCGCACCACACTGGGGCTGGGTGGCGGCGGCGCTCGCGGCCGAGATCGCGTCGATGGGCACCTATGCGCGAATGCAGCGGGCTCTCCTGCGCGGTGCGGGGACCAAGGTCAGCGTACGGCGGCACGTCGCGATGGCGTACGCGTCACACTCGCTGAGCGTGACACTGCCCGGCGGGCCACTCTTCTCGACCAGCTTCAACTTCCGGCAGATGCGGCGGTACGGGGCCTCCCCCGCCGAGGCGTCCTGGTGTATCGCGATCAGTGGGGCGCTCTCCAGCGGGGCGCTGATCCTGGTCGGGGCGGTCGGCGGCATCCTGGCCAGGAACACCGGCAGTTGGCGGTCCCTGATCGGGTACGGGGTGGCGGCGATCGCGGTGACCGCCGCGGTACGCCTGATCGCGGTACGGCCGCGCCTGCTGGAGAGGCCGGTACGGGCGCTGCTCGGCGGGGTGAACCGGGTGCGCCGGCGGCCGCCCCAGCACGGGGCGGATCGCCTCTTCGGGTTCGTCGTGCAACTGCGGGCGATCCGGGTGCATCCGGCGCGGTTCGCCCTGGCGGCGGCGCTGGCCTGCGCGAACTGGCTGTTCGACGCGCTCTGCCTGTGGATGTGCTGCGTCGCCGTCGAGGTGGACCGGATCGGTGCCGACCGGATCAGTGCGGTGCATCTGCTGATCGCGTACTGCGCGGGGATGGCGGCCGCGAGCGTACCGGTGGTGCCGGGCGGGCTCGGGGTGGTGGACGGGGCGCTGGTGCTGGGGCTGGTGGCGGGTGGCCTGGACAGCGCCGGCGCGGTCGCCGCGGTGGTGCTCTACCGCCTGATCAGTTTCGGCTTCATCATCGGCACCGGCTGGCTCGTCTGGTTGCTGCTCCGGCACCGGCACCGCTCGACCTGAACACGGCCGGCCCGTGTTTCGGAATCCGGCCGCAACACGGGCCAGGTGTGATGTCCAGCTAGGCCTGCTCCTCGGGGCGGATGACGGTGGGCTCGGACTTGCGGCCGAAGAGCTTCCAGCCGCGCTTCTTCTTCTCCGGGGTCGGGACGGCGTCGCCGTTCAGGATGTCGAGGCGCTGCCTGGCGACCGGGTTGTTCGGCTCGAGGCGGAGCGACGTCTGCAGGGACTGGCGGGCCTGGTCGATGTGGCCGAGCGCGGCCAGGGCCACCCCATGGGTGAAGTAGTAGTGGGCCTCGTACGGGTCCAGGCCGACGGCGGTGCGGGCAGCCTGTTCGGCGTCGGCGAGCTGGCGGTCGGCGGCCAGCAGGGCCCAGGCCACCCGGTCGTGCCAGAGCGGGTTCTTCGGCTCGACGATGACGGCGCGGTAGGCCATGCCCATCGCCTCGTCGTGCTTGCCGAGCAGGGTGAGCGCGCGGCTCGCGATCGCCAGCGGGCGTGGGTCCTCGGGCGCCTGCTCGGCGGCCCGGTTCGCCGCGTGCAGGGCCGGTTCGACCTGGTCGAGGGCGAGCCGGAGGCGCGCCATCAGGATCCAGCCGGCGGGTGCCTCGGGCCGGGCGGCGAGGGCCGGTTCGAGCAGCGCGAGGGCCTGCTCGGGCTGCATGTTCTCGAAGAGCGCGGCGGCCTGGGTGACCGCCATGTCGGCCGGGTCGGCGGCGGCACGCTCGGCGGCGCCGGGAGCGGCGATGGGCGTGGGCGGTAGGGGGATAGTGCTCACAGGCCCTATTTCGGCAGGTTCGCCGGAGATATGAGCTCAATGCGACGTCAGACCGCTCGCGGGACCACGGCGGTGAGCAGGCGGACCGCGAAACCGGCGATCGTTGCGGCGGCGAGCAACTCGGTCAGCCACTCGGCCGGCGCCACCGTGGCGGCCAGCAGCAGGAGCAGGGTCACCGCGGTGGTCAGGCCGGCGATCCGCCGCCTGCTCAGCACATCTTTGAGGTACGCCCGGAGCCCTCGATCGAGACGGGCCACGAAGTATCCCGCGTACGCCGCCGGGACCAGCGCCGCCGCGGCGGCCAGGACACGCGCCCCGGCCGCCGAGTCGTCCGCCACCTGCCAGCCCAGGTAGGCGAGCACCACCAGGATGATCGCGGTGTAGACCAGGAATTGCCGCAGCGCCGCGTCGAGCAGCGAGCGGCTGGCCTCCTGGCTCGGGTCGGCGCGCAGGGCACCGGCGAGTCCGGCGGCGCCCCGGGCCAGCCGGGAGAGCGCGAACGGGTTCCGGTGCACCACGTCGAAGGCGGCCAGCTCGTGCCGGGCGATCGCGTTGTCCGGCTCGCGTTCCAGCGCGTCGCGCAGCGCCTGCCGGGCCCGGTCCGGCAGTTGCAGGGCCTTCATCACCATGGCGTACGTGATCCGGAAGTCCGCCTCGCCGGGATCCAGGCGGATCGCCTCGCGCGCCGCGTGCTCCGCGTCGATCAGCCGGACTCCCTCCTCCAGCAGCGCCCAGGCCAGCCGGTTGTGCCGGTACGGGTTCTCCGGCTCGCGCAGCACCGCGGCCCGGGCGGTCTCGATCGCCGGCTCGTGCCGGTGCAGCGCGGTCTGCACCCGGCTGAGGGCGGTCAGCGACTCCGGGGACTCCGGAGCGTTGCGGACCGCCCGCTCGGCCGTCTCCAGCGCGAGCTCCGGCTTCCGCAGGGCCAGCTGCACGTGGGTCATCAGGACCAGCGCGCCCACGTTGTCCGGCTCGGCGGCGAGCACCGGGCCGAGCAACTCGGCGGCGCCGGCGGCCTCGCCGCGCTGCAACTGCATCCGCGCCATCGCGACCTGTCGCAGCACGACACCTCTCCCTCTCGATCTTGGCAGCCGTCGCCCACCTGCCGGCAGCCGCGACTTCGCCAAGATCTCAATGATGCCGTGACCGGCCGCGTGGCCGGCCGTGGCTAGCGGAGGTCGACGACCGCCTCGATCAGCAGCCAGATGCCGAAGATAGCGAAGAGGGCGGCCGCTCCCCACTTGATCACCTTTTCCGGCAGGTGCCGGCCGAGGTAGCGGCCGACCAGGATGGCGAGCGCGTCGGCGGCCACCATGCCCACCGTCGAGCCGACCCAGGTGCCGAACCAGCCGTGCTGGGTGGCGAGCGTGATGGTCGCGAGCATGGTCTTGTCACCCAGCTCGGCCAGGAAGAACGCGCCGCCGACGGCAAGGATCGCGGAGCCGGTGGACTTCTCCGCCTTGGACTTCTCCTCGTCGGTGAGGTGGTCCCCGCGCAGCGTCCAGGCGCCGAAGGCGAGAAACGCGACACCGGCGACGAGCGAGATCCAGCCGGTCGGGAGGGCGGCGCCGAGGCCGTACCCGATGCCGACCGAGACCAGGTGGACCAGCGCGGTGGCCGCGGTGATGCCGACCAGCACCGGGACGGGCTTGAAGCGGGTGGCGAACGTCATCGCCATGAGCTGGGACTTGTCGCCGAGCTCGGCGACGAAGATGACCGCGAAGCTGACGGCCAGCGCGGTGAGGAAACCTTGCACGGATACTCCCGGTTTTAAACACGACCGGGTTCTGGGCGCAGGGCGACCTCGACCCGGCCGTTCGTGTGAACAGCCTGGTCGAAGGTCTCGCTCGCCTTGGGAAAGGCCGCGCGGCCGGACGCCCGAACAGGCGCGTCAGTATGTCGACCGCGACATTGGGAGCTACTCCCCTTCGCGGGGTCGACTATAGCCGACCCCGCGACCGGTCAGCCCCGCCCTGTGATCATTTCCTGCAGGTGGAGCCGCTCCAGCAGCACCGGAGCACGCTGCGCGAGCGGCGCCCCGAGGCCCGGCTGCGCCAGCGGATCACACTTCTTGTCGGACTCGTCACCCGCGGCCCGCTTCGGCAGCGCGCCGGTGGCCAGGTAGTCCGCGACCGCGTCGTCGACACAGGCGTTGCCGAAGAGCGAGCCGGCGTGCGTGGTGCCGTTCACGCCCTCGATCAGCGCGGCCTTCGGGAAGCGACGGCGCACCTCGAGGCTGCCGCTGAACGGGGTCGCCGCGTCCAGGGTCTCGCTGAGCAGCAGAATCGGCGGCGCCTTCGCGCCGTCCACCCGGATCGGCGTGCCGGGCGGCGCGGCCCAGTGCCGGCACGGCGCGTTGTACCAGGCGTTGCCCCAGGTCTCGAAGGGCGACTTCTCGTAGACCCGCCAGTTGTCCTCGGCCCACTTGGACCACTCGCTCGGCCAGGGCGCGTCGGTGCACTGGACGGCGAGGTAGATCGCGTAGCTGTTGTCGCCCTCGGGGGTCTTCGCGTTGTTCTCGTCGTAGAGCCGCTTCAGGCCCTCCGGCTTGTGGTCCACCACCCAGTCGGCGAACGCCCGGGCGACCTCCTCCCAGTTGAAGATGTAGTAGCCCGGCTGCAGGAAGATGTCGGTCAGCTCGGCCGGGCCGATCGACCCGCCGGCCGGCTTGGTGGCCAGCTCGGCAAGCTGCTTGTAGTACGCCTGCTCGACCTGGGCGGCGGTCGTGCCGAGGTGGTACACGGCGTCGCGCTTGGCGATCCAGCCGAAGTAGATCTTGATGTTCCGGTCGAACGCGATGTCCTGGTCGATGTTCGACTGGTACCAGACGCGGGATGGGTTGACGTTGCCGTCCAGCACCATCCGGCGGACCCGGTCCGGGAACATCGTGGCGTAGACCTGGCCCAGATACGTCCCGTACGAGAAGCCGTAGAAGTTGATCTGCGGCGCGCCCAGGGCCCGCCGGATGCTCTCCATGTCCCGGACGGTGTCCTCGGTGCGCAGGTGGTCCAGGAGCGGGCCGCCGGCCTTGGCGCACTTGGCGGCGTACTCGGTGGTCCGGGCGTGCCAGGCCTTCTCGATCGCCGGGGTGGTCGGCACGTACGGCGGGCGGTTGTACCCGGCGTAGTCCTTCTGGCAGCTCAAGCGCGGTTTGCTGGCGCCCACCCCGCGCGGGTCGAAGCCGATCCAGTCATACGCCAGGCCCGCGCCCCTCGGCACGTGCGAGCCGATCGTGGCCATCGGCCGCCCCGCGCCGCCCGGTCCGCCCGGGTTGACCAGGATGACGCCCTGGTACTTCTCCGCCGAGACGGCGTGCTTGACCCGCGAGACCGCGAGCTGGAGTTTGACGCCCTTCGGGTTCGCGTAGTCCCGCGGCACCGTCACGGTGCCGCACTCCACGCCCTGTGCCTTCAGCGCGGGGTCGGCGCAGGGGCTCCACGTGACCGGTGGCGGCACGTAGTCGGGCCCCCCGCGCTTGGTGCCGGCCTCCGCCGAGGTGACCGCGGCACCGACCGCGCAGAGCGCGACCGCAGTGGCGGCCGCCCAGAATCTCTTCATGATTGCCCCTTGTGTCCGATTCGCACCATATGCTTAAGGCGCGGCCGGGTGAATGCCACCCGTCCACGCCGAGACGGACACGAAAGGGGTGATTAACCCCTGCGGCGCTGGGCCAGCAGCGCCAGCGCGCCGAGGGCCGCGACGGCGGCGCCGTAGACCAGCACGGTGGCGTGCAGGCCGACTCGGCCGGCGGCCACTCCGGCGATCACGGCGGGCAGGCTGAGCGCCGCGTACGAGATCACCAGCGCCACCGCGAGAAGTTCGCTCCGCTCGTGCGGCTGCGCGATCTGGGCCAGAGTGCTGAACGAGGCCAGGGCCGCCGCGCCGAACCCGGCACCAGAGACCACCGAACCGGCCGTGGCCAGCGGGAGACTGCCGGCGACCAGGCCGGCCACGGTGATCAGACCGCCCGCGACCAGACCGCTCCCGGCGACCAGCAGCACCCGCGGGGTCGGCGTGCCGCGCAGCAGGAACGAGGTGAGCGCGCCGACACCGCAGACGATCGCGACGACCAGGCCGCCGATCAGGTGGTCGTGGATGCCGAACGAGTCGGCCGCCACGGACGGGCCGAGCGAGAGGTAGAGGCCACCCAGCGCCCAGCTGGCCACGATGATCGGGACCAGGGCGACCAGGTCGGCGCGGAGCCGGGCCGGCACGCCGAGACGCGGGGTCAGCGAGGCGGCGGCACCGGGACGGCGGGCCGCGGTCTCCGGCATCAGGGCCACCGCCAGCCCGGCGACGGCCATGCCGGCCAGCAGCAGAGCGAAGACGAGGTGGGTCGGGAACGGCGCGAACTCCACCAGCAGGCCGCAGCCGAGCGCACCCAGGCCGAGACCACCGACCGGGGCGATGCCGCTGATCAGGCCGGCCCGGCCGGGTGCGTGCTCGGGGTTGAGATCGATCAGGGCGGCGCCGAGCGTGCTGAGCGCGGCGCCGGTCGCGACGCCCTGCACGATCCGGGCGGCGAGCAGCGCCGAGACGTCGCCGGCGACCAGGAAGAGCACCAGGGCGACCGCCTCCAGCACGATGGCGCCGGCCAGCACCGGGCGGCGGCCCACGTAGTCGGAGAGCGCGCCGAGGGTGAGCAGCGCGGCGATCAGGGCGACCACGTAGACCGCGAAGATCACTGTGAGCATGGCCGCGGAGAAGCCCCACTCGCGCTGGTAGACGACGTAGAGCGGGGACGGGACGGCGGCCGCGGCGGCGAAGGTGACCAGGATCGCGGCGATCGCGGCGAAGGCGGTGGCCCGGCTCAGCCTCGCGCCCCGGACGGGTCTCGCCGGGGCCGGGCGTTCGGCGACTGCGGTCATCGTGGGCTCCTCGGGGAAATGAACAGACAGGTCTGTCTAGTCGGAAGCGACACTAGACAGACCTGTCTGTTATCGTCAAGCCATGCCGGTCACATCACCCCGAAGGACGGCCCGCGAGCGGCTGCTCGACGCGGCGGACGAGCTCTTCTACGCCGAGGGCGTGCACACCGTCGGCATCGATCGGGTGATCGAGCACGCCGGGGTCGCCAAGGCATCGCTGTACACCGCGTTCGGCAGCAAGGACGGGCTGGTCCGGGCCTATCTGCAGGGCCGGCACCGGGAACGGCGGGACCGGATCACCCGAGGGCTGGACCGGTTCGGCACGCCACGGGACCGGCTGCTCGGCGTCTTCGACCTGCTCGCGGAGTCGGCGTCCGAGCCGGGGTTCCGGGGGTGCGCCTTCTACAACGCCGGGGCCGAGTCGGACCCGTCCGGCGTGGTCCGCGAGGAGAGCACGGCGAACCGGGCGTGGACGCGGCAGCTCTTCGTGACGCTGGCGCGCGAGGCGGGGGCCGCCGACCCGGAGGGCCTCGGGCGGCAGCTCGTGGTGCTCTACGACGGCGCGACGACCGGCGCCCGGCAGAACCCGGGGCCCGAGGTGCCACTGACAGCTCGGAGGATCGCGGCGATGCTGCTGGACACGACGCCGTGAAAAGCACTCGCTCCGGCCACCTTCGAGCGGGGCCGGAGCGAGAGGACCGGCCGCCTTTTGAGCGGGGCCGGAGCGGGAGGACCGTACTATAAGGAGGTTTTGACCTTAATCTTCTAGTGGTTCGGGAATGCGGGTCGCGGGAGCGAGGGGCTGCGCGTCGGCCAGTTCGGCACTCAGCTCGGCCTCGTGCGCGATGAAGGCCGCTGCCGTCTGGTCCGGGGCGTCGGGCGCTTCCGGCTTCTTGCGGGTACGGATCAGGGAGGCCAGGGCACCGAGCACCGCCATGCCGATCGCCATCCAGAAGACGACCACGAGGCCGTCGTGGAAGGGGTCGGCGATCAGCTTGGGGAAGAACTCCAGGCCGGTCAGCGTCGCGGCGTTGTCGGCGGGGAGGGCGCCGAGCACGGTGGAGCCGAGCAGTTCGGCGATCGGGTTGTAGCCGAGGAAGGCGGCGAAGAGCGTGCCGACCGGCGGGATCTGCGCGGCCTGAGCGGCGACGTCGGCCGGGACGCCCTGCGCGGTGAGACCCGCGTTCAGGCTGGCCGGCAGCGAGTCGGAGAGGCCGGCCACCATCAGCGAGAAGAAGACGCCGATGGAGAGCACCTGGCCGGCGTTCATGAAGGTGGCCCGCATGCCGGAGGCAGCGCCGCGCATGTTCGCCGGGACGGTCGACATCAGCAGCGACGTGTTCGGCGCCGAGAAGAGGCCACCGCCCAGGCCGTTGATGAAGATCAGGATCGCGAAGACCGGGTAGCTGAAGTCGCCGGGCACGAAGAGCAGGCCCGCGAAGGAGGCCGCCATCACCAGCAGTCCACCGGCCGCGAAGGGGCGCGGGCCGAACCGGTCGGAGAGGAAGCCGGAGACCGGGCCGGCCACCAGGAAGCCGATCGTCAACGGGACCAGGTAGATGCCGGCCCAGAGCGGGGTCGACTCGTAGCTGTAGCCGTGCAGCGGCAGCCAGATGCCCTGCAACCAGATGATCAGCATGAACTGCAGGCCGCCGCGGGCCACGCTGGAGAGCAGGTTCGCCAGGTTGCCGCCGGTGAACGCGGGGTCGCGGAAGAGCTTCAGCGGGAACATCGGCTCGGCGACCTTCGTCTCGATGATCCCGAAGATCACCAGCACGATCGCGCCGCCGATCAGGCCGGTCAGCACCCACGGGTTGGTCCAGCCCTGGGTGTGGCCGCCGTAGGGCTGGATGCCGTAGGTGATGCCGACCAGCAACGCGGTGAGCCCGATCGCGAAGGTGGCGTTACCCCACCAGTCGATCTTCGCCTGCCGCCGGACACCGGTGTCGTGCAGCGAGCGGTACGCCCAGACCGCGCCGACCACGCCGAGCGGGATGTTCACCCAGAAGACCGAGCGCCAGTCCCACTCGGCCAGCACGCCACCCGCGACCAGGCCGATGAACGAGCCGGCCAGCGCCGAGACGATGTTGACGCCGAGCGCCATGCCACGCTGCTTGGGCGGGAACGCGTCGGTGATGATCGCGGCCGAGTTGGCCATCAGCATCGCGCCGCCGATCGCCTGCACCACCCGCCAGCCGATCAGCCAGATCGCGCCCGCGCCGCCGGTGAACGGGTCGACGGAGAGCACGATCGAGACGAGCGTGAAGATCGCGAACCCGGCGTTGTAGATCTTGACGCGGCCGTACATGTCGCCGAGCCGGCCCAGCGTCACCACGAGCACCGCGGTGACCAGCATGTAGCCCATCAGCATCCAGAGCAGGTAGCTGACGTTCCCGGCGGCCAGCGGGTTGATCTCGATGCCCTTGAAGATGGCGGGCAGCGAGATCAGGACGATCGACGAGTTGATCGTGGCAAGCAGGTTGCCGAGGGTGGTGTTGGTGAGCGCGACCCACTTGTAGCGCGGATGGTCGACGGGCAGCACGCGATCTCGCCCCTTCTCCTGATTAGTTCTCGATGAGCAGATCGTTGAGCCGGTCCAGGGCCGGGAGAGCGGACACGATCGCCGCCCGCTCGTCCTGCCCGAGTCGCCGCAGCACCGCGGAGAGCGCCTCCGCGCGCCCGGCCCGGCGGCGGGCGACGGCGTCGCGCCCGGCGTCGGTGATGCTGACGACCACGACCCGGCCGTCGGCCGGGTCACCTCCCCGCTCGGCCAGCCCGTCCCGTTCCAGGCGGCTGACCAGCTGCGTCATCGCGGGCTGGGTCACCCCTTCGGGGACGTGCAGGTCGCAGAGCCGGTGCGGGCCGGTGCGCTCCAGGCGGGCCAGCGTCGACGCGGCGGTGAGGCTGAGCTCCTCCCGCGGAGTGATCCGGCGCAGGGCGGCGTAGAGCCGTTCGAAGGCCGCCGCGACGGCCAGGTCCTCGCTGGGGATGCTCACTGTTGATATATATCAGCAGGTTATACAAGCGCCTTATGGAACGTGACAACGGGCACTACTCGAACGGGCCACCGGCGCTTTATGGTGCACCAGGTCCGGCAAACGCGGTGCGACGTCCGGAAAACGCGGTGACCAGGGCGTCTACCCGGACGCGCGGGACCGAATCTCCACGAGACACCCCATGATCTTGCGAACATGCCAGACATGGACGAGTTCTGGCTCCATCCACGGCTGGGGACGGCAACTCGGGACGGCCGGGCGCCGCGGCACTATCTGGTCGCGCTGCAGCACGCCGTACAGACCCTGGACGCCGACCCGCGCTGGCAGCAGTGGTGGCGGGATTCCGGCTACCGCACCTGCGAACTGGGCATCGTCACCGAGGGGCACCTCGACCACCTGCGGCCGACCGCCGACATCCGCGGCGAGGGCGATCGGCTGCGGGCGAACTTCACCTGCGCTCTCCCCACCGACTGCGCCGAACAGGAGCTGCTCCTGCGCGCGATCACCGAGGTCCGCACCATGTTCGAGGTGATCCGCGAGGCGATGGCCCTGCCCGCCCTCCCCCCGGACCCGGTCCTCTCGCCCCCGCCCCTGGACGCCGACGCGGTCCCGGTCACCGAACGCGGCCTGCCGTCGGTCCCGCGCGAGCTGGAGCCCCAGGGCTACCTCACCCTGACCCAGGTCCAGAACTTCTTCGCCTGACACCCATAAGTGCAATATCCGCAGGCGCTTGCGGTTACTGCTTTTGTGGTACGTAGAGGTGCCAGGAGAGGGTGGAGGCCGGCGTGGCCGCACTCCAGCGCTTCGAAAGGTCGAGTCATGAGCAGCACGCTCAACGCCACGGCGATCCAGCTCTCGGAGGCCGCCACCCGCGGCAGCGGGCCGGAGCACGACGAGCTGACCAGCTTCCTCGACGCCGTCCGGCGCATCGACCGCGACCGGGCCCGGCTGGATCTCGGCGATGCCGGCTCCGTCGCCGTCCCCGACCTGGTGGTCGACCTGCTCGCACAGGTCTGTGACACCCTGCGACGCGGCGACGGCGTCGTGGTCAGCGAGATCGCCCGCGAGCTGACCACCAGCGAGGCGGCCCGGCTGCTGGGCGTCTCACGGCCGACCCTGATCGGCCTGCTCGACAACGGCGCCATCGCGTGCCGCCGGTGCCTTTGATCGTCTTCGTCGACGCCAACGTGCCCTGCCCCGCGGATCCGAACGACCGGCATGTCCTGGCGGCCGCGGTCGGCGGGAAGGTGGATGTGCTCGTCACTCGGGAGCGTGAAGGTGCCCTCGACTTTCAGCGCTGCCTCGACCAGGTCGATGCGGGGACCACTGTGCTTCACGTCGACGACTGTCTGCTGATGCTCGCCGACCGGCATCCGGCACTGGTGCGGGCGCGATATCGGGATCAGATCCGGTATCACCGGGCGCGGCTGGGGCTCGGTGAGGAAACGGCGGCGGATCTGACTCTGGAGCGGCTGGAGAAGAACGGCGCGGAGCGGTTCGCGTTTCGGCTGCGGACCGATGAGCGGTTTCGGGTCTGGGGGGGGTCGGCGGGGCGGGAAAGCCGGTTGCAGGTGGGGGTGGGGTGACCTAGACAGGCGGGTGTGAAGCAGCGACGCGGGCAACGGCTGGGGCAGGGCGGGCGGGTGCCGTATCGCGGGGTGCGGGCGGTGCGGGAGCCGGTGCTCGGGGTGGATGTCGGCGGGGTGCTCGTGGAGCCGGCCGACGGGGATGTGGACACCTCCTTCTTCGGGCGGCGGCCGCTGGAGACGCCGCAGGTGGTGGGGGCGTTCGAGGCGCTGCGAGGGCTTGCCGGCGGGGTGTTCGGCGGGCGGGTGCATCTCGTGTCGAAAGCGGGGCCCAAGGTCGAGCGGAACACGCGGGACTGGCTGGCGCATCACCGGTTCGGTGCGATGACCGGGGTTGCCGAGGAGCACGTGCACTTCGTGCGGGAGCGGCAGGACAAGGCCGGGGTCTGCGCACGGCTCGGGGTGACGCACTTCGTGGACGACCGGCTGGATGTGCTCGGGTTTCTGGAGACCGTGCCGCACCGGTATCTCTTCGGTGGCGAGCGGCGGGAACTGCCGCCGGGGATCGTCGCGGTGGCCGGATGGGGCGCGGTGGTGGCCGAGATCGCGAAGGGTGGCTAACCGGCCTCGCGGTCGACACGGTCGGGGTGGTCGATGCGGTCCGGGCGGTGGGCCCCGGGGGTGCGCTGCCGGGGGATGCGGAAGGGCTCGGCGGTGGGGCGCGGTTCGGCGTGCGTGGTCGGCGAGGGCAGGGCGTGTGGCGTGGAGCGCGGGGTGACCACCACCGCTGTTCCGGCGAGGGCGATCGCGGCGTAACGGACCGGGTGCAGCGTGCGCAGGAGGAGCGCCTGGACGACGCCGATCAGGGCGCAGGCCAGGATCGCGGCGGGGAGGACACGGGTCAGCGCGGCGCCGGGGCGGACGTCGAGCAGGGCCGGGAGATTCACGAAGGCCAGGTAGGCGAGGACGGCCAGGGACACCGTGGCGAGTGCGGGGGCGAGGATGCCGCCGCCGCGGTGGATGTCGAGCACCGTGGCCAGGGAGATCAGCAGCTGGGTGAGCAGGATGCCGAGCGCGCCGCCGAGGACCAGCCAGCGCGCGGTGTGCGGCTCGGTGGTGGCGCCGGCCGCGTACGCTCCGAGCAGGGCGGCCCCGGCGATCAGGGACTGGGTCAGGGAGGCGGCGCGCGGGGCGCCGGTACGCCGGCCGGTGGCCTCGAGGACGCCCGGGAGGATGCGCTCGCGGCCCAGGGCGTACAGGTAGCGGGTGATCGCGTGGTGCAGGGCCAGGATGCCGGTGAACAGGCCGGCCACCAGCATCAGGCGGCCCAGGGTGACCGCCCACGGGACCAGGCGTTCGGCGGAGAGGGCGAAGAGCAGGTCGGAGCCGTTCGCGGTGGCCGCCGCGTCGATCCGGGACGGGCCGGCGGCGACGATCATCGACCAGGAGAGGCCGCCGAGCAGCAGGGCGATCAGCAGGACCGCGCCGACCGTGCCGCGGCCGCCCGCCCGGTGCGGGTAGAAGGCCTCCTCGGTGTAGCAGGCGGCGGTCTCGAAACCGGCGAAGGCGAGCGCCGCGGCGGCGAGGAGCAACCCCAGCAGCGGGCGGTCGAGGGCTCCGAGGTCACCGGGGAGGATCGACGCCGGGGTGACGTGGCCGTCGGCGGGGCGGAGCACGTTGGAGACGGCGTACATGGCGAGGACCGAGCCCTGGGCGGTGGCGAGCAGGGCGATCAGGCCGGCGGTGATCTCGGCGCGGATCGGGCCGAGGAGGGTGACCAGCAACCAGGCCGTGCCGGCCACCGCCCACCACGGGACGGCGATGCCGAACAGGCTCCGGAGCAGCGGGGCGGCGGCCGGGGCGAGCATCGCGTAGAGACCGAACTGGATCGCGTGGTAACCGGCGAGTGCCAGCCAGGCGGCGGAGAGCCCGGCCGGCCGGCCCAGACCACGGGACACGTAGGTGTAAGCCGGGGCCGCCGTCTGCCTCTTTCGGGTCGAGCGCGCGTACGGCGTACTGAAAAGGAAGGCGACAAGGGTGACGGCGACGACGGAGAGGGGGAGCAACGGCCCGGCGCCGCCGGCGAAGGCCGGTGGAACGAGGGTGACCAGCGTCGCGATCGGGACGGCGGCGGCGACGCCGAAGAAGGCGGCGGAGCCCGAGCCGATCCGGCCGGGCGCGAGCGACGGCGATGGTGCGTCGGGTGCGGCCACAGATCCATTCAGGCGCATCACGCGCACCTTTGACAACCATGGGTGACAACACACTGACCGCTCGTGACCAGATTGGCACGAACCCGCACCCACCTCGGTTGCAATTCCTCATCTGGGCGAGTCGCTCGCCGACTGCATCCACGTGCTCGCCACCCAGCAACTGACGGAGTTCCTCGCCGTCGTAGCCGATCGGCCCGATGAGGCTGCCGCGCAGCACGCCGCTCTCGAGTGTGCGGTTCGCGCGCTCGGTGCCGACCTCGCGGTACTGATGGTCGACGGCGGCGTGGTCGCGTCTGTCGGGCTGCCCGCGGACCGGATCCCGGCCGCCGATCTCACCGAGATCGCCGCAGGCCGCCAGGCCACCCTGACCGCCGACGGAAACGCGTACGCCGTGACGTTCGCGCCGCTCGACGGCGCCTCGCCGGGTGTGCTCGTGGTCGGCCGCGCCGCCGAGTTCAGCATCGAGGAGGTCTGCCTGCTCCGGGGCATGGCCCGGGTGCTGGACCTCAGCCTCCAGGCCCTGCACCTGATCGAGGCCGAGCGGCAGCAGGCCGAGGAGAACACCCGGCTGATCGACTCCCTGCAGCGACGGCAGCGGCTCTTCGACGAGCTCAGCGCGGTGCAGCGGGCGATCGCCCGGCGCGAGCCGCTGCGCCGGATCTTCGACCTGGTCACCGCGGGTACGGCCGACCTGATCGACGTGGAGATGGCCGGCCTCACCATCCTGGACCTGGAGGACCCGACCCGGACCAGCATGATCTCCAGCCGGGGCATCCCCACGGAGCACGTGGCGCTGATGCAGCAGGTGCCGGTCGCCTCGCTGGGCGCCGTCGGCATCGCCATCATGGGCGACGAGGTGGTCGCGGTCGACGACTACGCCGGCTCGCCGATCGCGGTGCCGGAGATCGTCCGGTCCCGGCTGAAGACCGTGATGGCGGTCCCGGTGCACGAGAACGGCGTGGTCGTCGGGTCGCTCTTCGTCGGCTCGTACCGCGCGGTCCGGGAGTGGGACAAGCCGGCCCAGGAGATCCTGCTGGCCTTCGCCGAGCACCTCAGCCTGGCCATCACCGACGCCCGCACGCTGCGCGAGATGCACCACGCGTTCCACGACACGCTGACCGGGCTGGCCAGCCGCTCGCTCTTCACCACCCGCCTGGAGAACGCGTTCGCCACCGCACGGGCCTCCTCCGGGGTGGCCGCGCTCCTGGTCGACCTGGACCGGTTCAAGGTCGTCAACGACTCGCTCGGCCACGCGGTCGGCGACAAGCTGCTGGCCGCGGTCGCCGACCGGCTGCGCGACTGCCTGCGGACCGGGGACACCGCGGCCCGGCTGAGCGGGGACGAGTTCGCCGTGCTGCTGCCCGAGGTGTCCGGTGCCGAGGCCGCGGTGCCGGTGGCCCGGCGGATCATGGCGGCGCTGCGCGAGCCGTTCGATGTGGACGGCCACGAGGTCTTCGTGAGCTGCAGCATCGGGGTGGCGTACGGCGACGCCGGCACGGAGGAGGCCTCCGACCTGCTGGTCCGCGCCGATCTGGCGATGTTCGAGGCGAAGAAGCAGGGCAAGGACCAGTACGCGCTCTTCGACCCGAAGATGCGCGAGTCGTTCCAGAAGCACCTGCGGATGGAGGCGGACCTGCGCCGGGCGGTCATCCGGCACGAGTTCGAGCTGCGGTTCCAGCCGATCGTCCGGTTGAGCACCCACGAGATCTCCGGGCTGGAGGCGCTGGTGCGCTGGAACCACCCGGAGCGCGGGATGATCCCGCCGCTGGAGTTCATCCCGCTCGCCGAGGAGACCGGGATGATCGTGCCGATCGGCGAGTGGGTGCTGCGCGAGGCCTGCCGGCAGGCGGCCCGCTGGAACGCCCAGCGCGGACCGGGCAATCCGCTCACGGTCAGCGTCAACCTCTCGGCGGTCCAGCTCGACCGGGCCGACCTGCCGCACCTGGTCATCTCGGCGCTGGAGGACGCCGGGCTGCCGCCGCACCTCCTGGTGATCGAGCTGACCGAGTCGCTGCTGGTCGAGCACCGGCCGGAGACGCTGGGCCGGCTGGCGCAGATCAAGGCGCTCGGGGTACGGCTGGCGATCGACGACTTCGGGACGGGGTACTCGTCGCTGGCTTACCTGCGGAACTTCCCGGTGGACATCATCAAGATCGACAAGTCGTTCGTGGACGACGTCGGGGCGGTGCCCGCCGCGGCGGCGCTCACCCACGGGATCATCCAGCTGGGGCAGGCGCTGCAGCTCTCCACGATCGCCGAGGGGATCGAGGACGCCGGGCAGCTGAACGAGCTCACCGGGGGCAACTGCGAGCTGGGCCAGGGTTACTACTTCGCCGAACCGCTGACCACGGAGGCCATGGACGATCTGCTGTTCCCGCCGGAAACGCAGGGACCGGAAACGCAGGGAGAGGTGCCGGAAACGCGGGAAGAAGCATAGAGAAGAGCCGGGTGTCGTCACGACGCCCGGCTCTTTTTCTGCATTTCGGGCGCTAGTCCACCGAACGGACACCTTTGGTTTCCCAACGCATCCCCTCGCCGCCACAGTCAGTCCAGACCGCGTCCATACGTTGACCGGCGTGCTGCGACCCGCCGACGACACCGACCGCGATCTCATCCTGAGCTGGCGTAACCATCCGTCGGTCCGAGCCGTGAGCCTCACCACTCACGAGATCCGGCCGGAGGAGCACGCCGCCTGGTGGGCGACCCGCAAGGCCCTCGTGCTGATCTACGAGGAGGACGGCGTCCCGTCCGGCGTGGTGATCTTCAATGGCAACACCTGGTCGTTCTATCTCGACGTCGAAGGGCTCGGCCCCCGTCTCCTCGCGGCCTGGATGCGGTTGGAGAAGGAGGCCGTCGAGTACGCCTTCGGCCCTCTCGGCCTCACGACCCTCGGCGGCGAGACGCTCGAGGAGAACAGACAGGTCCTCGCCCTGCACCGGCGCTTCGGGTTTCGCGAGACGCGCAGATATGAACGAATCGTCGATGGGGTCACCAAGACGGTCGTCTGGACAGAGAGAGCGAAATGAGCAAATCGAAGCCGTACATCGTCGCGGAGATGTCGGGCAACCACAACGGTTCCCTCGACCGGGCGCTGCAGCTGGTGGACGCCGCCGCCGATGCCGGCGCGGACGCCATCAAGATCCAGACGTACACCGCGGACACCCTGACGGTGGACGTGAAGCACCCCCGGTTCCAGCTCTCCGCGGGCCACGAACTCTGGGGTGGTGAGTACCTGTACGACCTTTACACCCGCGCGCACACCCCGTGGGACTGGCACGCACCGATCTTCGAGCGCGCCCGGGAGCGGGGCATCGAGGCTTTCTCCAGCCCCTTCGACCCTACCGCCGTCGAGCTGCTGGAGAAGCTGGACGCGCCGAGGTACAAGATCGCGTCGTCGGAGGTCACCGACCTGCCGCTGATCCGGCTCGCCGCCTCGACGAAGAAGCCGATCATCATCTCCACCGGTATGGCGACCCTCAAGGAGATCGTCGCCGCGGTCGAGGCTGCCCAGGGCGCGGGCGCCACCGACATCACCGTGCTCAGCTGCACGGCGTCGTACCCCACCCCGCCGGAGCACACCAACCTGCTCCGCATCCCGGTGCTCGCCGAGGCGCTGAAGGTGCCGATCGGCCTGAGCGACCACACGCTGGGTATCGGCGTGCCGATCGCCGCGGTCGCGCTCGGTGCGGTGCTGATCGAGAAGCACGTCACGCTGAGCCGGGCCGACGGTGGCGTGGACTCCGCGTTTTCCCTCGAACCGGCGGAACTCGCCGCGCTCGTGGCGGAATCCGAGCGGGCCTGGCAGGCTCTGGGTACGACCTCCATCGGGCCGACCGAGGCCGAGAAGGAGGGACTGCGGTTCCGCCGTTCGCTCTATGTGGTGACCGACGTCAAGGCCGGTGAGCCGGTCACCGCCGGGAACGTCCGCTCCATCCGCCCGACGGGTGGTCTGGAGCCGGACATGATGAGCACCGTGCTGGGCCGGGTCTTCCGCACCGACGCCGCCAAGGGAACTCCGCTGAGCTGGGACCTGATCTGACGTGCTGCTGAATGCGAACAAACAGGAATGGAAGCACTTCCTCAACGCCGCGGAGGTGTTCTGGCAGAAGAATCTGCCGGCACCCACCGATGACGGCGTGATCTACGTCGAGGCGTTCCACCAGGACCTGCGCGTGACCCTGCGCAACCTGGCCGTGGCGAACGCCATCCGCAAGATCCGTCCGGCGAAGCTGATCGTCTTCACCGGCGTCGAGGAGGCCTGGGCCAAGACTCTCTGGCAGGGCTTCGACGTCGCGACCATGCGCGAGTTCACCGAGGCGTACGGCGCGTCCGAGACCATCGACGTCTGGGACATCGTGCGCCGGTCGGACGCCACGCCCTCCTTCGACGTCTCGGAGAACATCCGGGCGACCGACGCGCGGCTCGCCAAGCTGCCCCGGCTGCGGCAGGACCCGCCCGCCGACCGGGTGCGGTACGGCAACGCCCTCGCCGCCTACTACGAGCAGCAGTTCCGCGCGAACAACGTGGTCGCGCTGGTCACCAGCCACGTCGACTACGACCAGTGGGGTCTCGCCGTCGACGTGGCCCGCCGCGAGCGGATCCCGGTGATCCACACGCAGCAGACCGGCTGCCTCAAGGCGTACGCACTCTTCCCCGAGCACGACACGCACACCGAGACGTTCCGCGGCGAGCTGACCCGGCAGATCGGCGAGGTCTTCGAGACCCAGGTCTGGCCGCGGCGGGAGAAGCTGCGCCCGGTCACCGAGCTGATCGCCTGGCGGGCCAAGGTCAACCTGGGCCGGCCGAGCTGGTGGCGCGGTGGCACGAACGCCTCCGTCGACCTGAACAACCCGGCCGAGCGGGCACTGCTGCGCAGCCACACCGCGGCCCGGTTCGGCTTCGACCTGGAACGCCCGATCGTGGCGGTCTTCAACCACGCGGTCTCGGACGCGCTCGGCACCAACCGCGAGCTCTTCCCGACCCTGGCCGACTGGTTCACCGAGACCGCGGCGTGGGCGGCCGGGCGCGAGGACACCCAGTGGCTCTTCCTCGACCACCCCAGCCAGCGGCTCTACGACTCCACCGACTTCTTCGACCAGCTGGCCAAGCAGCACAAGAAGTCGAAGCACATGGTCTTCCGGCCGAGCGCCACGCTGAGCAAGAACGCGCTCTGGAGCCTGACCGACCTGGGCGTCACGGTCCGGGGCAGCGTCAGCAACGAGCTTCCGGCGTACGGCATCCCGGTGATCCAGGCCGGCTGGTCGGAGTGGAGTTCGTGCGGGCTCTCCACCGTGGTGGACTCGGCCGACGCGTACTTCAAGACGCTCGACTCCAGCATCACCGCCGTCCGGGACCGGGTCGCCCTGGTCACCGAGGAGCAGGTGCAGCGCGCCCGGCTCTGGCTGTGGCTCTACCGCAGCGGCTCCGACGTGGTCACCCCGCAGGTGCCGCAGTGGGAGGTCTGGCCGGCGAACACGCTGCTCAAGACCATGCGCGCGACGTTCCGGCACATCGAGAGCGACGCCGACCCGCTCTTCGAGACGGTCGAGCGGATGTGGACCCGGCGCGAACCGATGCTCACCCGCAGTGACCTCTCCGGTGTTCCCGCCATCGCCCCCGCCGAGGTCCCCCGCACTCCCGCCGAGATCTCATGAGCATCGGTTCCTGGTTCGGCACGATCTACGACGAACCGGTCGTGCCCGCGGGTCTGCCGCTGGACCTCACCACCGGCATGAGCCCGTCCGTCACCATCGTCGACCAGATGGTCCGTGGCCAGCGCATCGTCGGCCGGATCAACGGCGAGTGGGGCGCGATCGCCGTGAAGATCAACGGCACCGGCGCGCCGGCCCGGGTCACCGTCTCGATCGGTCTCGACGAGATGGGCACCCGCTGGTGGGCCGACCGGGTACGCCCGTCCCGCTTCGCTCCGGAGCTGCCGCGCCTGGTCTCGCTGCGCGCGCAGGGCCGGATCCGGGGCGCGGCCGTGCTGGCCCGGCGGCAGGGCTGGCGTGCCGCGGGCGGTGCCACGGTGGCGCTCTCCTTCGACCTCGAGCCCGGCGAGCTGAGCGCCGACGGCATGCTGATCGTGGAGCTCGCCGAGACCCGGCGTCCGTCGTGGGCCGACGAGCGCCTCTCCGCCAGGTCCGCGGTGGGCTTGCGGATCAACTCGATTGCGGTACGGGAGGAGCCCGCGTCCTCGCCGGCGCCCGGCCCGTACGGCTCCACCGGGTGCGACTTCGCGGTCGTACAGCCCGGGGGGCCGCTCGCGTACCGGATCGGCGGAACGGGTGTACCGCCGGCGCCCCCGCTCCCGCTCAGCCCGCGGAACCGGATCACCCGGCAGAAACCGGCCCGGGCGGTCTTCAAGCTGTCCCGGGCGGCCCGCCGCGTGGCGGTCCGGGCCGTGCCCCGCAACCCCGGTGAGCTCTCCGGTGTCCTCGCGGCCGACCTGGTCACGGGCGAGCCGGTGCCGACCGAGGTGATCCGGCACGCCGGTGGCGACATCGACGTCCGGTTCGCCGAGTCGCCGGTGCACCCGGTCCTGCTCGGCGCGGCGGAACCCCAGCCGACGCTCTCCTGGCGGATCGGCCCCGTCTCCGTGGAGTCCTGACCATGACGCATCGCCCGGCCCTCGGCGACGACCCGATCGCGAACCATCGGCTCCTGCAGGAGGTGCTGGACTCCCGGCCCCCCGGCAAACTGGAGCTCCCCACCGGACGGTGGCGGCTCGCCGAGGGCCTCCGGGTGCCGGGCGGCTGGACCATCCGCGGCGCCGGCCCAGGCCTCCCGGCCACGCCCGCGCCCGCTGCACCCGTCACGCCCACGCCCGCGCCTGCCACGCCTGCGCCCGCCACGCCCACGCCCGCGCCTGCGCCCGCCACGCCCGCGCCCGCTGCGCCCGCCACGCCTGCGGCCGCTGTGGCAATCGCGGCCGCCGTCGCGCCCACGGTGGCCGTCGCGCGCATTTCGGATATTTCCGATTCATCGGAATCCGGTGCCACCTGGCTGGAGTCGGAGTCGCGGACCGGGCATCCCGTGCTGCACGTGATCGGGTCCGGGGTCTCGATCAGCGACCTGGCCCTGCGCCCGGCGCCGAGCGACCCCGGCGAGCACGGCGGCGACCGGGGTACCGGGCTGACCATCGGCGAGTACCTCTACACCGAGACGCCGGACTGGGTCTCCGACGTCGACGTCCGGCGGGTCCGGGTCGATCACGGCGCGCTGCGGACCGCCAACGCCATCGGCGTGATGGGCGCGGTCCGCGAGATCACCCTGCACGAGGTGTCGGTCACCGGCGGGTACACCGCGGTCGCCGTGCACTGGGGCGCGGTCGGCGCGGACGTCTCGTCGATCACCGGGCCGACGTACCACCCGAACCACCTGACCCTCACCGACCTGCGGGTCCGGGACGCGATCGAGGGCTTCTACCTCAGTTCCATTCATGACGTACGCGTCACCGGCGCCTGCCTCCGCGACGTGGAGATGGGGTTCCGCCTGCTCCCCGGCGACAACACGAACCGTTTCGTCTCCTCGTCCGAGGATGTCGGGGCGCGGGTCGAGATCAGTGACGTCTGCGTCCGCTGGACCGGGCCGCGGTATGCCGTACGCATCGCGGGCTGGGGGAAGAGCGAGGTCGACGGGGTGGTCAGCGTGCTCGCGTACCGGAACTGCCTGATCCACGACGTCCGCCTGGCCGGCACCGGAACCGGCGAGTCCTGGTCCCCGGTGCTCTTCGAGCGCGCCGTCGGGGTGGACCTCCGCGACGTCGCCGTGACCACGATCGCGGATTCCTGCTGCCGCCTCGCCTGACTGTCTGGAAATATCCCACCGGCTGGCCCTTATCTCGGTATCCGGAATCTTGATACAGCTATGAGTGCCGGCCGGAGGGGGCGGATTCCGGCCCACAAGATCATCGCCTAAAGTGGACCATGCAGCCGCCAAAGGCAGAGGTCAACGGCCATTTACTAGGTCTCGACACCATCTGCTGAGACTGCCCCGGAACCGGCCGGGGGTGACGCCGCCACGTCCCCCCGGCCGCCCGGAAAACGCACCGGCTAACGTCCTGGTGTGGATCTCGATGTGGATCGGCGCGCGATCGCCGCTGTCACCGCGGGCGGCGTGATCGGCGCCCTCACCCGGTACGCCATCGCCCACGCCTGGCCCGGCTCGCTCTGGGCGATCTGGCTGATCAACGTCTCCGGCTGTTTCCTGATCGGGGTGCTCTACACCCGCGTCCACCACCGCCTGCCCCGGCTCTTCCTCGGCACCGGCGTGCTCGGCGGCTACACGACCTTCTCCACCGCCATGGTCGACGTGCAGCACGCGAGCCCGCTCTCCGCGCTGGTCCACCTCTTCGGCACGGTGGCCGCGGCCCTGGTCGCCGTCTGGGCCGGCAGCGCGATCGGATCCCCGCGATGACGGCGCTGCTGGTCGCGCTGGGCGCCGCGCTGGGCGCTCCCCTGCGCTACGTCACCGACCGTTACCTCCAGACGCGCTACGGCACCGGCTTCCCCTGGGGCACACTCGCCGTGAACCTCGTCGGCTCGCTGATCCTCGGCTTCGTGATCGGGCTCCCGCTCTCGCCGTCCCTGACCGCCCTGATCGGCACCGGGTTCTGCGGGGCCCTGACCACGTACTCCACGTTCAGCTGGGAGACGCTCACCCTGGCCAGGCGCGGCGAGCGCGTCACCGCCCTGGCGTACGTCCTGCTCAGCCTGCTCGCGGGCCTGGGCGCCGCCTCCCTCGGCACGCTGATCGCCCGCATCTGACGACGCCGAGGCGCGTGCGGTCCGGCGTACCGGAACCGCACGCGCCTCGGGACGCGGGCCGTGAATCAGCAGGCCGTGAATCAGCAGGCCGTGGATCAGCGGGCCGTGGATCAGCCGACCGGGGTGAGCGGACGTGCTGCGGCCGAAGCCTGGTCGAGTGGGGCCGGGACGTCGTGGGCCACCTCCGGCAGCCAGTTCAGCCAGGACGGGAGCCACCAGTTGGCGCGGCCCAGCAGGGTCATCACCGCCGGGAGCAGCACCGCCCGGATGATCGTGGCGTCCAGCAGGACCGCGGCGGCCAGCCCGATGCCGACCTCCTTCATCGAGACGATCGGGATGGTGGCGAAGAGCGCGAAGACCGCCACCATCACCACGGCCGCGCTGGTGACCACTCCGGCCGTACCGCCGATGCCCTCGCGAATCGACTGCCGGGTGGAGAGGCCCCGGTCGTGGCCCTCGCGGATCCGGCTCAGCACGAAGACGTGGTAGTCCATCGAGAGGCCGAAAAGGATCACGAAAAGGAAGAGCGGCATCCAGTTGATGATCCCGCCGCCGGAGCGGAAGTCCAGCTGCTCCTCGAAGTGGCCGTACTGGAAGACGTAGACCAGCATTCCGTACGCGGCGGCGACCGAGAGCAGGTTGAGCAGCACGCCGGTGAGCGCCACCACCACCGAGCGGAACGAGACCAGCAGCAGCACGAAGGCCAGGCCGAGCACGAAGCCGAAGACCCAGGGCAGGCTCGCGTCCAGCTGCTCGTTGAAGTCGACGCTGCTCGCGGTGTCGCCGCCGACCAGCACGGTCGCCCCGGTCACGCCGCCGAAGGTGGCCGGCACGACCTCGTCGCGGAGCAGGTTCAGCGCGGCCACGGCGGCCTCGCCGTCACCGGTGCCGGCCAGGCCGACCGAGACGATCGCGACGGTGCCGGCCGGGTTGACGCGTACGTCGATCGGCTCCACCAGCCGACCGCCGCTGCCCTGGACGGCGGCCTTGAACGCGGTCATCGCGCCGTCGAACCCGGCACCCTCGACCGACGGTGCCCGGACCACGACCTGGGCCGGGGTGGTCTTGCTCGGGAACGCCTCGCCGATCGCCCGGTACGCCTGGACGATCGGCGCACCCGGCGACAGGTCCTCGATCCCCTCACCCTTGGTCTTGAGGTCGAGCGCCGGAGCGGCCAGCGCGCCGAGCGCCGCCACCGCGACCAGCACCGAGATCAGCGGCTTGGCCAGGGTCACCCGGAGCACCGCGTGCCAGAACCGGCCGTCGCCGCTCCGCCGGTACAACCCGGGGATCTTGATGGCGTCGACCCGGTCGCCGAGCGCGGAGAGCAGGGCGGGCAGCACGGTCAGCGAGCCGAGCACGGCGGTGGCGACCACCAGGATGGTGCCCATGCCGAAGCTGATGAACGTGGTGTCCCGCGTGAAGATCATCCCGGCCATCGCCACGATCACGGTGAGACCGGAGACCCAGATCGACCGGCCGGAGGTCTGCGCCGCGATCATCAGCGCCCGGTGCGGATCGGCGCCCTTGCGCCGTTCGTCCCGCTCGCGGCGGATGTAGAAGAGGCAGTAGTCGACGCCGACCGCGAGGCCGACCAGCAGCATCACGTGCGAGGTCGCGTCGACGGTGGGCGAGAGCCGGCTGGCCGCGGCGAGCAGCCCGATCGCCGCGATCACCGCGGTCACCGCCAGGCCGACCGGGAGCAGGGCGGCCACCACCGCGCCGAAGGCGACCAGCAGGATGCCGACGGTCACCGGGATGGAGAGCATCGACAGCCGGGACATGCTGGCGTTGAGCTCGTCGCCGATCAGCTTGTCGCCGCTGGCCGCGCCGCCCTCGGCGACGTAGAGGTCCGGATGCGCGGCCTGCACCGCGGCGACCGCGTCCAGCGCCGGGCCGACCCGGTCCTTCGCGGTCTCCGGGTCACCGGTCAGGGTGAAGCTGACCAGCGAGGAGCGGCCGTCCGGCGACTCGATGGCGGGCTGCACCCCGCCCACCGCGGAGAGCTGCTTCAGTGCCCGGGTGACCTCGGCGACGGCGGTCGCCCGGTCGGTGCCGGCGCGGTTCTGCACGATCACCATCTCGCCGGCCGGCTCCTCCGGGAACCCGGCCGCCTCGATGATCCGGTCGGCCCGGCCGGACTCCCCGTTGCCCTGATCGGCGAAGGACGCCTCGCGGGATCCGATCACCCCGCTGAGCAGCGTCGCGGCGACCACGAACACGATCCAGCCGAGGATCGCGAGCGCACGGTGGCGTGCGCTCCAGATCGCGACACGGGCCGCGATGCCTTTGACGTTCTCCCTGTTCTCCATGGGGAGAAACGCTATGGATCCGGGAGATCGTCATCGATCCGGCAAGCACCCCTATCGGGGTAGGGCTAGCCCTACGTCTGCAGGTAGGCCAGCACTGCCAGCACCCTCCGGTGCTGCTCCTCGTCCTGGTGCAGGCCGAGCTTGGTGAAGATGTTCCGGACGTGCTTCTCGACCGCGCCCTCGGTGACCACCATCTTGCGGGCGACCGCGGTGTTCGACAGTCCCTCGGCCATCAGGCCCAGCACCTCACGCTCGCGCGGGGTCAGGCTGCGCAGCGGGTCGTCCCGGCGACGCCGGACCAGCAGCTGGCCGACCACCTCGGGGTCCAGCACGGTGCCGCCCTCGGCGACCCGGCGGAGCGCGTCCAGGAAGTCGGCGACCAGGGCGACCCGGTCCTTGAGCAGATAGCCGACCGCCCCACGGCGGTCGGCTAGAAGATCGTCGGCGTACGAGACCTCGACGTACTGGGAGAGCACCAGGATCGGGCTGCCGGGGACCCGGGAGCGTGCCTCGACCGCGGCGCGGAGGCCCTCGTCGGTGTGCGAGGGCGGCATGCGTACGTCCACGATGGAGACGTCCGGCTCGTGCGCGGTCACCGCCTCGACGAGAGACGGCCCGTCGCCGACGGCCGCCACCACCGTGTGACCGTTCTCCTCGACGAGCCGGACCAGTCCCTCGCGCAACAGCACGGCGTCATCGGCAATCACCACCCGCATGCCGCCATGCTGTCAGATCGACGGAGGTTCAGAGGGGCAGCACCGCCGTGAGGCGGGTTCCCTCACCATCGGGGCTGGTCACGTCGAGGACTCCCCCGGCCGCGCGGACCCGGTCGTCGAGGCCGGCCAGGCCGTGCCCCTTGGCCAGGCTCGCCCCGCCCACGCCGTCGTCCTCGACCGTCACCAGCAGCCCGGTCGCGTTGCGCTCGACGGTGACCCGCACCTCGTTGGCGTGGCTGTGCTTGGCGACGTTGGTCAGCGACTCGGCCACCACGAAGTACGCCGCCGACTCGACCTCCGGGGCCAGCCGCCCGACCAGCGGTGCCTCCAGGTCGACCGGGATCGTGCACCGGCCGGCCAGCGCGGTCAGCGCCGCCTGGAGCCCCCGGTCGACCAGGATCGGCGGGGCGATCCCCCGGGACAGCGCGCGCAGTTCGTCCAGCGTCTCCCGGGTCTGGGCGATCGCCTCGGCCACCGTGGCGCGGGCCGCCTCCGGGTCCTTGGCGAACTGCTGCTCGGCGCGGCCCAGGTCCATCGCGAGCCGGACCAGGCGCTGCTGCGGGCCGTCGTGGATGTCGCGCTCCAGCTTGCGCAGCGCGGTCGCCTCGGCCGAGACGGCGGCCGCCTTCTGCAGCTGCGCGGTGTCCCGGGCGGCGTTCGCCTCGGCCACCTGCCGGCGCAGGTCGTCGACCCCGCTGAGCAGACCCTGGGCGAAGAGCGCTTCGAGCAGCGCCACGCCCCGCACCACCGGGTAGAGGGTGACCGCGAAGAGGACGCCGGTCGCCAGGTTGACGATCATCCGGGCGCCGGTGGTGTCGCCGAAGCCGAGCAGCTCGGACAGCCCGTGGTTCTCCGGGGTGTGCGGCAGCGCCCAGTCGTAGAGCGGGTACGTCAGACCGGTCAGCGTGCCCGCCCACCAGGTGACGACAAAGCAGAAGGCGATCGTGCTGGGGATGAAGCGGAAGAGGCCGTGCACCAGGTCGAGCCAGGACTGGCCGTCGATCAGCGGCGCGAGGATCCGGCGGAACCAGCCCTCGGCCTGGGAGCTGCGGTAGAGCGGGTGCGGGATCTTCCGGCGCAGCACCGCGCCGATCCGGAGCCGCTCCAGGTGAGCGAACCCGCGGGACATCGCGAGCGTGGCGACCAGCAGCGGCAGCCCGACCCAGACGACCACGGTGCCGAGACCGGCGGCGAACCCGGTGATGCAGAGCACCAGCGTGATCAGCCCCAGCGGGAAGCCGAGGAGTACGTACTGCGTGTCGATACCGAGTTGGCGCAGAAGGCTCCGGGCCGGTGCGCTGGGGGTCGCCGTCGTCATGCTCTCGACGCTAGGCACCGGAGCCCTCCCATCCGATCCTGCGGGCCACCCGATCGACGGTAGGGTTAACCCGACTCCCGGCTCAACTCATAGACGGTCACCGGTCCGCTCCGGTATCGGAGCCGGGCGACGGCGGCCAGCTTCGGAGAGACCGTACCCGCCCGGGCATCGGCGAAGAGCCACCGGACGTGATACCCGTCGCGCAACCGTGCCACGTCGGCCGGCGCGGCCTTCGTGAAGACCCGCTGATTGAGGTCGAAGACCGCCGGGTCCGGCGCGGGCTGGAAGAAGTACTTCAGACCACCGGTGCCGTTCGCGGCGACCGCCTGGTCGGTGTACGCCCAGCTCTCCACCAGGGTGCGCCGGCCGCCCAGCCCGGCGACCCAGAACGCGCGGGAGTTGCAGACCTTGATCGCGTTGCGCACGCAGTGCACGTTGGTCGCCACCACGTCGTCGCGGCCGGCGGTGTCGTCCAGCCAGAACGCCGCCCGCATCTCGGACGTGCTCACCGCGTACTCCTCCCGGACCACCCCGGCCGGTGGGCGCAGCACCCGGTCGGCGTTCCCGGCCACGGCGGTGGTGACCGAGGCGCCGACGGTGGCGGCGAGCAGCGCCACCGGGATCGCCCGCAGCCCACGGCGCCGCCACCCCAGCACCAGGATCAGGGCTCCGGCGAGCACGAGCGCACCGGCCCGGAGCACCGGTACGGCCAGCGACCACGCCCAGGCCTGAACCGTGGGTACGACCGGCTCGCCGACCTCGGGCAGGAACAGCGCGCAGAGCACTCCGGCCGCGCCGCCCACGATCGGCACCCGGCGGCCCCGGACCCGGCCGGCCAGCGACCACGCGGTCAGCACCCCGCCGAACGGGATGACGCCGGTGTAGAAGTAGAGCTGGCTCGCCGACGGGTGGAACAGCAGCCAGGTGGCGAGGAGCCCGGCCAGCAGCGTCCCGGCGATCAACGGCAGGGCGGGGTCCCGCGGCTCGCGCCGTCGCGGCGGGAGGACCAGGCCGAGCAACCGCGGCGCGTGCATCAGGACGGCCCAGACCACCAGTCCGGCCACGAAGAGCCGGCCCATCGCGGTCGTGGATCGCACCCCGTACGGGATCAGGCCGCCGGCGGTCACGCCGTCCCCGGAGCCGAGGGTCTGGATGTACGGCGGCAGCCAGCGCACCACCGCCAGCGCCTGTGGCTCCAGCACACTGGCACCGCCACCGGCGAAGGCCTTCACCCCGAACGCCATGCCGAGCAGCGCGACGCCGAGCAGGCCCGCCACCGCCCAGGGCGGTCGCCGCCGGACCAGTGCGACGAGCCCGGTCAGCCCGAGCCCGGCCGCGAGCGGCGGCAGCACGCTGGCCTTGGCCCCGGCGCAGGCGACCGCGAGGAACGGCAGGAACGCCCAGCCCCACCGCAGCGCCCCACCCCGCAGCCGGTCCACCGCGATCAGCGCGAAGAGGCCGATCAGCGGCTCGGCGAAGGTCTGCGAGGGGCTGAAGACACTGACCGGGGCGGCGTCGGAGAAGCCGCCCCACGTCGCGCCGAGCGTCAGCGCCTCGCCCACGAAGCCGACGGCGGCCGCGACCGGGCCGGCCCACCAGCGTCCGGAGACGGTACGCGCGAGCGCCGCGAACACCACCGCCCCCGACGTGGCGACCGGCAGTACCCAGAGCCGGAGCAGCACCGTGGTCGGCGCGATCCCGGTGACCATGCTCGCCGTCGCGATGTCCGCGTCCGAGAGGTAGTGGTACTTCAGCGTGTACCCGGCCAGCTGCGGCACCTGGAACGGCATCGAGCGGGTCATCTCGTGCACGAGCGCGAGGTGGTAGTAGAGGTCCGGGTAGTACTCGACCGTGGTCGGCGGCAGCGGGATCTGGAACATCATCGTGGCCCAGAGCACCAGCATCAGGGTGACCGCTGACATCGCCCAACTCCACCCGGCCGGCAGCGGCTCGCCCGGCCCGCGCCGCCAGTGGCGCCACAGCCTCGGCACGGCCACGAACGGCAGCACCACCAGCACCGGCCAGGCGATCAGGTACGCCTGGAGGCCGAACGCCGCGCCCAACGCCCAGCCGCCGAGCATCACCACCAGTCCGGTGGCCGTGCCCAGGCCGAGATCCTCGGGCAGGTTGCCCCGGCTCCCGAGGAGCGCGCGGAACACCAGGGTGCCGGGCAGCACCACGGCGGCCAGCAGGTACGCCGTGTAGAGCCCGACGTCGTGGCCGGGTGTGCCGCTGTCCAGCAGTGCCCAGAGGGCGGCCGCCACCGGGACGATCCAGGGCAGCCCGGCGCCGAGCACCCGAAGGCCCTCGCGCCGGGACGGTGCCACTGGCCGGCCTCCCGTCAGGTGTGCAGGGTGGTCAGCCTGGTGAACTCGCTGGGTAGGTCGTACCCGTCCCAGATCGCGCCGAAGGTCAGCGCGGACCCGAAGGGGACGATCCGGTCCACCCCGCGGCCGCCGAGAGCGTTCGCGAAGGCGCGCAGCTCCGACGGGGTGAACCCGAAGTGGCTCACGGTCTGGTCCTGCCGGTTCATCGCCGGTACCAGGTCGGTCAGCGAACCGACCTCGGCGAACGGGAACGCACCGGCCCCGATCCAGCGGCGCGGCGCCTCGCCCGCCCCGGTCAGGGTCATCGCGGTGATCCGGTTGTCCGGGAACTCGATCGAGCCGGCCGCGCCGCTCGCCGCGAGCCCGTACGCGTTCACCCGCTTCTCCACCGCCATCGCGGCGTCGACCACCCAGCCGCGCTTGTCGACCACCTCGAGCAGCAGGTCGAGGATCTCGGACTTGACGTCGGACGCGTCGCCGTCGCCGCCGACCAGGAAGACGGTCCGCGGCGAGGAGCAGGCCGCTTGGTCGAACCAGTACGCGTCGTTCGCGAACCCGGTCACCGCGGTCCGCCGCGCCGCCGGGTCGGCCGCGCGCCAGCCGGGCACCGAGAGGACCGCCCAGGACGTCCGGTCCGGGAAGGTCAGGTCGCGGGCCGAGGGGCGCAGCGGGTGCCGGCGGATCGCGTCCACCGCCGCGTCGCCGCCCCAGATCACCCGCAGGTCGCACCACCGGCTGAGCGCCGCGGTGACCGCGTCGTCCCGTCCGTAGGTGACCATCCGCTGGGTCCGGGCGATCACCGGGTCGGCCTCCACCTCGCCCAGCGCCTCGAAGATCACCTCGGCCGCGCCGGCCGACCGGGACGAGATCCGGACCACGTTGTGGTTGCCGGCCAGCGCGGAGAGCGCCCACGAGTAGACGAAGATGGTGTCCACGTTGGCCGGTGGCAGGTGGAAGACGTTGCCCCGCGGGAAGACGAGCGCGTCGCTCCGCTGCATCTTCTCCACGGCACGGTTCAGCTCGGCCGGGCGCAGGAAGTAGCCGAGCGAGCCCAGCTCCGGGTGCCGCCGGGCGAGTGCCGGGGCGAGCAGCCGACGGGCCAGCTTGGCGAGGAAGTCGACGACCCGCGGGTCACCGACGGCCAGCCGGTCCTCGGACGGCGCGGTCAGGTCGCCCTCGTCACCGAAACGGAACTGCATGCTCATGCCGCCTCCCGGTACGTGTCGGAGCAGCCCCGGGCCTCGGCGCGGGGAAGCCGGCCGAGCACGCTGAAGCGCTTGCCCGGCCAGGCTCCGTCGTCGATCCCGTCGAGCACGCCCAGGTCCTCGGTGAGCAGCACGTGTCCCGGGTACGACGTGGGCAGCGTGCTCACCACCTCGATCAGTCCCGGCTGCCCCGGCGGCAGCTCGGCCCAGGTCTCCGGATCGCGGATCACCACGTCCGCGAAGTCCGGGCAGTAGAGCGACCCGCCGTCCGGCCCCTCCAGGAAGATGGTGCCGATCTGCTCGACCATCCCGTAGTAGTTGTGCACCCGGGTCAGCCCGACCTCGGCGAGCCGCTCCCGGAAGACCACGGGCGAGACCGCCTGGTCGACCAGCTTCTTCCAGCCGCCGGAGTGGATCAGGATGCCGTTGCTCAGGTCCAGCCCGTTCGCCTTGGCGACCTCGTACAGATGAAGCCAGACCAGGAAGGTGAACCCGAAGATCAGGAAGGGCTGGTCGCCGTGCTTGTCGAGGAAGCCGCGCAGGGCCGCCAGGTCGACGTGGCCGTCCAGGTCGAGTGCCCAGACGTGATCGCGTCCGAAAGTGGACATACCGAGCACGCCGGCGCCGCGGGCGCTGAACGACTTCCGGTCCTTCAGCATCGCCCTGGTGTCGACCAGGATCATCGGCAGGCGCTTCGGCCCGAGCACGGTCTGCACGGTGGCCGCGAGACGCCGCTGCTGCTCGGCCGCGGCCGCCTTGTCCAGGTAGATCTTGCTGACGTCGCCGGTGGTGCCGCTGGACGTGAGGGTCTTGAACACCTCGTCGTCCGGGATGCTCTTGAGCTCCAGCGTCTTGAAGAGCCGCACCGGCAGCCACGGCAATTCCGAAATGTCGGAAGCTTTGGCATAGCCCTGGGCAGAAAGAATGCGGTCATAGGGCGCGCACCGCGAGCGGTGATGCTCGGTGAGGGAAGCGAGCTCAGGAAGCAACGCTGCTTCTTTGTCCGATTGCGACAGGGTGAAGACACTCACAGCGACGCCTCCAGGGCGCGGTAGTCGGTCTTGCCGTTGGGCAGCAGCGGCAGCGCCTCGATGACCCGCACGTCGATACCGGTGAAGTGGCTGCCCAGCCACTCGGCGATCTTCGTACGCAGGGCCCGGGCCTCGTCGTCGCTGACGCCCTCGGCGAAGACGTGCAGCCGGTCGTCGCCGGCCACCGCGGTCACCGGGAAGTTCCGTTCCACGTCGTCCAGGTTGATCCGGACACCGAAGACCTTGCCCATCCGCTTGAGCCGCCCGGTGAGGAAGAGGAAGCCCTCCTCGTCGAGCCGGCCCAGGTCACCGGTGCGCAGCACGCCGTTCAGCTCGTCGCCGGCGGCCAGGTCGGCGCCGGTCTCGGCGTACCCCATCATCACGTTCGGGCCGCGGTAGACGACCTCGTCGTCCTCGATCGCGAACGATCCGCCGGGCATCGGGAGTCCCGCCGAGCCGAGCTTCTCCGCGATCCGCTCCGGGGGCAGCGTCGCCATCCGCGGTGCGGCCTCGGTCTGTCCGTACATCACGAACATCCGCCCGCCTGCGGCGGCCATCTTCCCGGCGAACTCGGTGACCAGCTGGGTGCGGAGTCTTCCGCCCGCTTGCGTGATCGTACGCAGCGACGGGTACTTCGCCGGATCGAACCGGAGTCGTCGCAGCATCTCGTACTGGTACGGGACGAACGCCATCGAGGTGACCCGGTGCTCGTTCACCGCCGTCCAGAAGTCCCGCTGCATGATCCCGGTGCGCTCCAGCACCACCGTGGCGCCCCGCAGCAGGTGCGAGTGGAGCACCGACATCCCGTACGAGTAGAAGAGCGGCAGCGTGGTGATCGCGACGTCGGCGCCGGTGATCCCGAGGCTCTCGGCCACCTGCTCGGCGTTGGCCAGCACCGCGCCCCGGGAGAGCCGGACCAGCTTGGGGTTGCCGGTCGAGCCGCTGGTGGTCAGCAGCAGGGCGAGGTCCGGGTGCACCCGGTCGGTGGCGTACCGCTCGATCAGGTCGCCGTGGTCGGCGTCCGGGTCGAGCAGCACCACCGGTTTGTCCAGGCGCAGCGCGGCGAGGTAGCGCGCCACCGCGGCGATCGTGGACGACATCGGCAGGAAGACCAGCGTCTCGCCGGCCAGCTCGGCCTCGGCCGCCGTGATCAGTTCGGGCGTGAGCTCCGCACCGGTCTCGGCATCGATGACGCGGGCGTCCGGGTGGAGCAGGTTCACAGCTTCAGTCCCCCGTCGACACCGACGATCTGGCCGGTCACGAACCGGGCCTGGGTGGAGAGCAGGAAGGCGATCACGTCGGCCACCTCCTCGGCGGTGCCGAGCCGGCCCAGCGCGGTG
The DNA here is from genome assembly GCF_040681165.1 of Actinoplanes sp. NPDC051851. Classification (NCBI taxonomy): domain Bacteria; kingdom Bacillati; phylum Actinomycetota; class Actinomycetes; order Micromonosporales; family Micromonosporaceae; genus Actinoplanes; species Actinoplanes sp. NPDC051851. The sequence goes on along the minus strand of NZ_JBFAYF010000031.1, from coordinate 79,915 downwards.
TCCGCGATCCGTTCGGCCCGCCCGTTCTCGTCGAGGGTGTCCAGCATGTCGGTGGCGATGAAGCCGGGCGCGACCGCGTTGACCCGGATGCCACGCGGCCCGAGCTCCTTGGCTGCCGACCGGGTGAGACCCACCACGGCGGCCTTGGAGGCGGCGTAGACGGCCTGGCCGGCGACACCGTGCGTACCGGTGATCGAGGCGGTCAGCACCACGGCCGGGTTCTCGCCCCGGGCCAGCAGGCGGACCGCGTTCTGCAGGGTGTGCGCGGCGCCGGCCGCGTTCACCGCGAAGAGCCGCTCGATGGTCGCGTCCGGGGTCATGCCGAGCACACCGGCAGCGTGCGTGCCGGCGTTCACCACCAGGGCGTCCAGCCGTTTGAAGGTCTCGAAGGCGAGCCGGACCAGGTCCTTGGCGGTCTGCGGATCGGCGATGTCACCGCAACGGTGGACGGCCGTGACACCGAACTTCCCGGTCAGTGCGGCGGCCACCTCGGCGACACCGGCCTCGCCGTGCCCGTGGAGGACCAGGTCGTAGCCCTGCTCGGCCAGACGGTGCGCCGTGGCGCGGCCGATGCCCCGGGACGCCCCGGTCACCAGGGCAATGCTCACTTGACGTCCACCCCGTATTTACCGAGGATTCGCATTGCCTCTGCAAAGCTGGACATATTAATGACATCGTCAGTGTCGATCATAACCGAGAATTCATCTTCGATCGTCGCCACGAGTGACATGTGGGCCAGGGAATCCCACTTCTCGAAGTCCTGGTAGCGCAGATCATCAACGGGCGCGTCGGCCGGAAGATCAAGAGCCGTGCGGAACGCGTCACGCAGTCTCTGCAGCTCAGTCACGGTGTTACTCCAAGGGGCGTTGAATGAAGGAAACCACCATCCCGCAGTCGGGCGGTCGCAGGGGCCAATGCTAGCTGAACTGAAAATGAACGACCCCTGGCGTTTTCTCACGACTGGAGGAATTGCCTGCCCAGGTGGTTATGCTTCCGGCCCGTAGCGGTCTTCCGCCTTTCCCCCGGAGAAAATCACGTGTCTGAGATCAGCGGATCCTCGATCCTTGTCACCGGCTCCACCGGCTCGTTCGGCAAGGCCTTCCTCAAGTACGCGCTCACCCGCCTGGACCCGCAGCGCATCGTCGTCTTCTCGCGGGACGAGCTGAAGCAGTACGAGGTCCGGCAGATGTTCGGCGACGACCCCCGGCTGCGCTTCTTCATCGGTGACATCCGCGACGAGAAGCGACTCGCCCGGGCGATGCACGGGATCGACTACGTGGTGCACGCCGCCGCGCTCAAGCAGGTCGACACCGCCGAGTACAACCCCTCGGAGTTCGTCGCCACCAACATCAACGGCACCCAGAACGTGATCGACGCCGCGATCAACGCCTCGGTGAAGAAGGTCGTCGCCCTCTCCACCGACAAGGCCTCCAGCCCGATCAACCTGTACGGCGCCACCAAGCTGGCCGCCGACAAGATCGTGATCGCCGGCAACCACTACGCCGCGACCCACCCGACCCGCCTCGCCGTGGTCCGCTACGGCAACGTGATGGGCAGCCGCGGCTCGGTCGTCCCGTTCTTCCGCAAGCTGGCCGCCGAGGGCCGCAGCCTGCCGATCACCGACAAGCGGATGACCCGCTTCTGGATCACGCTCGACCAGGCGGTCCAGTTCGTCGTGGACTCGTTCGACGTGATGCAGGGCGGCGAGCTCTACGTGCCGCGGATCCCGAGCATGCGCATCCTCGACCTGGTCGAGGCGGTCGCGCCGGAGGCCGCCACCCACGAGATCGGCATGCGCCCCGGCGAGAAGCTGCACGAGGAGATGATCGCGGCCGACGACAGCCGTCGCACGCTGCGCTTCAAGGACCGCTACGTGGTCCAGCCGGTGGTCGCGAGCTGGGGCTACCAGACGCCCGAGGGCGGCGAGGAAGTGCCGGACGGCTTCAACTACCGCTCCGACAACAACGACCTCTGGCTGTCCGTCGAGGACATGCGCGACCTGCTCGCGGAGGGCTGATGCTGCCGTACGGACGCCAGAACATCGACCCGACGGACGTCGAGGCGGTCGTCGAGGCGCTGGGCAGCGACTGGCTCACCACCGGTCCCCGGGTCACCGCCTTCGAGGCGGACCTGGAACGGGCCGCCGGGGCTCCGTGCGTCGCGGTCACCAACGGGACCACGGCGCTGCACACGGCGTACGCGGCCGCCGGCGTCACCACCGGCGATGAGGTGATCACGACGCCGATGACGTTCGTGGCCACCGCGTCCAGCGCCGCGCTGCTCGGCGCGACCGTGGTCTTCGCGGACGTCGAGGAGGACACCGCCAACCTGGACCCGGCTGCCGCCGAGGCCCTGGTGACCTCGCGTACCCGGGTCGTCGCCGCGGTGGACTACGCGGGCGTGCCGGCCGACTACGACCGGCTGCGCAAGGTCACCGAGAGCGCGGAGGCGTACCTGCTGGCCGACGCGGCACACGCGATCGGCTCGACCTACCGGGGGCGCCCGGTCGGCTCGATCGCGGACCTCACCACGTTCTCGTTCTTCCCGACGAAGAACCTGACCACCGGCGAGGGCGGCGCGGTCGCCTCGATCCGCCCCGAGCTGCTGGAGCGGGCCCGTACGTTCAAGGGCGTCGGCATGGTCAAGACGCCGGAGCGGATGCGGCGCACCGACGAGGGCCGCTGGTTCTACGAGGTGCCGGAGTTCGGCCTGAACTACCGCCTGCCGGACGTGCTCTGCGCGCTGGGCAGCTCGCAGCTGCGCCGGCTCGCCGCGTTCAAGGCACGGCGGCAGTACCTGACCGCCCGCTACGACGAGTTGCTGGCCGGGGTGCCGGGGCTGCGCCTGCCGGCCGGCCGGGACGACGTGGACCCGATGCGCCACCTCTATCCGGTACGGATTCAGGACGGCCGTCGCCGGGAAGTGTATGACCGGATGCACGCGGCCGGAATCGGCGTCCAGGTGAACTACATTCCGGTCTACTGGCACCCGGTCTTCGAGGATCTCGGATACCGGCGTGGCATGTGCCCGGTCGCCGAGGCGTTCTACGCCGAGGAGCTGTCGCTCCCGCTCTTCGTGGACCTGAGCGACGACGACCAGGACCGCGTGGTCGAGGTATTGCGTCGCATCCTGGAGAGCTGACGATGCACCACACCAACCACTGGTACGGCCACGCACACGTGCTGGCCGAATACTGCGGACTCGACGACACCGCGAATCCCCCACGGATCGACGGCGTCCTGCAGCACGGCTGGAACGTCGGCAGTGGTCTGGGCCCGCGCACCCGGCGCGCGCCCGGCAAGACGGTCTACGTCTGGTCCGAACAGGTCCGGCGGCGAGCCTGGTCGATGGGCCTGCGCGAGACCATCGTGGTCGGATCGCCGTTCCTCTACCTCCTCGCGACCCAGGCCCGGGACGGCGTTCACCCGGACGACGGACCACCGCGCGAGGGAACTCTCTGGTACCCGTTCCACGGCTGGGAGAAGCAGAGCGTCGAGGGCGACCACGAGCGGCTGATCGAGGAGATCCTCGCGACCGAGCCGGGCCCGGTGACCTTCTGCCTCTACTGGCACGAGTACGGCAACCCGGTGATCCGGGCCGCGTACGAGCGGGCCGGCCGGGTGATCTGCAACGGGTACCGGGGCAACCTGCGCGAGCAGACCGAGCAGAAGTTCCTGCACAACCAGCTCGCCGAGCTGCGCAGGCATCGGCGGGTCGCGTCCAACCGGCTCAGTAGCGCGGTCATGTACGGCACCGCCGCGGGTTGCACGCCGGCGGTCTACGGCGACCCGATGTACCTCGCGGAGGAGGACGTCGCCACCGCGCAGCGGATCCGTCGCCGCTGGCCCGAGTTGCACGGCGCCGACGTGGACCTGGCGGCGGCCCGCCGTACGGCACTGGACGAGCTCGGCGACGGGTACCTCGCATCCCCGGCCGAGCTCCGCACGTTGCTCGGCTGGGACGACGTGGCGGCGATCGCCCCGACGGCACGAACCGAGATGACACCGGCCGAGATGGCACCGGCCCGCGTGGCGGTCGCCGCATGATCAGACTGATTGGCGGTGAGATGCCCGACTTCACCGAGGTCCGGCCGGCCGCCGGCGGTGCCCTCTACCGGTACGTGACCGGCCTGGTCCCGGCCGGCTCCCGGGTGCTCGTGGCGGGCCCGCACGACGGCGCGCTGATCGGCGCGCTCGCCGGCACCACCACGGTGACCTGTCTGATCCGCTCCGAGCTCGCCGCCGCCGAGCTCTCCCGGCACGGCGCCACCGTGCTCTGCGGGACGCTCGCCAAGCTCACCGACGCCGCGACGTACGACGTGGTGATCGCGCTGGACGGCACCGGACGGCTCTGCTCGGTGGAGGGCCCGCAGCTGGAGTGGGCCGAGGCGGTCCGGGCACTGACCCGCGTCCTGCGCCCCGGCGGCACCCTGCTGCTCGCCGTGGAGAACCAGCTCGGCGTGCACCACCTGGTCGAGACCGGCACCCCGACCGGGGCGGAACAGGACGACGAGTGGGGCCCGCTGGGCGAGTTCGACAGCACGCCGGGGCACCCGGACCGGCTGGCCCTGGCGCTGACCGCCGAGGGGCTCTCGGTCAGCGGGCTCGCCGGGGCGTGGCCGTCGCTGGAGCAGCCCAGTCTGGTGATCGCACGCGAGGTCCTGCAGGACGGGCCGGTGCCCGCGCTCGCGGCGATCACCGCACGGACCGTCGCCACGGCGTACGAGAAGAAGCCCGTGCTGAGTGACCCGCGCCGGCTGGCCTCCGCCGCCGTGCGCCGCGGTCTCGGCACCGAGCTGGCGCCGGCCTGGCTGGTCGTCGCCGAACGTCTCCCCCGTGAGGGGGGTGGTCTGCGGCTGCCGTCCGTACTGATCAGCCCCGGACACGACACCGGACACGAGGCCGTGCTCGAGATCGCCGAGGAACCGGGCGGCGGCTGGGGGCGGCGGGTGCTCCGCGCGGCCGACGGCGTCGACCCGGCCGTCTGGAACGGGCCGTTGCCCACCGGGCGCCTGCTGGAGGAGCTGCTGCTCGACGCCTGCCTCCGGCACGACCTGCCGCGGCTGCGCCGGCTGCTGAGCGGCTGGGCGACCGCGCTGCCCGGCGTCACCGCGGACAACGTGCTGGTGGAGGGCGACCGGTACGCCCGGCTCGACCCCACCGCGCCGGACCGCCCCGACGCGCTGGCCCGCTTCGTCGCGGTGCTGCTCGGCGGCGGGTACGCACACCCCTGGCCGACCGTCACCGACCCCGCCCGGATCACCGGGATCCTGGCCTCGGCCGCCGGGATCGGCTCCGCGCGCCTCCCCGCGCCCGACCTGATCCCCGCCGCGCACGCCCGCCGGGAGCAGGAGGAGCTGGTGCGCACCCTGCAACGGCAGCTGGCCGGCGCGGAGGAACGCAACCGCTGGTACGAGCGGGAGATCCGCCGCCGCGAGGTGGAGCTCGGCAAGGCCCGGGTCCAGATCGAGACGTTCAGCGGCTCCCTCTCCTACCGCCTCTCGCGGCTCGCCATCCGCGCCGTCCGCAAGATTCGCAAGACTCTCTCGAAGATCCGCAAAGGACAGTCATGACCACCCTCGGCATCATTCAGGCCCGGATGGGCTCCACCCGGCTCCCCGGCAAGGTCCTCCGCCGCCTGGGCGGGCGCACCGTCCTGGACCGCGTGGTCCGGGCCGCCCGGGAGAGCGGCATCCTCGACGAGCTGGTCGTCGCGACCACCGTCGAGCCGGCCGACGACGCGATCGAGGCGGAGTGCGCGGCGATCGGGGTGCCCTGCTACCGCGGGCCGGTCGACGACGTGCTGACCCGGTTCCTCGGCGTGCTCGACCGGCACGAGGCGGACACCGTGCTCCGGTTCACCGCCGACTGCCCGCTGCTCGACCCGCGGCTGGTCGCCCGGGCGTACCGGGTCTTCGAGGCGGCCGGCGTGGACTACCTGACCACCTCGATCACGCGTACGCTCCCCCGCGGGCTGGACGTCGAGGTGGTCCGGGCCAAGGTGCTCCGGGCCATCGACGGGTCCGCGATCAAGCACCACCGGACGCACGTGACGTCGTACGTCTACACCCACCCGACCGAGTTCGACGTGATCGGGCTGACCGTGCAGCCGGACCTCTCGCACCTGCGCCTCACCCTGGACACCGAGGACGACTGGCGCCTGATCGAGGCCGTGGTCGGCCACGTCGGCGACGCCCCGGTCTCGGTCCAGAGCATCGCCGCCTGGCTCGCCGACCACCCGGAGCTGGCCGCCGTGAACTCGCACGTCGAGCAGAAGGAACTCTCCCAGGCATGACCGACTGCACCGAGCGGCACTCCCCGGCGCCTGCCCACGGCGCCGCACGCGAGGGCCAGGAGGGCATGCCGAAGGCGGGCACAGCATGACCGTCGTCGGGATTCGGTGTGACGCCGGGCCCAAGACCGGTGTGGGACATCTGGTGCGGTGTACGGCCCTCGCCGAGGAGCTCACCGCGCGCGACGTGGACGTGCACTTCCTCGCCGACCTGGGCGGGGTGGCGTGGGCCGAGTCGCAGCTGGAGCAGCGCGGCCTCCCCTGGCACCCGGCTCCGTACGACGAGGTCGGCCTGGTCGCGGCCGTCCGCCGGCTCGGGCTGGACGCGCTGGTGGTGGACTCGTACACGCTGCCGCCGCAGCACACCCGGGCGGTCCGGCGCACCGGGCTGCCGATCCTGGCCATCGTGGACGGTGAGCCACGCGGGCAGAGCGCGGACATCTACGTCGACCAGAACCTCGACGCGGTCCTCGAGGTCGGCGAGGTACGGCTGGCCGGGCTGAAGTACTCCCTGCTGCGCTCGGCGGTCCGTGAGCTGCGGCCGGAGAGTGCCCCGGTGCACGCGGGTGGGCGTACCCCCAAGGTGGTGGCCTTCTTCGGCGGAACCGACGCCTACCGCGCGGCGCCGCAGGTGGCACGGCTGCTCACCCGGGCCGGCGTGCCCTTCGACGCCACGGTGATCGCCGCCGACGAGAGCCTGCGCGACGAGTTGCTCGCCGTGGCGACCGGCCCCGGCCAGCGATTCGAGATCATCCCGCCGACCGATCACCTGCCCAAGCTGCTCGCCGGCGCCGACCTGGTGGTCAGCGCCAGCGGCACCTCGACGTGGGAGCTCCTCTGCCTGGGCCGGGCCGCCGCGCTCGTCTGGGTGGTCGACAACCAGATCCTCGGGTACGACCGGACCATCGCCCGCGGGTACGCCGCCGGTCTGGGCCGGCTGGGCGACTTCGACGCCGACGCGTCCGGCGTCCTGAAACGCCTGCTCACCGACCCGGCGTCCCGCACCGAGCTGGCCGCCCGGGGCTGGGCCGCGGTGGACGGCCGTGGTGTCGAACGGGTGGCCGACGCCCTGCTGGCCAGGGCCCGGACCGCTACGGCGCGGTCACCTCGATGACGACCTTGCCCACGGCGTGGTTCTCGACCGCGTCGTGGGCGTCGGCGATCCGTTCCAGCGGGAACCGCAGCAGCGGCAGCCCGTGCCGCTCGCCCACCCCGAAGGCGCCCGCGTTGACCGCCTCGGCGACCGCCTCGACCGCCTTCTCTTTCTCCTCCGGCGCCGTGGTGAAGGTCAGCACGAAGTCCAGGCTGACGTTCTTCAGCAGCGCCTTCACGCTCGGCATCACGAAGTCGCCGACCGCGTAGACCGCGATGTTCCCGCCCGGCGCGATCACGTCCAGGTCCAGGTCGAGGTTCCCGGAGTCCACCTCGACGATGAGCTGCGGCCCGGTCTCGCTGACCTCCCGGATCCGCGCCGCGACGTCCTCCTCGCGGTAGTCGATCACCCTGTCCGCACCCGCCGCGGACGCCAGCTCCGCCTTCTCCTTACTGCTCACCGTGGTCAGCACGGTCGCACCGGCCCACTTGGCGAGCTGGATCGCCGCGTTGCCGACCGCCCCCGCACCGCCGGCGACCAGCACCGTCCGCCCCTCCAGCGCACCCGGCTCCAGCCGGTCCGGCCCGTCGCTCGCCACGGTCAGGCAGCGGTGTGCGGTCAGCGCCGGAACGCCCAGCGCGCTGCCCACCTCGATCGGGATGTCGTCGTTCATCCGGACCACCTGGCGGCGCGGCAGCACCAGGTACTCCTGCCCGGTGCCGTTCTCCCGCCCGTAGCCCGCGTCCCACACCCAGACCCGGTCACCCGGCTCCAGGTCACCGACGCCCACGCCCAGCGCGTCGACGATCCCGGTCCCGTCCTGGTTCGGCACCCGTGGCGGCGCGACCCCGTCCGGCACGCCCCTACCCCCGCGCGTCCCGGTGTCCGTCGGGTTCACCGCCGAGTACACGATCCGGACCCGCACCTCCCCCGCCCCGGCCACCGGCAGGTCTCGTTCGACGATGTGGAGGTTGGAAGCGGGACCCGGCTCGTTGAAAACGGCAGCACGCATCCCCTCACCTTAGGGCGCGTCTCGGCATCCGATCGAGCGCGCGACGTCCCGTCAGAGGTCGCGGCGCATGGCGATCCGGGGCCAGCGGTCGAGCCCGTGGGCCGCCTCCTCGGCGCGGATCTCGCGCAGCCCCGGGGTCAGTTCGTACTCCGCGAGAGGCCGGAAGCCCAGGCGCTCGTAGTAGGGCGCGTTCCACGCCACGTCCACGAACGTGGTCAGGGTCAGTGCGTCCGCCCCGCGCTCCCGCGCCCATCCCGCGACGTGCTCGATCAGCCCGGCGCCGAGCCGCCGCCCCGCATGGTCCGGGTGCGTGGAGACCTGCTCGACATGTGCCGGCCCGTCCACCCACTTCACTATCACGTACGCCACGGCCCGATCCGCCTCGTCGACCGCGACCCAGGCCCGCCCATCCTCGATGTAGCCGAGCAGTTCCGCTGCGGTGAACGGTTCGTCCCGCGCCACCGCATCCATACCCACGTCGGCGAAGATCCGCCCGGCCGCGACTTCGATCCCCCGCAGCCATGCGACGTCCGTTTCCCGCGCCGCCCGGATCATCCGTTCTCCAGCGCTCTCCGGCAGAGCTCGACTCATCGAGAGCCCTCGAAGCGCTTCGAGTACTCGTCGAGGTCCGGTTCACGCGGCGGCTCCGGGCCCACGTCGACCAGGAGGCCCAGCGCCGCGGTCACCTTCAGGACCAGGTCGATCTCGGCGGTGGGCTTGCCGCCCTCGAAGGCGGAGAGCCAGCGTCGGCTGACACCCGCGCGGGCCGCCAATGCCTCCTGACTCAATCCCGCGGCGCGACGTCGCTCCCGCACATAGGTTCCGAAGTCGCGAGCATGAGAGATTCGCACCCCTATCCCCTTCTGCGCACGTACATGCACATCCCACCGCGTGAGCACGTACGCGAACATCACTCTGCGTGATCACGCACGTGCACATCATGCTGTTTGAGCACGTACGCGCACAAGCCGTTTAACCGCTCAGCGGGAGCCGGGAGGTTGCCGAACAGGAGAAGGCATTCACCGCCCGCCCCTGGAGGTCCGCGTGACCACCGTGCTCATCGCCGACGACGAGGTCGACCACCGCGAACTGCTCACGCTCGCGCTGCGCCGGGCCGGGTACGAGGTCGTGTCCGTGGCCAACGCGGCGGCGGCCGTCGACGCGCTCGGCCGGGGCGGGATCGACGCCGCGCTGATCGACGTGCGGATGCCCGGGCGGTCCGGGATCGAGCTCTGCCGGGACATCCGGGGCAATCCCGCGACCGAGAGCCTGCCGATCATGGTGATCAGCGCGGACGTGCACCGGAACCAGATCATGGCGGCGCTGCACGCGGGGGCCGACGACTACCTGACCAAGCCGTTCGGCCGGGAGGACCTGGCGCAGCGGCTGGCGCACCTGCTGCGCCGGCCCGGCTCGGAGGCGCTCCGGTCGGCCGCCTCCTCACGGGCCGCACTGCTCGCCGCCCGGCACGCCGCGTCACCGGCCACCGCGACGCGGGCCAAGCCCTGGGGGGAGGTCCGGATCCGCCGTACGGCGTAGGGTCATCGACATGCTTCGGTACGGCACCGCGGCCGGGCGCTGGGTGCTGCTCGCCACCGTGCTCGGCTCCAGCCTGGCGTTCATCGACTCCACTGTGGTCAACCTGGCCCTGCCCACCCTCGGCCACGAGCTGCGCGCGGACGCCGCCGGTCTCCAGTGGACGGTCAACGGCTACGCGCTCTCCCTCGCCTCGCTGATCCTGGTCGGCGGTTCACTCGGCGACCGGTTCGGCCGGAAGAGAGTCTTCCTGACCGGGGTGGCCTGGTTCGCCGTCGCCTCGCTGCTCTGCGGCGCCGCGACGAGCATCGGGATGCTGATCGCCGCCCGGGTGCTGCAGGGCGTCGGCGGCGCGCTGCTCACCCCCGGCGCCCTCGCCATCCTGGAGGCCTCGTTCGCGACCGAGGACCGGTCCCGGGCGATCGGCGCCTGGTCCGGTCTCGCCGGTGTCGGCGGGGCGCTCGGCCCGTTCCTCGGCGGCTGGCTGCTGGAGATCGGCAGTTGGCGCTCGATCTTCCTGATCAACGTGCCGGTCGCGGCGCTGGTGATCGCGATCGCCGCGCGGCACATGCCGGAGTCCCGCGATCCGGCCGCCGCGCGCCGGTTCGACGTCGCGGGCGTGCTCACCGGCGCCGCCGGGCTGGGCGGTCTGACGTACGGCTTCACCGCCTGGCCCGCGCACGGCGTCGCGCATGCCGCGGTGCTGGTCCCGCTCGCGATCGGCGCGGCCGGCCTGGTCGCCTTCGTCGCGACCGAGCTTCGCTCACCGCATCCCATGGTGCCACCGCGCCTGTTCCGCAGCCGCTCCTTCACCGGCGCCAACCTCGTGACCTTCTTCGCGTACGCCGCCAACGGCGGCGTGTTCTTCCTGGTCGTCGTCGCTCTGCAGGTGGTGGCGGGCTACCCGGCACTGGTCAGCGGCGTGGCCATGCTCCCGGTGACGGTGATCCTGCTGCTGCTCTCGGCCCGATCCGGCGCGCTCGCCCAGCGGATCGGCCCGCGCCTCCCGATGACCGCGGGCCCGCTGGTCTGCGCCGCCGCGCTGCTGTTGATGTCGACGATCGGCCCGCACGCGTCGTATCCGGCCCGGGTGCTCCCCGCGGTGGTGCTCTTCGGCCTGGGCCTGGCGCTGCTGGTCGCCCCGCTGACCGCGACCGCCCTGGGCTCGGTGGACGACGCGCACGCGGGCGTCGCCTCCGGGGTGAACAACGCGGTCGCCCGGGCCGCCGGGCTGCTCTCGGTCGCGGTACTACCGCTCGCCGCCGGTCTGGGTGACGGCTCGCTGACCGATCCGGCGCAGCTCCACCCCGTCTTCCGCAACGCCATGCTGCTCTGCGCCGCCCTGATGACCGCCGCCGGCACCACCGCGTTTCTCACCGTACGCCCGCAGCGGGCCGGCGAGCCCGACAGCAGCTCACCGACCCGTCCGGGGACACGCCGGTTCACGTCACGGTAGCCGTACCCAGGACCTTCCCGTCGGCGTCCGTGATCACGATGGCGTCGACGTCGTCCGCCTTGACCGAGCTGGCGCCGATCACCTTGGCGTCGCCGTCCGGGGTCTCGCCCCAGGCCGCGGCCTGCTCCATCGTGCCGTCGGAGCTGCGGACCATGCAGAGGAAGGGCGCCTTCCCCTCCATCCGGCTGACGTTCAGCGCGATCGAGACGCCCCAGGTCTTCGCGGTGATCGCCGCCGAGCCGCTGAGCGCGCTACCGGTCGCCGGCTCGAAGTTCGCCGTGACCAGGCCGGCGCTCGGCAGGACCGTGGGGGTCTGCGGCGCACCCGTGTTGGTGACGATGCTGAAGCCCACGGCGGCGGCCGCGATCAGCACCACCGCGGCGGCGGCCAGCCAGCGCACCCGGCTCACCCGGGTCTCCCGTGTCTTCTCCGCCCGCATCCGGCCGAGCAGGCTCTCGATGCTCGCCTGGCTGGGCCGTGCGGTCGGCGCGACCGCGAGGGGTGGCATGCCGGGACCGCCCATGCTCCGGGCGTTCGGCATGTGCTGCAGCATCTCCGGGACCGGGGCGAGCCGGTCGAGCTCGGCCCGGCAGTCGGCACAGTCGTGCAGGTGCTCGTCGAGCCGTTCGGTGTCCGTCTCGTCCAGGCCGCCGAGGAGGTAGCCGCCCAGAAGCCGGTGCAGGCTGTCGTGTTCGTCGAGATCGCTCATGACGGCCCTCCCACCCCTGCTATGCGGGTTATGGAGATCATCGCAGCATCCCCATCTCCTCGAAGACTGTACGGAGAGCACGCACCGCGTAGTAGGCGCGTGACTTCACCGTCCCCTCGGGCACCGAGAGCCGCCGTGCCGCGTCGGCAACGCTCTGCCCCTCGTAGTACATCGCCTTGATCACCGCCCGGTGCTCCGGCGAGAGCCGCTCCATGGCCTCCGCCACCAGCCATCCCTCGACCATCTGATCCACGTTGTCCGCCGACGGCACCGAATTGACCGCCGTCTCGTCGGAGACCAGCCGTGGGCGGCGCTGTTCCGCCCGCCACGCGTTGGTCACCACGTTACGAGCGATGGTGAGCAGGTACGACCGCGTTCGACCGGGTTCCGGGTCGAGGTGGTCGATGTGCTTCCACGCGCGTAACAGCGTCTCCTGGACGAGGTCCTCGGCCTTGTGCCGGTCGGAGACGTATCTCGAGACGAAGTTGATGAGAACGGAGTAGTGCTCCGTATAGAGCGCGGTCATCAGTTGCTCGTCGGGGCTCACCCGTCGCTTCATCGGCGCCAGCTCCCCTCGGGTCCCGCCCTGGCCACCCGGATGTACATCGTGGCACGACATCCGGTTCACCGCCGCACCGATGAATCAAAAACATCGATGCCCGGCCCCTGATGGGGGACCGGGCATCGCGGAGAGGGTACGGATCAGCAGGCGCCGGGGCCGCCGTAGCGATAGGTACGGGTACTCAGCGACACGGGCGTGTAGTACTCGCTGGTGGTCCGGACCGCGATGTCGACGGTCGGGCCGTTCAGGTACGTCACGCTGCCGACCTTGGCGGACGAGGTGTCTTCGCCGGACAGACCGTTGCCCATCTGCGTGCACGGGGTGGCCGAGGAGGCCGCGACCTCGCCGAAGACCTGCACGATGCCGGACTTCTGGAAGGTGATGCCCTCCCAGAGGCTGTCCGGGAAGTAGCCGACCCACTCGGAGTCGTACGCGATCCACCAGGCGCCGTTGAAGTACTGGATGCCGAACCGCTTGGCGGTGTCCTGGGTCAGCGTGTCACCGGGCTTGATGGTCGAGCTGTACTGCACGAAGCCGCAGCCGTTGTAGCAGGTCGACTCCTTGTTGACCCAGTGGTAGACGAACAGGTGCGGATCGTCGTCACCGTTCACCACCCGGTCGACGGTCCAGCCGACCTCGACGATCTGGGCGCTGTCCGCGGACTGCACGGCCACCTCGGCGAGCGAGTGGTAGTCGGCCTTGTCCAGCGTCGGCTTGCCGATCGTCAGGTTCGCGTACGCCGCCTCGCTCTCGGCGACCTGCATGCCCACGTTGTAGAAGAAGTTCACCGTGGTGGTGTCCGACGTGGACGCCGACGAGGAGGTGGCGACCGGCTCCGGCGGGACGGCCGAGTCCGCGGCCGTGGCCGGCGGGACGACCGTGGTCTTCTCCGACTTGAGGAACGAGGTCTTCGACGTACGGCCCTTCGGCGCGTACTCGTCGCCGCCCTCGGTGCCGCCCACGCCCGGCGCCGCGGCGCTGAGCCCGGAGGACTTGAGCGACTTGCTGGTCGCCCCGTCGCGTCCGCGTTTGACACTGACCGGCGCCTCGCCCCACGGGAGGTTCGCCGGCGGTTTGAGGGCGGACTTGGTGGACGGCTTCGCGGATGCGGCGCCCGGGATCTGGTCCGCGCCGGCGTTGAGCGTGGACGCGATGCCGATCGCACCCACCACGGCGACGGCTAGGCCGGCGGCGAGCAGGCCGCGGCGTGACTTGAACACGTGTCCGTCCTCAGTTGATCAGGCTGCTGATGATCAGGAAGGGTGGTGGCTGCGGCCGGACTCCGGGCAGCGCAGCTCACCATATAGCCTTCTCGATTGCACAAGAACTGCTCGAACGGCGATTCCGCCGTTACGGCGGGAGCAGTCGGCCGATCCGGTGAGCCCTCGGCCACTTTGCTCAACGCTGCGTGTCGGCACAACTGCGGATAGAAATGTTTCGCGCTCGCCCTCGAAAGAGGCAAAGGCGATTAAGCCTCTTTCCCGATCCGACCCGCCGACACGACGCCGACTTTCCGGTTCCCGGGACGCGAAGCCCGGTCGTGTGATAAAACCTATCCAGCCTATAGGTTATATATGCCTGAGCCGTTCGAGGCCGCCCCGAGGAGCCGTCATGTCCGTTCCCGATCACCTCGCCATCGCCAAGAGCTTCGCCGCCGCGCCCGAACGGTGGCCGGTGACGCCCCGCTTCGACCCGGTCGAGCGGTGGTACCACCACCTGGCGGTCGCGGACGACTACGAGGTCTGGGTGCTCACCTGGCTGCCCGGACAGCAGACCGAGATCCACGACCACGGCGGCTCGGCCGGCGCGTTCCACGTCTTCAGCGGCACGCTCAACGAGGACACCATCGCCACCGGCGGGCCCGGCGGACCCCGGGTCACCTCCCGCGACCTGGGCGAGGGCGCCGGGCGGCGGTTCGGCGCGCACCACATCCACCGGATCGTGAACCGCGGCACCGACCCGGCGATCAGCATCCACGTCTACGGCCCCGCGCTGACCCGGATGACCAAGTACCGCCTCGCCCCCGAGGGCCTCGAGGTGCTGACCGTCGAACGGGCGGGAGCCGAGTGGTGATCCGCACGCCACCGAGGAGCATCGACGAGATCCTGGCCGACGCCCGGAGCCGGCTCGATCGCCTCGGACCGGCCGAGACCGAGGCGCTGCTGCGCGCCGAGGCGGACGCCGTCCTGATCGACATCCGCCCGGCCGCCCAGCGGGCCGAGCACGGCGAGATCCCCGGTGCCGTGATCATCGAGCGCAACGTGCTGGAGTGGCGGCTCGACCCGCGGAGCGACGCCCGCCTGCCCTGGGCCGGCCGCTACGACCTCCCGGTGGTGATCACCTGCCAGGAGGGGTACACCAGCAGCCTCGCCGCGGCGGCCTGCCAGGACCTCGGCCTGCACCGCGCGACGGATCTGGCCGGCGGGTTCGCCGCGTGGAAGGCCGCCGGGCTGCCGACGACGGGCCCGATCACCGGCTGACCCCGCCGGGCGGTCAGTGCCCGCCCCTCTGGGCGGCGGGGCGATGGTCAGTGCCCGTCACCCTCCGGGCGGCCCTGGCGGGGCAGCAGGAAGCTGAGCCCGAACGCCGCCACGAGCAACAGCAGCGAGACTCCGGCGGTACGGACCGTGGTGTCCTCGAATCCCCGGCGGATCTGCTCTCCGGCGTACGCCGAGAGAAGCGAAGCGGAACCGGAACGCTCACAGCTCGCCGGTGTGACATCGGGATTCTCCTGGGCGACGCGATCGGTGAGGCAGCGGCGCACCCCGGCCACGATCGCCGGCGCAGCGTCGGCGGGAACGCCGGCGGTGGTCAGCACCGCGCGCAGCTCACCCGCCGAGGCGTCCACGTGATCGCCCACCGCGCCCGGCAGCAGCGCGAAGAAGATCGTGCCCAGCACCGCGATGCCGAACGCACCGCCGAGCTGCTGCACCGAGGTCAGCGCGCCGGAGGCCGAGCCGCTCTCCTCGTCGTCGACGCCGGCCAGCACGATGCCGAAGAACGGCGCCATGGCCAGCCCCATCCCGACGCCGAGCAGCAGCAGCGCCGGAATCAGGTGCCACGGCGTGATGTCCGCGCCGGTGAGCCTGACGATGCCGGCGAAGGTCACCATCCCGGCGATCATCCCGACCGTGCCGATCTGGATCAGCCGGCGGCCGAGCCGCTCGGCGAGACCGGAGCCCGCCGCCACGAAGCCGGCGATCATCCCGAGCGCCTGCGGCAGCGTACTGAGGCCCGCCTTGAGCGGCGTGTAGCCGAGCCCGATCTGCAGGTAGAACGTGAAGACCAGTCCGGTGCCGATCAGCGAGGCGAAGAACATCAGGCCGAGCACCAGGCCGCCGGTGAACGACCGCTTGCGGAACAGGCTCGGGGTGACCAAGGGGTCCAGCCCGCGCCGGTCGCGCCGTGACTCGTAGACGCCGAAGAGCCCGAACGCGACCACGCCGAGCGCCAGCATCGCGAAGGTCCAGACCGGCCAGTCCAGCTCACGGCCCTGCACCAGCGGGTAGAGCAGCAGGAACGCGCCGCCCGCGGCGAGGATCACGCCGAAGCCGTCCAGCCGGGGCGCCCGCTCCAGCCGGGACTCCGGCAGGTAGCGGAGCGCGCCGAGGACCGCGAAGACGCCGAGCGGCAGGTTGATGAAGAAGATCATGCGCCACCCGGCGCCGAGGTAGTCCGCGTCGACCAGCCAGCCGGCCAGGATCGGGCCGCCCACCGAAGAGAGGCCCATCACCGGTCCGAACGCGCCGAACGCCTTGGCCCGCTCCGCCGGGGCGAACATCTCCCGGATCATGCCGAGGCCCTGCGGCAGCATCAGCGCACCGAACAGGCCCTGGACCGCCCGCGCGCCGATCAGGAAACCGGCCGCCGGTGCCAGGGCGCAGGCCAGCGAGGCGAGCGTGAAGCCGGCCGCGCCGACCAGGAACATCCGCCGCCGGCCGTAGATGTCGCCGAGGCGCCCACCGGTCAGCAGCCCGATCGCCATGGACAGGGTGTAGGCCGCGCCGAGCCACTGGATCAGCGAGTAGGACCCGCCCAGTTCCGCCCGGATCACCGGCCCGGCGATCGTGGTGACCAGCGCGTCGAGCAGGTCCATCACCTCGACCGCGAGGATCACGAACAGGGCCACCCATCGGTATCGGTAGGCCTGCTCACTCGTCTTTTGAACAGTGTTCGTCATCACGAACACTGTTCTAATAGCGAACAGTGTTCAGCGTCAACTAGATTTACGACTGATGGCTGAATTCCCCTGGCGCGCGGATCAGGCGCGGCGCGCCGCACGCGCGAGAGTGCAATTGACCCGCGACGAGATCGTCCGGACCGCCCTGCGGATCGTCCGGGAGGAGGGCGTCGAGGGCGTCAGCATGCGCCGCGTCGCGGCCGAGTTCCGGACCGGCCCGTCCAGCCTCTACGCCCACGTGGCGAACAAGGACGAGCTGCTCCGGCTGATGTTCGACGAGATCTGCGGCGAGATCCGGATCCCCACCGAGATCGACCCGGCCCGCTGGAAGGAGCAGGTCAAGGAGCTGGCCCGGGAGAGCCGTCGGGTGCTGCTGACCTACAACGACCTGGCCGGCACCGCGATGGCCGGCGTGCCGACCGGCCCCAACGCGCTGCGCAGCTCCGAGGCGATGCTCTCGATGATGATGGCCGGGGGTGTGCCGGTGGAGCAGGCCGCCTGGGCCCTCGACCGGATCTTCCTGTACCTCGCCGCCGACGCGATGGAGTTCGCCATGTGGAAGCGGTCGATCCGTGAATCCGGTGAGACGCCGGAGCACTTCATCCAGGGCGTCCGCGAGGATCTGGCGAGCTACTACGCCCAGCTGTCACCGGAGGATCTGCCGAACCTCCGGAAGAACGCCGAGGCCATGGTCTCCGGCGACAACGGGCTGCGCTTCGAGTTCGGCCTCGACCTGCTCGTCGACGGCCTCGACCGCTACTTGGGGTAGATCACTCCCGACCGGCCGCTGTAGAGGTGCCGGGTGCCGTCGAGCTCGTAGCCGGAGTGCAGGGCCTCCAGCCAGACGATGTAGGGCGCACCCGCCGTCAGGCCGGTGAGCGTGGCGCTGACCGTGCAGCCGGTGCCGGCCGCGACGGACTTCCAGGCCGGCTCGGGCTGGGCACCGGAGACGAGCTGCTGCGGCACGGCGGCCACCCGGTAGTCAGAGTCGTACTGCGTGGGCCACTCGACCTTGACCGATCCGGTGCCGACGGTGACCTTGAGCGCGATCATCACCGAGGTGTCCCGAGTGAAGACCTGGGTGCTGCAGGTCGGCGAGGCGCTCGGCAGCGAGGCGGAGACCGCCGCGGCAGGCAGGCCGCTGACCATCGACGGCGTCGGGCTGGGGGTGGCGCTGCCCTGCGCGATCACCGACCAGGTGGAGCCCGTGGTCGGCGAGGCGGTCGACGACGGTGTGCCGCTACCCGAGCTGCAGCCGCCGGCCACCAGCGAGAGTCCGAGCAGGGTGATCGCCGTCTTCGTCCGCATGCCCCTAACGTTCGGCTACCATCCCGCTACCGTTAGCGCTTAGCGGTGGTGTGAAGCGCCACCCCCGGGCGATCAGCTCATCGACCGCGCGGACGGCGCCTTGCAGGCGCTTTCGGAAAGACCCACCCAGTTCCAGGTACGGCGTACCGCCCACCGCCAGCTCGGTGCGGAAGCGCTCGGTCATCCACCCCCGCAGGTGCTCGCCGTCGCGCAGCCCGTCATCCTCGAACGGCACCCCGGCGGCCTCGGTGAGCAGGTAGAGATCCGGGTCACGGACCAGCTCGCGCACCTTCACCGAGGTGCTGCCGAGATACCGCTCCTCCCAGATCGTGGTGGCGAACGCGTCGGTGTCACCGAAGAGCACCGGCGAGCCGGAGCGGGCCGCCGCGTCCTCCGCCGCGCGCTGCTCCTCGGCCACCGCGACGAAGTCGTCCCGGTCCCAGACCACGTCGAAGACGGTCGCCGACGGGCGGGATTCGCGCAGCACGGCCAGCTTGCGCTCGGTCAGCTCCCGGCCGTACTCGGGCACCCAGCGGGTGGTGGACCAGACGCCACCGCGGGTCCGGTAGTGGCGGGCCAGGGCGCGCGCCATCGCGGTGGTGCCGGTCGACTCGGCGCCGACCACGATGACCCGGCGGGTCAGCCAGGCGCGTGCGCCCGGGCCGAGGTGTTCCCAGTACGCGACCGGATCGGCCCGGATCGCGGTGCCGGAGACCGGTACCCGCGCCCGGCCCGGGTCGACCAGGACCGCCCCGGCGCCGAAGCGGCGGGAGAGCTCCGCGCCGTACGCCTCAGAACTGAAGACGACGTCCACCCGGTCGGCGCCGACCGCGGCCCGGAACACCCGCATGTGCAGGTCCCAGACGGCCGGATCGGCGTAGTCGATCGGATGATCGTCGTACACCCCGACGAAGCGGACGTGCGGACCGTGCGCCTCGCGGAGCCACTCCAGCCGGAGGTCCAGCGGGATGCTCTCGGCCGAGGAGGGCGCGACCACCACGGTGACCCGATCGCAGGCGTCCGCGGCGGCGTCGATCAGCGCGTGGTGCCCGGCGTGCGGCGGGTAGAACTTGCCGACCACCAGACCGTGCCGGTACCTCACGCCGGGACCGCAGCGTCGCGCTGGGCCCGCAGCACGCCCCGCCAGGAGCGCAGACCGGCGACGCAGAGGGCCATGAAGGCCACGTAGAGGATCGCGGTGAGCCAGAGGTTCTTGTAGCCGTAAAGCGGGATGTAGACCACGTCGGCGGCGATCCAGAGCCACCAGCTCTCCACCAGCTTGCGCGTCTGGCCGTACGTGGCGACCAGCGAGACCGCCGTGGTGAGCGCGTCGGCGAACGGCACGGTGGAGCCGGTGAGCCGGTCCAGGAAGAGCCAGAGCCCGCCGGTGAGCACGACCCCGGCCACCGTCAGCCAGAGCCACTCGGTCCGCGTGGTGGTCCGCACCACGAGGCTGGTGCGGTCGGCGCCGCCGTAGAGCCAGGCCCACCAGCCGTAGAGCCCGAGAACGACGTAGACGACTTGGAGGCCCATGTCGGCGTAGAGGCCGGCCGCGCCGAAGACGACCATCAGCAGCAGGACGTTGAGGACACCGATCGGCCAGTTCAGGATGTTCTGCCGGACCAGCAACCACACGTTGAGCAGGCCGGTCGCGAAGCCGAGCACCTCCGCCCAGGTGGTCGCCACGCCGAACGCCGTCACCGCCGGACCGTTCAACCAATCGATCATCGTCTCAGCATCGCGGGCGGCGGCCCGCCGCGGAAGCGGATTCTCAGTCCGGGAGCAGCCGGTGCCCGGCCATCTCGAGCTCCCCCTCGTAGACGACGACCGGGGTGGGCAGTCCGCTCTCGTCGTGCAGCACGATCGACGCACCCTCGACCCGGTAGGTGCCCCGGGCCGGCCGGCGGCGACCGGCGACCGCACCGGCGTACGTGCCGTCGGTACGCAGGGAGAGCCGGACCACGCCGTCGGGACTGCGCCACCCGCCGACCACCGCCGCGTCGGTCACCACCCGGGGACGGCACTCGGCCGCCAGCGCTCCGGCCGTGTCGTGGCCGCCCATCGCGATGGCGAGCAGGGCGGTCGCGTCCAGCACGGTGGTGTCGACGCGGACGTCGGTGGCAGAGGTCATGAGGCCGGCTCCACGGGGGTCGGGGACGAGGCGGTCGGCCTCTTCCTTCGGCCCCGGCGCACCCGACCGCAGGAAACCTTGAGTTGCGGTCGGGTGCGAACCGGTTGACATCCGGATCTCAGTCCGGCGGGGTGGTCGCCCTCAGCGAGGCCAGGATCGCTTCGGTCAGCTTCTCCAGGTAGTCGTCGCCGACCGGCTGCCGGGCCACCGCGAGACGCCAGTAGAGCGGACCGAGGATCAGGTCCACGGCGACCGCCGGGTCCGTCCCCTCGGGCAGCTCGCCCCGGGCGATCGCCTGGCCGACCAGCTTGTCACCGACCGCCTCCTGATGCGTGCGCAGGACACGCTGGAGGGTCTCGGCGATCTGTGGGTTACGGGCCGCCTCGGCCATCAGGTCGGGGATGATCTGAGACGCGATCCGGTGCTGCAGAGCACGGCTCACGATCATCATCAACAGCTGGAGATCACCGGCAAAAGAGCCGGTGTCCGGAAGTGGCACTTTCCTACCCGCCACATCGGAGATGATCTCCAGTACCATCTCCAGCTTGTTGCTCCATCGGCGGTAGATCGCGGTCTTGCCCACACCGGCACGGCGTGCCACGGCCTCGATCGAAAGCCGGCCGTAACCCACCTCTGCCAGCTCGTTCATGACCGCGTTTCGGATCGCCGCGGTGATGTCTGTCCGGAGCACCGCCGCTCCGGCTGGTGCGCGCTTAACTGTCGCCACGCGTACGACTATAACGCTACGACGTAACGGTTGCGTTCCGCCGTTTGGTCAGCTAGCGTCACAGCCGCGTCGATACGAACCCGTTCCATCGGCGCCGGCGGTCACCCTGTCATGCTTGCTAGCTGTGTTCTCGCGCAAGCAACCGGAGTCCGCCGCCACCTACGGGCCGACTAGATCGGAGCACCACCCCATGCCAGAGACGGCGGTTGCCGAGTCCGGCACCGAGCTCTCCGCCAAGGAGCTGGCTCGGCGCCACGGACTGTCCTCTTCCGGACGGCGGATCCGCCTCCCGGAGTACACACGTCAGCTGTGGCGGTACCGGCATTTCATCTCGGCACATGCCCGGGCGAAGACCTCCTCGGCGCTGGGCCAGACCAACCTCGGCACGCTGTGGCAGGTCCTGACCCCGATAATCAACGCCGCCGTCTACTACGTCATCTTCGGCGTGGTGATCGGCACCCGCGGCGGGGTGGACAACTTCATCCCGTACCTCTGCATCGGCGTCTTCGTCTTCGGGTTCACCCAGTCGGTGGTCAACTCGGGCATCAACGCGATCACCGGCAACCTCGGACTGATCCGGGCGCTGCACTTCCCCCGTGCCAGCCTCCCGCTCTCGGTCGCCCTGGTCGAGGCCCGCAACTTCCTCACCGCGCTGGTGGTGCTCTTCGGCATCGTGCTGATCAGCGGTGAGCCGATCAACCCGGAGTGGCTGCTGGTCATCCCGGCGCTGGTGCTCCAGGTGGTCTTCAACACCGGCCTGGCGATGGGCATGGCCCGCCTCGGCTCCAAGATGCGCGACATCAAGCAGCTGATCCCGTTCATCATGCGGTTCTGGATGTACGGCTCGGCCATCCTCTACCCGGTCACCCGCTTCACCGAGCACCTGCACGGCTGGAAGCTGGCCCTCGTCGAGGCGAACCCGCTGCTGGTCTTCGTCGAGCTGTTCCGGCACGCGCTGATGGAGAACGTGGTCCTGGCCGGTACGCCGACCCTGCTCTGGACCGAGGCGGCCGTCTGGGCCGCGGTCGTGGGTCTCGGCGGCTACGTCTACTTCTGGCGCGGAGAGAAGGGCTACGGCCGTGGCTGACATCGAGCACGTCCCCACCGTCATCGCCGACAACGCCCACGTGATCTACAAGGTCCGGGGCGGCGGCAAGAACAACCAGAGCCCGCTCGCCAGCCTCAAGAAGATCGTCACCCGGCAGAAGGAGGCGAACGTCCGCGAGGTGCACGCCGTCAAGGGTGTGAGCTTCGTCGCCTACAAGGGTGAGGCGATCGGCCTGATCGGGAGCAACGGCTCCGGCAAGTCGACCCTGCTGCGCGCGGTGGCCGGGTTGCTGCCGGTGGCCCGCGGCGCGATCTACGCGGCCGGCCAGCCGTCCCTACTGGGCGTGAACGCGGCCCTGATGAACGACCTGCCCGGCGATCAGAACGTCGAGCTGGGCTGCCTCGCCATGGGCATGTCGCCGGCCGACGTCAAGGAGAAGAAGCAGGGCATCATCGACTTCTCCGGCATCAACGAGCGCGGCGACTTCTCCTCGCTGCCGATGCGGACCTACTCGTCCGGCATGGCGGCCCGGCTCCGGTTCTCCATCTCGGCGGCGAAGCTGCACGACGTGCTGCTGATCGACGAGGCGCTGGCCACCGGTGACGCGAAGTTCCGCAAGCGCAGTGAGGCCCGGGTTCGCGAGCTCCGCGAGCAGGCCGGCACGGTCTTCCTGGTCAGCCACAGTGAGCAGTCGATCCGGGACACCTGCGAGCGCTGCATCTGGCTGGAGTCCGGACTGATCCGGGCGGACGGCCCGACCGACGAGGTCATGAAGGAGTACGACGCCTTCAACAAGCGGTAACCGCACCACGAGAAGGAGAGAGCCCGGGGTGCCGATCGCCCCGGGCTCTCTTTCGTGTCTCGGTCGGGTCCCGTCAGGTCACCGAGAGATGCACGTGGTTCGTGTGGTCGGTCGACGGTGTCCCGCCGGCCCCGGAGTACGACTTCCAGCCGCTGCTCGGCAACCAGATCCGCTTGAACCAGATCACGTAGAGCACCCCGAGCGTGTCGGAGTTCTTGATGAAGTAGTTCGCCAGGTTGTTGCCGTACGTCTTGCTGGCGCCGGTGGCGACCCCGCCGAAGCCGTTCTTGTCGGCGGCGAAGTCACAGGCCCGGCCCTTCGGATGCTCACCGCTGTTCTGGTGCCGGAAGCACGCGACGTACCGGGTGAACCCGTCCTTCTGGGCCTGCTTGAGGGCGTACAGCAGGCGCGGCGTGATGCAGCCGGTGGTGGTCGGGTCGTTCTCGGTGCACCCGCCGGCGAGGCTGCCGGAGGGCTCGTCGGCCGAGGCACTGTCCCCGCTGCCGCTGTCGCCGTCGGCGTCGTCACCCTGGTTCGCGTTCTTCAGGGCGGTCTCGACCTGCAGCTTCTTCTTGGCCATCACGTTGACCTGCTTCTGCTGGTCGACGATGGTGGCCTCGATCGCGGTCTTGGCCTTCTGCTGGCTGGTCAGCGTGGTCCGGAGATCGGTGATCGCCTGGTTCTGCTGGACCGCCACGGTGCCGAGCGTGATGGCCCGGTCCAGGAAGGCGCCCGAGGAGTCCGCGGTGAGCAGCGCGCTGATCGGGCCGAGCCGGCCGGTCGTGTACGCCTGGACCGCGATCTGGTCCAGCGCCGCCTGCTGCGGGCCGATCGACGCGTCCAGCGTCTTGATCTCGGCGGCCAGCTTGGTCTGCTGCGCCTTCGAGGTCTTCAGCTTCGCCTTGGCCTCGACGTAACCCTTGGAGGCGGAGTCGAGTTGTTCGAGCAGGGACTTGGAGCCGCCCTCACCGTCGTCACCCGATTCACCGGGCGCGGCGAGCGGGCGGGGCGCGGCGGAGGCCGGCGTCGCTATACCGGTCACCCCGCATGCGGCAAGGAGGAGAGCGAAGATCGCCACCCACCGTCGCCGCGCAGGTACTGACTGCACAGGCCATTTCCTTCCGTCGGCCGCCGGCCGGGTTAGCTGACGGGTTCGGGACGAAGGAAATCCCTACCGCACGTGGCGGATTCACCCCGGAAGAAATGGTTCCCCGGCTCGCCCACTCGGGCGATTAGGCGGCGGTCCCCGGGTGGGAACCGAACCGACCATACCCACTCGATCGAGGAATCGACAGTTCTCGTACGCATGGCGACAGGGCAATCACATGACGTCACCTAACTACGGAAAGTCGTTGACCGGTAACGATTTTAGCCATTTCTTCGGTCGTCATGGATGGCGATATCTCGGGTAAACTCTTCGCCGGTCCTGCCCGGACGGCACCGCCCCCGAGTTGCCGGCAGGCCACCGCCCAATCGCCCCGCAAGGGCGAGCCGGGGACCCAGGTCACTGGGGTGAATCCGCCTCGCGCGGTAGGGATCTCTTCCGTCCCGAACCCGTCAGCTAACCCGGTCGGCGGTGACAAGGAAGGATTGTTGATGACCGCACGTCCCCGCCGGTGGCTGATATTGGCCCTGGCGCCGCTCGTGGCGACCGCGTTCCTGGTGGCACCCTCCGCACCGGCGAGCGCCGCACCGAGCGCCAGCTCCTCCACCAGTTCCGAGGAGGACGAGGAGGAACAGCCCGACCTCCTCTCCGACCAGCTCGAAGCGACCAACCGGCGGTACGTGAACGCCAAGGCCGCGGTGACGAAATCGCAGAAGGCGCAGAAGACGCTGGCCACCAAGATCTCGGACGCGGAGAAGCGCCGGGACGCCCTGGTGCCCGAGGTCAACGCGATCGCCAAGCAGCAGTACCAGACCGGCAACCTGAGCGCGGTCGGCTTCCTGCTCGGCAGCGACTCGTCCCAGGACTTCCTGAACAAGGCGATCTCCCTCGAAGAGATCAACAAGCTGCACGACCAGAAGCTGCACGAGCTGAACACGGCGCTCACCGAGATCACCACGGCGAAGACCGCGCTCGACGCCGAGCTCAAGACCGAGCAGCAGCAGCTCGCCGTGCAGAAGCAGCAGAAGACGTCGGCCGACAAGCAGGTGGCCCTGCTCGGCGGTGACACCGGGATCAACAAGACCATCACGCAGGGCATGGTCGACGCGGTCTCCAAGGTCGCGGATCCGGCGCCGCGCAACGCCAGCGGCGGCTTCTCCGCCGAGTCGTGCACCCAGAACGACCCGACCACCAACGGCTGCATCACCAAGCGGACGCTGCACCTCTACCAGGAGGTGAAGAAGGCCGGATTCAACCGCTTCGTCGGTTGTCACCGGGACGGCGGCCCGTTCGAGCACCCCAAGGGCCGGGCGTGTGACTGGTCACTGCAGAAGAGCGGCTTCTCGTCGGCGCACAACAACGACATGATGCGGTACGGCAACGACCTCACCGCGTTCCTCGTGCGCAACGCCGACCGGCTCGGCATCTACTACGTGATCTGGTACAAGCAGATCTGGTTCCCGGCGACCGGGACCTGGCACGCGTACCACGGTGTGAGCGACCACACCGACCACGTGCACGTCTCGCTGCTCTAGGAAGTACCGAGCACCGATACGAAAGGCCCCCGGCCACTGCGGTCGGGGGCCTTCGTGCGTACCGGGAAGATCAGCTGCTGGTGTTCCGGCGCACCGGGGCGCGGCCCGCCGGCTGAGACGGCGCGGGGCCGACCGGCGCCGCCGGCGGGATGGCCATGGTGACCGGCCGCACCTGGGTCACCTCCAGCTCCTTGCCGTGGTGCAGCAGCGTGAGCCGGGCCGACCCCCCGCCGTTGCGCAGCGAGTAGGTGACCTCGTCGGCGGTCACGTTCACCCGCAGCCGCAGACCCCGCCAGAGCAGCGAGAACTCCAGGTTGTTGATCCGGCTGGGCAGCCGCGGCGCGAACGAGAGCTGCCCCTGGAAGTCGCGCATGCCGCCGAGGCCGGCGACCAGCGCGATCCAGGAACCCGCCAGCGACGCCACGTGGACGCCGTCACGGGCGTTCTGGTGCAGGTCGTGCAGGTCCATCAGGGCGGCCTCGCCCAGGTAGTCGTGGGCCAGCTCGAGGTGCCCGGTCTCGGCCGCCATCACCGCCTGGATGCAGGCCGACAGCGACGAGTCCCGCACGGTCCGGGCGTCGTAGTACGCGAAGTTGCGCGCCTTCTCCTCCGGCGTGAAGGCGTCACCCCGGATGTACATCGCCATGACCAGGTCGGCCTGCTTGACCACCTGCTTGCGGTACAGGTCGAAGTACGGGAAGTTCAGCAGGAGTGGGTAGCCCTCGGGCGGCGTGCCCTCGAAGTCCCACTCCTGCAGGCGGGTGAAGCCCTCGCACTGCTGGTGGACGCCGAGCTCCTTGTCGTACGGGATGTGCACGGCAGCCGCCGCGTCCCGCCAGGAGGCGGCCTCCTCGTCGTTCACCCCGAACGTGCGGGCCAGGTCCGGGTGGCGCTTGCAGGCGTCCACCGCGGCCAGCAGGTTCTGCTGGGCCATCAGGTTGGTGTAGACGTTGTCGTTGACCACCGCGGTGTACTCGTCCGGGCCGGTGACGCCGTCGATGTGGAAGCGCCCGTGCCGGTCGTGGTGCCCCAGCGAGCGCCACAGCCGTGCGGTCTCGACCAGCAGCTCCAGGCCGACCTCACGCTCGAAGTCGTAGTCGCCGGTGGCCTGGACGTACCGCCGGACCGCGTCGGCGATGTCGGCGCCGATGTGGAAGCCCGCGGTGCCGGCCGGCCAGTAACCGGAGCACTCCTGGCCGCGGATGGTCCGCCACGGGAAGGCGGCGCCCTGGAGGCCGAGCGTCTGCGCCCGCTCCCGGGCCAGGTCCAGCGTGGAGTGCCGCCAGCGCAGCACGTCCGCCGCCGCGGAGGGCTGCGTGTACGTCAGTGCGGGCAGCACGAAGGTCTCGGAGTCCCAGAACGTGTGACCGTCGTACCCCGGCCCGGTGAGGCCCTTGGAGCCGATCGGGCGCTGCTCGGCCCTGGCCCCCGCCTGCAGGGTGTGGAAGAGGCCGAAGCGGACCGCCTGCTGCACCTCCGGGTCACCGTCGACGCGGACGTCGGAGTGGTCCCAGAACGCATCCAGGTACTCCTGCTGCTGCTGGACCAGCCCCTCCCAGCCGTCCAGCCGGGCGCTGGCCAGTGCGGCGCCGACCTGGTCGCGCAGGGCGGGCAGCGAGCGCATGCTGGACCAGCCGTACGCCGCCAGCTTCACCACGCGCAACTTCTGCCCCGCCTCGAGACGGCAGGCGACCGTGGTCCGCAGCCAGTCGGGGTGCCCCTCGGTGGTGATGGCGTGCCGGCCGGGCGTCTCGACCAGGTGCTCCATCGCCGCGGCCATCCGCAGGTCGCTGGCCTTGGTGTGGTGCACGAGGATGCCGCCGGTGGGCTGTTCGAGCATCTCCTCGGCCTGCAGCGGGCGGTCCAGCACCGCCGCCACCCGCGGGTCCTTGCTCTGCGGCGGCAGCTGCTCGTTCGCCACCAGCTCGGACTGCAGGATCAGCCGGGCCGCGGTGTCCAGCGGCTCGACCTCGTAGAGGATCGCGACGACGGCTCGCTGGGTGAAGGAGACCAGGCGGATCGTGCGCACCCGGATGCCCTGCCCGGAGGGCGAGACCCACTCGACGACCCGTTCCAGCGTGCCGGCACGCATGTCCAGGGTGCGCTCGTGGGAGCGGAGCTCGCCGTACCGCACGTCGAACGGCTCGTCGTTGACGAGCAGCCGCATGAGCTTGGCGTTGGTGACGTTGACCATGGTCTGGCCGGACTCGGGGAAGCCGTAGCCGGCCTCCGCGTGCGGCATCGGGCGCAACTCGTAGAACGAGTTCAGGTAGGTGCCGGGCAGGCCGTGCGGCTCGCCCTCGTCCAGGTTGCCCCGTATCCCGATGTGGCCGTTCGAGAGAGCGAACACCGACTCGGACTGGGCCAGCAGGTCCAGATCGAGCCGGGTCTCCCGGATGTGCCAGGGGTCAACGGGGTAGGCCCGTTCACGGATCACGGTCGTGCCTCTCGTGACAACAATGTCAATGGTTAGTGCTCGAGCAACTCGGCGAGGTCGGTGACCACGACGTCGGCGCCGTGCGCACGCAGCTCCTCCGCCTGGCCCACGCGATCCACCCCGATCACGATGCCGAAGCCACCGGCACGTCCGGCGGCCACGCCGGCCTGGGCGTCTTCGAACACCGCGCAGCTCTCCGGGGGGAGGCCGAGCAGTTCGGCCCCGCGGAGGAACGTGTCCGGAGCGGGCTTGCCGGGCAAGCCGAGCTCGCGGGCGACGACCCCGTCCACGCGGGCCTCCAGGAGGTCGGCGATGCCGGCCGCCTCCAGGACGTCTTTGCAGTTGGCGCTCGCCGAGACGACGGCGCGCCGGAGACCGGCCTCCTTCGCGGCCTTCAGGTACTCCACCGATCCCGGGTAGACCTGGACCGCGCCCTCCTTGATCTTCTGCAGGACGAGGATGTTCTTGCGGTTGCCGACGCCGTTGACGGTCTCCTGGTCGGGGCCGTCGTCCGGCGTGCCCTCAGGAAGGGTGATACCCCGTGAGGTGAGAAACGTGCGTACTCCGTCGGCGCGCTGCCGTCCGTCGACGTACTTGTGATAGTCGGCGCCGGAATCGAACGGCATAAAGGGCTGGTCATGGTGTTCTGACCACGTTTGCAGAAACTCGTCGAACGTTTGTTTCCACGCGGCACTGTGCACCAGAGCGGTCTGTGTCAGTACCCCGTCGAGATCGAAGAGGCATGCGGTCACCTGCGAAGGAAGTCCGAGCACTCGACCAATGTAGTCGGACGGCAAGGAGAACGAGAGCGGAAGCCCCGGTTCACATTTCCGCGGTGTT
This sequence comes from Actinoplanes sp. NPDC051851, assembly GCF_040681165.1. Lineage (NCBI taxonomy): Bacteria > Bacillati > Actinomycetota > Actinomycetes > Micromonosporales > Micromonosporaceae > Actinoplanes > Actinoplanes sp. NPDC051851. The sequence continues at coordinate 51,143 of NZ_JBFAYF010000031.1, read as the reverse complement.
TCACAGCGTGTTCGACCTGCTGTTTCAGCTTTCCGGCGTGCCAATCTTCAAGATCATCCGGAGCCCGATCGAGGTGCCGATGGGCCCGGTGGCCGTGGTGACCTCGTCGCACAACTGGTGCGCCAACCACAGCCCGCGTCCCCCGACCTCGTCCGTACCGGGGACGACCGTGCCGTCCCGGCGCCCGTCGGGGATGCCCGGACCCGAGTCGGTGACCACGCACCAGACCGAGCCGTCCTCGACCTTCAGGAGGAAACGGCCGTGCCCGCCGGCATGCAGGATGACGTTGGTGATCACCTCGTTGACCGCCAGCACGTAGCCCGAGAGACGATCACCGGAGAGGCCGACCGGCGGCAGGAGCCGGGCCGTCTCGTGCCGCAGCACGGTGATGTCGTCGTGACCGAAGGTGCGGTCGAGCAGGATGGGGCTCATGGTTTTGAGGGCGTCATCGACCCTCGGCTCACCAATGGGAGCCGAACGCACACTCTGGCCGATCCTGTCCTCCACCGTGGTGCAGCCTACGCGCTGTGGCCGTCCAGTGGCGGGAGGCATCCGTGATCCCGCCCGTAAGTGGCGCCCGCCGTTCACCGGCCCCCGCTCAACGCCACCCGACATCGATCCGGTCCCCCCGCTCGTCGAAGAAGTGCACCGAGTCCATCTGCACCGCCACCGAGAGCGGGTGTCCGTGCGAAACCGCAGGGTACGGGGCCAGGCGTACCGAAAGCTCGGCCGGTTTGCGGTGATGCCGGCCCGGATCGTTGAGCAGGCTCACCTGACCGCCCGGCTCCGGCGCCGCCTCGGCGGCCGGCCGGGAGAGGCGCTGCACCAGCTTCTTGAGCGCGCCCGAACCGGGCTGCCGGCCGGGCGTGGCGCCGGCTATCTCGTCCACCACGATCGCGGTCGCCCCCACGTCCAGGTAGGCCAGCGACTCGTGCCCGTGGTGCTCCAGGTACCGGATCCGGCCGTGCAGGACCGCACCGGGCGTCTCCGGGGTCACCGGGGTGAGCGCCTCGGCCCGGACGCCGACCACGATCCGCTCGCCGTGGTACCGCGCGACCGCCCGCGATCGGGGATCGGACCAGGGCAGGTAGAGCGTCTGCTCGCCGAAGTTGAGCGCGACGTACCGGTCCAGGTGCACGTAGACCTGGGCCTCCAGCAGGTTCATCCGGGGCGAGCCGAGGAAGGCGGCGACGTAGAGCGTGGCGGGGCGTCGGTAGACCTCGGTCGGCGTGCCGAGGTCCTGCAGGATGCCCCGGCGCATGATCGCCACCCGGTCCGCCATGGTCAGCGCCTCGGCCTGGTCGTGGGTGACGTACATGGTCGTCACGCCGAGCTCGCGGGTCATGCTGGTGATCTCGGCCCGCAGTTCGGCACGCAACCCGCTGTCCAGGTTGGAGAGAGGCTCGTCCATCAGGAAGATCCCTGGTCGCCGAACCATGGCCCGGCCCATCGCCACCCGCTGCCGCTGGCCACCGGAGAGCTGACTGGGCCGCCGGCCGAGCACCTCGCCGATGCCGAGCGCACCGGCCACCGCGCCGATCCGCTCCTGCCGCGGGCCCGGCTCGACGCCGGAGAGCTTCAACGGGAAGCCGATGTTGTCGGCCACGCTCATGTGCGGATAGAGCGCGAAGTCCTGAAAGACCATGGCGATGCTGCGGTCACGGGGCGGCAGGTCCAGCACCGGCTCACCGTTGAGCAGGATCTCACCCTGGGTGGGGTCCTCCAGCCCGGCGATCATGCGGAGCACGGTCGACTTGCCACAGCCCGAGGGGCCGAGCAGGACCATGAACTCGCCGTCGCGTACCTCGAGCGAGACGCGGTCGACGGCCATCGTGCCGTCCGGCCAGACCTTGGTGACGTCCTTGAGCGCGACGGTGGACACCGTCAACCTCCCGCAGTCGATTGTGATCCCGGTCCCACGACGGCCGGCAATCGGGTGCTAACTCTGCGAGCACGCCCGGAGGTTTGCCATCGGACGAACGTGCCATTCGCAGATAGTGATCAATCGATTACGGAGATCTTAAGTTCTGACGGCGGCGTGGGCGTTGTGTGCTCGTTCCCAGCAACATGCGACATTTCGCCGGGTGACTTTGTCAGGTCACCCGGGAGGCCTCAGCGCTTGCGGGTGGCCCGCCAGTCCCCCGCCGCAGTGACCAGGAACACACCCGAGATCAACACGATCAGGGTGACCATCCCGGCCGTCGCCCAGCCCGCCAGCGTCGCGGCCAGCAGCAGCACGGTCCGGCCCTCCCAGCCCAGTACCGCCCGCTTCGCCCCGGTCGCCGGCGCGCCCTTCTCCATCCGCGCGGTCAGGTCGTAGTGCCGCAGCGCCAGCACGAGCAGCAGCAGGAACACCACCGGCGGGGCCACCGCACCGACCAGACCTGCCATGATCACGAAGAGGTATTCCACCGCACGCAGCGCCGCCGGCACCAGCCAGTCCAGCGCGCGATCGTGCCGGGCCCGCGCGGTCATGCCCGCCGCGAGCACCGCCGGGATGCCGCCCGCCAGCATGCCGGTCAGCAGCGGTTCCGCCGAGATCACACCGCCCATCGCGTACGCCACAACGACCGCCGTGACGATCAGTGGGTGATCCATTCCGGCCCGGCCCAACCCGAACCGGGCCAGCACCCCGTCATCCCGGTGCCGAGCGGTGTCCACAGTGTTCAGCACACCGACCCGCATCGAGCGGGCGCGCAACGACCTGAGCGTCAGCGTGTACAGCATCGCCAGCACCCCGAACCCGACGGCCGCGGTCAGCGCCGCCCGCCCACCCGCGACCGCGGCCACGACCGAGATCAACGCCCAGCGCTCGCCGATCGGGAAGACCACGATCCGCTTGCCCCAGTAGACGGCCGACCCACGGCGGCTCTGCGCCATCCGGGACACCGCGGTGAGCCGGGCGCCGACCCCGCCGGCCACCTGCGGCCGGGGCCGGGCCGCCGCCTCGTCGTGCAGGGCGCCATACCAGGTGTCGGTCATGTGCCGCACCGTCTGCAGGGTGATCGCGGTGATCGCTAACGGCCACGCATACTCGAGCCCGAGCCGATCCGCACCCGCCGCCAGCCCCGCGTAGACCAGGTACTCCTTGGCCCGGTCCGCCATCGTGTCGAGCCACCCGCCGAACGCGTCGAACCGCCGGGTGTACCGGGCCAGCTGCCCGTCCACGCAGTCCAGCACGAAGCCGAGGTAGAGCAGCACCGCGCCGCCGACCATGGCGAACGCCGAGGCCTGCCAGAACAGCAGCGCCGCCGCGCCGGCGAAGAGCACCGACAGCCCGGTCACCGCGGTGGGGCTCAGGCTCAGCCGGGCGGCGAGCTTGGTGACGTACGGCGACCAGGTGCTGACCGCGTACGTGGTGAAGAAGTCGTCCTGCTCCTTGACCGCCAGCCGGAGCCGCGCCGCGTCCTCGTCGATCGCCGCGAGCCGCTCCCGCGCCGCCGCGAGCTGCGCACTGTCCCGCACCCGCTCCGCGTGCAGCAGCCGCACCCGCAGCGCGACCGGTACCAGCCCCTCCTCCAGCAACGCCGCCAGCAGATCCGGCCGCTCCGCAACCTTCTCCAGCAGCGGCAGATCCGCCGGTGCCAGACACATCGCCCCGAGATACCGCAACGTCCCCGCCCCGGCACCCCCGCCGACGCTCCCGGCCGCCCCAGCACCCCGGGCGGCTCCCGCGTCCACGCCGGCATCACCGGCCGCGCCCACACCCGCGGCCACACTCGCGGCCGCGCTCACGCCCCCGGCCGTGCCCATTCCGGCGGCGGTCACGCGCCCTCGCTCCTCGTGGAGGTCGCCGTGCTCGTCCGGGGCGACCAGAACGGCACTGCGCCCGCCCGGATCGGTCGCCAGCATCCACAGGAGACTGTGGTGCGCGACGAGATCATCCGCACAGAGCAGCAGCGGCACGTTCGCGTTACGGGCCCGCCGGGCGGTCTCTTTCAGCCACGCCCCGAGGTCCTCCCCGACGACGACCCGGTCCACAGCGGTCGCCCCGGCCGCACGCAACGCCGCCGCGAGGTCGTAGGCCAGCCAGCCTGCGTCCCCCGCGCTGAGCCCCGCAACGGGTCCTGCGCCGGGTTCCGCACCGGGTTCCGCGCCAAGCCCCGCACCGGACTCCGCCGCACGATCCGGTTCCGCTACCTCCGGATTCGCCCCGTCCGCGGCTTTCGCCGCCGGAACCTCCGGCCCCGGGACCTTCGCCTCATCCGGGCTCCCCGGCGCGATGGAAGGATCGTGCTCGTCGGCGCAGGCATAAAGGATGGCCAGCGTCACCGGATCATCACCGCTTGTCTCATCAGAAAAGCCCGAACCGCAGGTGGGAGCCCCCGCAAATCGGCTACAGGTTAACAGCGAAGGGCTTCCGGGTACGGGTCACCCTTACGGGAGCACGGCCCCCCGTCTCCACCTCTGGACCGAGGGACGGCCCCGCTCCCGTGCTTACCGTCGAAGTGGCTGGGACACAGCGTCCCGGCCACCGCAAAGGAGTGGATGACCGTGAGCCCCCTCAAGACCCGCACTCTCACCCGCCCCCGCGACAGCCGCATGATCGCCGGCGTCTGCTCCGGCCTGGCCCGCCGCTACGGCCTCTCCGCCGGCATGGTCCGCCTGCTGTTCATCCTCTCCTGCCTCCTCCCCGGCCCCCAGTTCATCGCCTACTTGATCCTCTGGGCCCTGATCCCCAGCGAGTAACCCCACCACCCAAGCCTCCCCCTCCACCCCCTCGGGCCGGCCACTCCCCTGGCCGGCCCGACCCCTCTCCACACACAAGAATCACCAGGCACCCCGGCCAACCACACCGGACCACACCACGCCACCCGCCCCAGCGAGCCAGGCGAGGCAAACAATCCGGGCAAACCAGGCACTCCGAGCGAGCTGAGCGAGGCGGACAAGCCGGACTCTCCGGGCAAGCCGAGCGGGGCGAGCAGGACGGGCGAGCAGGGCGGGGCGAGCAGGGCGGGGCGAGCAGGGTGAGCGAGGCGCGCAGGGCGGACGAGCCGGGCGGGCAGGGCGGGACGGGCAGGGCGGACGAGCCGGGCTCTCCGAGCGGGGCGAGCGCTCCAGGCGGCAAGACGGCCGGGGCCGACCGCGGTGACGAACCGCTGTCGGACCCGGCCGGGTGGAACTGCGGGTTACGGGCTGGCGAAAGTGACCGTCACCGTCGTGTAGCCCAGCCGGGCGAACAGGCTCTGCAGCATCAACTGGGTGTTCTGCCTGGCCCGCTCGTCCAGCCCGCTGGACTTGGCCGCCTCGGTGATCTTCTGCTGGGCCTCGGCGTACACCCGCTGTTGCTTGTCGGTGTCGCTCCGGAAAGCGTCGCCGATCGCCGTCAGCAGGCCGCGGTCCTCCTCGACCACCTCGCTCTTCGCCATGTCGAGCGCGGCGGCGGACTGCTCCGGCGCGGGCAGGGTGAGCTCGATGGTCATCTTCTCGTTGTCGACCTTGAGGGCGTCGCCGTCCAGGGCGGAGAAGTCGACATACTCCTCGACGGTGCCCGTGCCGACGAAGAGGATCCGCCGGTTGATCAGGAAGTCGGGGATGTTGTCCTTGTTCTGCTGCAGGTCGACGATGACCTGGAAGGTGCCGTCGGCGGCGACGTACCGATGCAGGTCGCGCATGGACTGCAGCAGCACCGGCTGACTGCGGTCGGTGGTCTGCTCGGCGAACGGGTTGTCGAACGTGGGCAGCACGTTCATCGCCCGCAGCCCGAGACAGGACGCGACGATCAGTGCGAAGACGAAGCCGACGAAGATGAGTAGCCGGGCGAAGAAGCTCGGCTTGTGCTCTGGAAGAACGACCGGCGCGGCCTCATCGGACACGGCCGGGTACTCCGTCGTCGGTTCCTCGACATCGGGTGAGTTGGCCATGACCCAACGGTACGGAGGGGGTACGACAATTCGCATCCGCTGGGCCCGGCGACACCGACCCGTGATGAAGCCGGGACAGAACAAAGCCGGCCGGCATGAGAGCCGACCGGCTTGAGCCCCAGTGAACCCCGGGTCAGTCCCCCACCACGAGCACCCGGGCGTGGATCTGGTTCCGCTGCTGCAGTGCCGCGCGCAGTGCCCGGTGCAGGCCGTCCTCCAGATACAGAGCGCCGTGATACTCCACCACGTGCGGGAAGAGATCGCCGTAGAACGTCGAGTCCTCGGCGAGCAGCTTGTCGAGTGCCAGCTCCCGCTTGGTGGTGATCAGGTCGGCGAGCCGGATCGGCCGAGGCGGGATCTCCGCCCACGCCTTCAGCGTGGTGTGGTGATCGGGGTACGGGGCTCCGTCCCGGACCGCTTTGAAGATCACGGCGGCTGCCCCTTTCGGTGTGAGTCGGTCCTCCGCATGCCCCAGCGTAGCCGCGGGCCGGTCAGCCCTCGCGGGGCGGCGACGGCGTTACGGCCGTAGCCCACCGGCCATGATGCACCACCTCGTCCACCGGGCGATGACCGCGCCTCAGTGACGGTGACCTCTTGTCGGGACCCCGATAGCCGACCGTGAGCACGCCGACCGGGGTGAACTCCCCGGGCACCCCGAAGGCGTCCCGGAACGCCGTGGTCCGATCGGCCGGCAGCCCGATGAAACACGAGGCCAGGCCCTCGTTCACGGCGGTCAGGTGCATCAGTAGCGCGGCGAACCCGGTGTCGATGTGCCAGTACGGCACCGGCCAGCGCGACTCGTCCCGGTCGTCCCAGCCCTTGTCCGATTCCGCATATCGCTCGATATAAGCCGATTTGTTCGACAGAGCCACCACGATCAACGGCGCGGTACTCATCCGAGCGATCCAGGAACCGGCAGGCGAGGAGGGCGATACGGGAGGCGAGGAGGGCGAGGAGGGCGACACGGGAGGCGAGGAGGGCTGCGAGGACGGCGAGGAAGGTGCGGACGACGGCGCGGTCACCGACCAGAACAGGGAACGATCGGACGGGTCGGTCAGGACCAGGAAGCTCCAGCCCTGCGAGAAACCCGCCGACGGCGCCCGCAACCCGTGCCGAACGATCTTGTCGACCAGATCGGGGGGAACGGGCCGGTCCGGGTCGTACCCCCGGACCATCCGCCGCCGGCGGATCACCTCGTCGAACTCCATCAGGCGCGGATACCCCACGCCGTCGTCCAGGTCTCGCCCGGAGCGAGCACGATCAGGTCACGCCCGGAGCGGTACGCGTCCGGCGGGCAGGTCATCGGCTCGACAGCGACGGACCGGCGGTGCCGCTCGCCGTGCAGGGTGTCGCCGGAGAAGACCTGCCAGTACTTGAACTTGTCGTCCGCCCAGACGTCGATCGAGGCGCCCGAGCCCGGGTCCGCCAGGGTGACCGTGGTGATCCCGTCGGCGCCGAAGTCGATGTCGCCGAACGTGGTGTCCAGCACCGCCTCGCCGATCCGCCGGGGCTCGCTGTAGTCGTGTTCGGTCCCGGCGATCTTGACGGCGGCGACCGGGAGCAGGCGGGCGTCGGCCACGATCCGGGTCTTGGCCGGCACCCGCAGCACGGTGTCGTCCACCGGGACACCGGGCAGCCGCAGGTACGGGTGTACGGAGTACCCCCACGGCGCGTTGGCGTCGCTGCTGTTGACGACCTCCTGCACGCACCGCAGCCCGTCCGCCGAGACCGACCAGCGGGTCCGCAGCGTCAGCGACCACGGGTACCCCACCTGGGCGGGCAGGTCGTACTCCAGGGTGATCGCCGAGGCGGACTGCTCGGTGGCCCGCCAGCGCACCCAGTTGACCAGCCCGTGGATGGCGTTGTTCCGGGCCGGCTCGGTGAGCGCCAGCTGGTACGTCACGCCCTCGAAGTCGTACCGCCCGTCCCGGATGCGGTTCGGCCAGGGCGCCAGGATCTGACCCGCCGCGCCGGGGGCGATCTCGTCCGGGCCGAAGCCGTCGAGCAGTTCCCGTCCCTCCGACGAGAAGCCACGTAACGTGCCACCGACCTCGGCCAGGACGGCTCGGCGACCGTCCGCCTCGATCGACCACTGGACCCCGGATTTCGCGGCGGTGTCTGAGTTCATACCCGCGACACTATCGGTCCCCGACGGCTTCCTGGTCAGGCTGGTATCGGAGAAGCGCCGGTGAGCTGAACGCCAGCACCAGGCCCAGCCCGGCGGCGACGAACCCGCCGCCGACCCAGGAGCCGGTGACGCCGGTCAGGTCGGCCGTGGCACCGGCTCGTAGATCACCCAGACGGGGACCGCCGGCCACCACCACGGTGAAGACGCCCTGCAGGCGGCCGCGCAGCCGGTCCGGCGCGAAGGTCTGCATGATCGACTGCCGGTAGACCGAGCTGACCAGGTCGGCGGCGCCCGCGAAGGCGAGCGCGACAACCATGATCCAGAGGTGCGGGGCGAGCCCGGAGAGGCCGATCGCCACACCCCAGCCGACCACCGCACCGATCAGGGCGACACCCTGGCGCCGGACCCGGCTGACCCAGCCGGAGGTGAGGCCGCCCAGCATCGAACCGATCGCGATCGCGCTGTAGAGCCAGCCGACCGCCGACGGGTCGTGGAACCGGTCCGCGGCCACCGCCGGGAAGAGCGCCCGGGGCATCGCGAAGATCATCGCGATCAGGTCGACGCCGAAGGAGAGCAGCAGCACCGGCTGGGTGACCAGGAACCGCAGCCCTTCCGCGATACCGCGCAGACCGGCCGACGGCCGTTCCTCGTCCGCCGCGAGCAGTACCGGCGGGATCGGCGGCAACCGCCAGGTGGCCCAGAACGAGACCGTGAAGAGCAGCGCGTCCACCGCGTACGCCACCGTGACCCCGGTCCCGGTCGACCAGAGGCCCATCACCAGACCGGCCGCGAGTGGACCGAGCACGCCGCCCGCGGTGGAGGTGGTGAACGTCAGCGTGTTCGCCGCCGGGACCATCTCGGCCGGCACGATCCGGGGAACGATGGACTGACGGGCCGGCGAGCTGATCGCGAAGCCGACCGCCTGGATCGCGGTCAGCAGGAGCAGAAGGTGCGGGGACCGTACCCCCGAAGCGGCCTGCGCCAGCAGACCGAGGGTGACCACCCACGTCAGGGCCGAGCTGAAGAGCAGGAGGCGGCGGCGGTCCACGACGTCGGCGATCGCGCCGCCCCAGAGACCGAAGATCAGCAGGGGGACCAGCGCGGCCACGCCGAGCAGGCCGACCCAGGTGGTCGACTGGGTGATCGCGTACATCTGCACCGGCACCGCGACCGAGGTGAACTGGAAGCCGAAGTACGAGGCGCCGGTCCCGATCCACATCCGCCGGAAGGTGGTGACGTTCAGCGGCTTGGTGTCGATCATCCACGAGACGCTCACGGGGCCAGGCGCTCCACGATCCACTCACCGGGAGAAACAAGGCCGGAAGAAACGAGGCCGGAAGGAGAGAGACCGGGGGAGGAGAGGCGGTACCGCAGCCGGTCGTGCAGGCGGCTGGTCCGGCCCTGCCAGAACTCGATCGTCGTCGGCACGACCCGGAATCCCCCCCAGTGGGGCGGAGCGGGCACTGAAGACGAATCCGGAAATTTATCCACAAAATCCGAAAAGCTGTCGTCCACCGCGGCACGCGACGGCACCACCGACGACTGCGGGCTCGCCCACGCGCCCAACTGCGATCCGCGGGGCCGCGACGCGAAGTACTCCTCCGTCTCCGCCCGCGAGACCCGGGACACCGCCCCGGCGACGATCACCTGCCGCTGCATGGGAAACCAGGGGAAGACGAGCGAGGCGTACGGATTCTCCGCAAGCTCCGCACCCTTTTTCGACTGATAATTCGTGAAAAATACGAAACCGGAGCTGTCATATCCCTTGAGAAGAACGGTACGCGCGGACGGAACCCCGTCACCGGACGCGGTGGCCACGATCATCGCGTTCGGCTCGGGCAACCCGAAGGCGAGCGCGTCCGCGAACCACGCCGCGAACTGGTCGGTCCACTCCTCGGCGAGCGCGAGCAGCGGCCCCTGTGCGGTGTAGTCCCGGCGCATCCCGGCGGGTGAGGGTGGATCGGCGGGCACGAACTCTCCTGACGACAAGACGCTCAAACAAATAACATGATCCGCCGCGTGAACCAGGATGGGTGTCATCGAGAGCACAATCGCCGCGGGTCGACCGGGCCGTCACCCGGGAGGCAGGATGAATCACTCACCGCAGCTCACGTCTCCCAGGGGAGTGCCGTGTCCGACTTCAAGCCGGGCCTCGAGGGCGTCATCGCGTTCGAGACCGAGATCGCCGAGCCCGACCGGGCGGGTGGCGCGCTGCGGTACCGCGGCGTCGACATCGAGGATCTGATCGGCCAGGTCTCCTACGGTGACGTCTGGGGCCTGCTGGTGGACGGCAAGTTCGGCCCGGGCCTGCCACCCGCCGAGCCGTTCCCGGTGCCGGTGCACTCCGGCGACATCCGGACCGACGTGCAGTCCGCGGTGGCCATGCTCGCGCCGTACTGGGGGCTCTCCCCGCTGCTCGACATCACCGACGAGCAGGCCCGGCGCGACCTGGCCCGGGTCTCGGTGACCGCGCTCTCCTTCGTCGCCCAGGCGGCCCGCGGGCTGGGTCTGCCGGCCGTCCCGCAGAAGGACATCGACAAGGCGGAGACCATCGTGGAGCGGTTCATGCGCCGCTGGCGCGGTGACCCGGACCCGCGGCACGTCAAGGCCGTCGACGCGTACTTCATCACCGCGGCCGAGCACGGGCTGAACGCCTCCACCTTCACCACCCGGGTGGTCGCCTCCACCGGCGCCGACGCCGCGGCCTGCATCTCCTCCGGCATCGGCGCCCTCTCCGGCCCGCTGCACGGCGGCGCGCCCTCCCGGGTGCTGCACATGATCGAGGCGGTGGAGCGCTCCGGCGACGCCGAGGGGTATGTGAAGAGCGTCCTCGACCGGGGCGAACGGTTGATGGGTTTCGGTCACCGCGTCTACAAGTCCGAGGACCCGCGGGCCAAGGTCCTGCGCCGGATCGCGCGCGAGGTGGGTGCGCCCCGGCTGGAGATCGCCGAGGCGCTGGAGCGGGCCGGCGAGGCCGAGCTCCGTGCCCGCAAGCCCGACCAGGTGCTGATGACCAACGCGGAGTTCTGGTCCGCCGTGGTGCTCGACTTCGCCGAGGTCCCCGCACACATGTTCACCTCGATGCTGACCTGCGCCCGGGTGGCCGGCTGGAGCGCGCACATCCTGGAGCAGAAGAAGCACGGCCGGATCATGCGCCCGAGCAACCGCTACGTGGGCGCCGGCCCGCGTAAGCCGTCGGAGGTCGAGGGCTGGTCCCAGCTCCCGCATAATGTGTGACCGTGGCTGACATCCGGATCCCCGACGACATCAAACCCGTAGACGGCCGTTTCGGCTCGGGCCCCAGCAAGGTCCGCCCCGAGGGTGTCGAGGCCCTCTCCGCCGTCTCCCGCACCTTCATGGGCACCTCCCACCGGCAGAAGACGGTGAAGGATCAGGTCGCGCGGCTCCGTCGAGGCCTCGCCGAGTTCTTCTCGGCCCCGGACGGCTACGAGGTGATCCTCTCCAACGGCGGCACCAGCGCGTTCTGGGAGGTCGCCACGTTCGGCCTGGTCCGGGAGAAGGCGCAGTTCGCCGAGTTCGGCGAGTTCGGCGCCAAGTTCGTCCAGGCCGTGACCGACGCGCCGTTCCTCGGCGAGCCGACCGTGCACCGCGCGCCGGGTGGCCAGGCGTCGTACCTGACCGCCGAGGCCGGCGTGGACGTCTACGCCACCGTGCAGAACGAGACCTCCACCGGTGTGGCCGTGCCGGTCCGCCGGGTGGCCGGTGCCGACCCCGGGTCGCTCCTGCTCACCGACGCCACCTCGGGCGGCGGCAGCCTCGACGTGGACCTGAACGAGACCGACGTCTACTACCTCGCACCGCAGAAGGCGCTCGGCTCGGACGGCGGCATCTGGCTGGCGCTCTTCTCCCCGGCCGCGATCGAGCGGGCCTACGAGATCAAGGCGAGCAAGCGGTACATCCCGCAGTTCCTCGACCTGGTGACCGCTATTGAGCAGTCCCGCCTGGAGCAGACGTACAACACCCCGGCGCTGGCCACGGTCTTCCTCGCCGCCGAGCAGGTGGACTGGATGAACGCGCAGGGCGGCCTCTCCTGGGCGGTCAAGCGGAGCGCGGAGAGTGCCGCCGCGATCTACGGCTGGGCCGACCGGTCGTCGTTCGCCGAGCCGTTCGTCACCGATCCGGCGCTGCGCTCGGCCGCCGTGGCCACCATCGACTTCGCCGAGGGCGTGGACGCGGCGACGATCGCCAAGGTGCTCCGTGCCAACGATGTGGTGGACACCGAGCCGTACCGCAAGCTGGGCCGCAACCAGCTCCGTGTCGCTCTCTACCCGACGGTCGACCCGGCCGACGTGACCGCTCTCACCACCTGCATCGACTACGTCGTAGAAAAGCTTTCCTGAGTACGCCGTCGCCTCTCCCGCCGCGCTCAAAAGGCGGCACCGAGCGGCTTCGCAAGGCCCGTGCCGCCGCAGTGCCGTAACGCGTCCCACCGCCTTGGCTGGTTCTCCGGGGTGTCTCGACCCCCACGGACACACCCCGGAGAACCAGCCGGTGACGCGCCTCATTGCGTACCGGAAGAACTACGCATAGGAATAAAGGGTTTGAATGGCAGATGATCGCGGAAAAGGATGAAGATCATCTCCGCTGGTCAGCCACTTTGACGGCGTGGCTTACCCCCATCGGGGGACCAGGGCGCGTACCGTGTTCCGAAACGCGCCCGGGTGACTGACTCTCGGGAACACAGGCCAACGCGACGGGACGGAGGCAACGCATGCGGCCGGTACGCTTCGTCGCCCTCTCGGAGGACGGACATGCCCTCGTGCTCGCCGACGAGGTGGGCCGCCTACTGGCTCTCCCCATCGACGACCGCGTGGCCGGTGTCCTGACCGAGGGCCCCACGCCCGCGGGGACGGCGGTCGCCCTGATCGCCCCCTCCGAGTCGGCAGCGCCCTCGCTCTCACCCCGCGACATCCAGGCTCGGATCCGCTCCGGCGAGTCCGCCGAAGACGTCGCCCGGATCGCCAACGTGCCGGTCGACCGCGTCCTGCGCTACGCGGGCCCGGTGCTGCAGGAGCGCGCCATGCTGGCACAGCACGCGCGGCGCACCCGCCTGAAGACGTCCGATTCCGGTCAGCCGCTCTCCGAGGTGGTCGACAGCCGCCTGGCCCAGCACGGCATCGACACCGAGAAGATCTCCTGGGACGCGTTCCGCAAGGACGACGGCACCTGGCGGATCGTCGCGACCTGGCCGTCCGGCAAGGCCACCGCCCAGGCCATCTGGGACCTCGACAAGGGTCGCCAGGTGGTCGCGCCGCACGACGACATGGCGCAATATCTGTGCGCCGAGCGCCCCACCCAGATCCTCGGCCAGGACCCGGTTCCCGAGCGCGGCGGCCACGGCCTGCCCGGCCCGGTCCGGGAGCCTTCGCGCGGCGGCCACGGCCTGCCCGCCGCGGACGCGCCGGCCCGCCCGATCTCCCCGGCCCGTCCCGGCCGTGACCCGATCCGCGCCGGCCGCGACGCCCTGCTCGCCTCGCTCGACCGCCCGTTGGAGGGCTCGTCCGGCCGCGGCCTGGAGCCGGTCTCCCCGGCCGCCCGGCGCCCGGTCGGCGGTGGCGCCGCCGCCCTGCTCGGCGGCGGTTCCGGTTCGGCTTTCGACGACGACTCCGACCTCCCCAAGGAGGTCCCGGCCGTCCCGTCGCTGGCGGTGCTGCGCCCCCGGCGCACGGTCGGCCAGTCCACCCAGGCCGGCTCCGAGTCCACCGAGGAGAACAAGCCTCGCAAGCGCCTCCCCAGCTGGGACGACGTCCTCTTCGGCGGCGGCCCCGCGGCCCGCGAGTCCTCCTGACGCGTCTCTTCGTCGCCGCCTTCCCGACCGGGGAGGCGCTCGACGATCTGCGCGGCGCCCTGCCCTCCGGGGTCCGGCACACCGCACCGGAGAAGTGGCACGTCACGCTCGCGTTCCTCGGCGAGGTCGACGACGACCGCGTGCCCGAGGTCATCCGCGCGCTGGACGACGTACCGCCCCCCGCCCCGTTCTCCCTGCGCCTGACCGGCGGCGGCCGCTTCGGCGAGGTGATCTGGACCGGTCTCTCCGGCGACGTGGTGGCCCTGACCGCGCTGCACTCATCGGTGCGGCAGTCCCTGACCGAGGCCGGCTTCCCGCTCGACGCCCGCCCCTTCCGCCCCCACCTGACGCTCTCCTACCGCCGCTTCGACCGGCGTCTGCTGACCGCCCTCTCCGGCTACACCGGCCCACCGTGGCAGGTCACCGGCTTCTCCCTGGTCAGCAGCGCGGACGGCGAATACACCCGCCTCACGCGATAGGACGCGTCACCCACCGCAGAGCCACACCATCCGCTCGCCTCACACCGCAGGACGCGTCACCCACCGCAGAGCCACACCATCCGCTCGCCTCACACCGCAGGGGTACGCGCCCAGGCAGCGCGCGCGTGCACAGACGCCGCCCGCCACCACCGATTCAATACGGATTAATCACGAAAAAACGGCCAGTCAGGGCATCGGGCCGGTGATGCGGACCTGATTCTCGTCGGGGTCCAGGACGGTGAAGCCGATCTGGCCGAACTCCTGCTCGATCGAGCCCAGCGCCGCGAGCCCATGCCCGTTGAGCTCGTGCCAGACCGCCCGGACATCCCCGACATGGATCAGGCAGCCGCCCGGAACGTAGTCGGTGGTCTCCGAGACATGGAGTTCGACGTTGCCCGCGTGCAGGACCGCATACCCCGGCATGGTGACCGCGCGGAAGCCGAGCAGCCCGTAGAAGTTGATCGTCCGGGCCAGCTCGTGACAGCGCAGGATGGGGATCGCCGAGCGGGGTGTCGTGGCGCCGGCGTTACCGGTCAGCCCGAGCGACATCGTGCTCCGTGCGGTGTCCCGGGCCTGGGCGGCGCGGCGCGAGGCCAGCTTCTCCCGCTCGGCGGACAGCCGGTCACCCTCAATGATCATGTGGTCCTCACCCGCTGAGAAGTGCTCTCCCTGAGCAGTAGACCACCGGCACGCCGCCTCCCGTGGCGGCTTGCTGAACCCGCCGCCCGCGCCGGCCAGCCGAAGACCGGCCGACGGAAACCGGCCGGCAAACGGCCCGGCAACCCGATCAAGAAAGGCCCGATCGAGAAACGCGCGATCGAGAAAGGCCCGGTCAAGAAAGGCACGACCGAGAAAGGCCAGTCACTCCTGACGGAAGGGCAGGCCGGCGGCCTCCAGGCTGTCCTCGACCCGGAGACGCTCGATCTCCAGGTCCATCCCCTGCAGCGGCTGCAGATGCTCGTCCACCCCGAGGGCCCGGCAGGCGAGGCGGAGCCGAGCATCGTACGCCCGGAGCAGCTCGGCCATCATCACCTCGGAGTGCCGGCCCAGGCCGTGCCGCCGCTGGCGCGCGAGCCGCCGCAGGTCGAGGACGAGCTGCTCGATCGAGGGCGGGGGCAGCGCCTCCATCTTCGTGGTCACGTCGACCTCCGGCAGCTCACGGTCGAGCCGCCGGTAGTCGCGTGCCTGTGTCTCACGTCCCTGCGGGGAGGGACGCCGGGCCCAGCCTCCCGGACCGGATCCACGCCGAGGTGCCCGGGTGGGGGCCGGCGGGCGTCGTCGCCCGCGACTCGGGGTGGACACGCGCCGGAGCAGATGACCCGAACCGGCGGGACGGCGGGGCGCAGGCCGCCGCACCGCAGCGGCGGCCCACCGCAACGCCACCAGCGTCACCAGGGCCGCAGAGAGCACAACCAGCTGTGCAATCGCCACGCATTCGAACGTAAGCCCGAAACAGCCGACTCACATACACCCATTCGGCGGACCTGATCTGCCAACTACCTACTTGCCAGGTTCCTTAAAGCCACCCGGTCGAGTGGCACGCGGGTCAAACCCTTGCGGCCGGGCGCTCGATCGGCTCGGCCTGCCCCGGAACCACCGCGGTGAGCTGCTCGGCACGTGCCGCCACCGAGGAAGCCGACTCCGGCTCTGGAGAAGAATCCGGAGCGGGAGCGGAGAGCAGGTGCATCCGCGGCCGGGGCAGCATCTCGACCCGTAGCCGGTCGCCACTCGAGCGCAGCTGCCACACGAGAGCCACCACCGCCGCCACGACGCAGACGATCCCGGCACCCCAGAGACTCGACGCTACTCCGAAACGCTCGCCCCACCAGCCTGCCAGGGATGCCCCGATCGGCGTTGTGCCGAGGAACACAAGGACGTAGAGCGACATCACCCGTCCCCGGTACTCCGGGTCGACGCCCATCTGCACCCGGTGGTTGGCGGCCTGGGCCAGGAAGATCGAGAAGAACCCGGTCGGCACCAGCAGCAGCGCCGCGGTCAGGAAGGACGGCGCGAAGCCGACGGCGAACTCGAAGACCGCGAAACCGAAGACCGAACCGATCACCAGGTACGCCCCGGGCCGGCTGCGCCGCATGCTCCCGGCCAGCGCCCCGATCAGCGAGCCGACGGCCAGAGCCGTGGTGAGCAGGCCGAACGACGACGCGCCGGCGTTGAAGTCGATCTTCGCGAGGGCGGCCAGGGTGACCGGGAAGTTGAACCCGATCATGCCGACCACGGCCATCAGGCAGATCGGCAGCAGCAGGTCGGTGCGCTTCCCGACGTACTTGAGCCCGTCCAGCACCCGGGCGTCGCCGCCGCGCTTGCGCTTGGATCCGTACAGGTCGGCGGTGCTCATCCGGACGTACGTGAAGACCGGAGCGATCGCCAGAACGGTGACCGTGAGGAAGACGTAGCGGGTGCTGATGACGGAGAGAAGCACGCCGGCGAGGGCGGGCCCACCGATCCGGGCGGTGTTGAAGGTCGCCGCGGAGAGGGCGAGGGCGTTCGGGAGCAGCGGCAACTCGACGAGCTCGGAGACGAACGCCTGCCGGACCGGGGTCTCGACCGCGTTGGCGATGCCGAACAGCACCGCGAAGACGAAGACGTGCCAGAGCTCGACGATGCCGGAGGCGACCAGGATCGCGAAGGCCACCGCGAAGACGGCGAAGACGGCGTTCGCCACGACCAGGAGCTTCCGCTTGTCGTACCGGTCGGCGAGACGGCCGCTGTAGAGCGTCAGCAGCATCACCGGGACGAACTGCAGGGCGGTGACCAGACCGAGCGCTCCGGGCGAGTTACCCGACAGCTCCAGGACCAGCCAGTCCTGGGCGGTGAACATCGTCCACACCCCGATCAGCTTGATCAGCTGGCCGACGGCGAAGAGGCGGTAGTTCCGGACTCCCAGGGATCGGAATGTCGAATTGAGCACTGCGCGCATGCGGTGCCGCCCCCTCGCTTCGTCGTACGCGTCATCGTCGTGTGACGAAGCGGAACGACCGCGGCGGGCTTGAGGAAAACGCCGGGTCAGCCCCGTGCGACCCGCTGCATGATCTCCGCAGCGCGCGCCAGGATGTCCCGTTCCTCGGGGGTCAGCCGGTCCAGTTGGCCGGCCAGCCACTCGTTCCGGAGCCGCTCGTTCAGCGAGTACACATCCCGGCCCTCCTGGGTGGCGGCCAGGATGACCTGGCGCCCGTCGGTGGGGTGGGGTGTACGCGCCACGAGCCCGCGCTCCTCCAGCTTTCCGACGATCTTGGTCATCGTCGGCGGCTGGACGCGTTCCACGTCGGCGAGCTCCCGCGGCGTCAGCGCGCCGTGCAGCTGAAGGCTGGTCAGCGCGGAGAGCTGACTGAACGTCAGGTCTCCGACCGGACGGGCCTGCCGCACTCGCCGGCTGAACCGGATGATCGCCTCGCGCAGCGTCTTGGCCAGCGGCTCCGCCGCTGTTCGCTCCGTCGTCATCACCCGCTCCATCACGATCCTTAGCCTAGCTAATGAGCATGGCTAACGACATTCTTGACATGTATGACAGCCGTCACCGGGCTCGCGTACTCCCGGTGACGGCCGCTGAGAACCTCAAGCTCAGAGCACCCAGGATTCCAGGGGACCCCGGGCGAAGTACAGGACGAACAGGACAGCCACACCGTAGAGGATCGGGTGGATCTCCCGTGCCTTACCGGTGGCCGCCTTCAGCACCACGTACGAGACGATCCCGGCCCCGATGCCATTGGAGATCGAGTACGTGAACGGCATCAGCGTGACCGTGAGGAACGCCGGCACCGCGATGGTGTAGTCCGTCCAGTCGATCTGCCGGACCGCGGTCATCATCAGGAAGCCGACCACCACGAGCGCGGTCGACGCCGCCTCGAAGGGCACCACCTGCACCAGCGGGGTGAGGAACATGGCCAGCAGGAACAGCCCGCCGGTGACCAGGTTCGCCACGCCGGTACGCGCCCCCTCGCCGACACCCGACGCGCTCTCCACGTACGACGTGTTGCTGGAGACACTGGCCGCACCGCCGGCCGCCGCCGCGATCGAGTCGACGAGCAGGATCTCCCGCGTCCGCGGCGGCATCCCCTCCCCGTCGAGCATCTCGCCCTCCTGGCCGACCGCGACCATGGTGCCCATGGTGTCGAAGAAGTCCGCCACCAGCAGGGTGAAGATGAACATCAGCACGACCAGCCAGCCGGCGTGCTGCCACGAGCCGAGCACGTTGAAGTGGCCGAGCAGCGAGAGGTCCGGGGTACTGACCACCTTCTCCGGCATCTTCGGCACGTTCAGCGACCAGTCACCGGGGTGCGCGACCGCCTCCACGATGATCGCCAGCACCGTGGTGCCGAGGATGCCGATCAGGATCGCGCCCTTCACCTTGCGGACGAAGAGCACCAGCGTGAGCAGCAGGCCGATCGCGAAGACCAGGGTCGGCCAGGTGAGCAGCTTGCCGCCGAGGCCGAGCTCGACCGGGACGGTGGTGCCGGAGGCGTCCGGCACACGGCGGACGAAGCCGGAGTCGACCAGCCCGATGATCATCAGGAACAGGCCGATGCCCACCCCGATCGCGGTCTTGAGCTGGGTCGGCACCGCCTTGAACACCGCGGTACGCAGCCCGGTGAGCACCAGGAGACCGATCAGCAGACCCTCGATCACCACCAGGCCCATCGCGTCGGCCCAGGTCATCTGCGGGGCGATCTCGTACGCGACCAGCGCGTTCACACCCAGGCCGGAGGCGAGTGCCAGCGGGAAGCGGGCCACCACGCCCATCAGAATCGTCATTACGCCGGCGACCAGCGCGGTGCCGGCGGCGAGCGCGGCGATGGGCAGGTGGGCGCCCTTCGCGTCGGCGCCACCGGCGAGGATCAACGGGTTGAGGACGACGATGTACGCCATCGTGAAGAACGTGACGAAACCGCCACGAATCTCGCGACTCACCGTTGAGCCACGCGCGGTTATCTCGAAAAAGCGATCTAATGCGGCGGGAGTGGACATGCTGACCCTTCGCAGCTGGCACATATAACGACGCGCGCATGGTGTCAGACGCGACTGACCTCGGCAAAAGCGGAGTGATGTTACAACTCTCACGTCCTTCGCCGGGACGTTCCGTAATGGCCTTACCCTGTCGGAGTGAGTGACCTGTCTCCCGCGACCCGGGCTGACGAACCGCTGACCGATCCGGTCGCCCCCGGCTACCAGCCGGCGCCGCCGTTGATCGGCACCAAGCCGCGCCCGGAACCGCTCGACCCGCCGATGGTCCCGTTCGCGATCGGCGGCATCGTCGCGTTCGCAATCGGGCTGATCGTCTGCGCCGTCGCGGGCGCGCCCGCGCTCTGGACCGAGACGTGCCTGTCCGGGCTACTGCTCGGCATACCCGGCCTGACCACGATGATCGTGCACGACCGTCATCGCCGTCAGCGCCGAGCGCTCAGCCACCCGGAGTTCCGGGTCACGCCGTAAGCCGCGCGGGACCTCAGCTGTGCCCGTAGTCCTCGCCCGGCTCGCCGGCCTCCACCGACCCGTGCCCACGACTCACCGCGACGGCCTCGACCTCGCTGTCGTCGTACACCGTCGGCAGCTCCTCGACCGGCTGCTCCGCCGTGGCCAGCAGTGCCTCGGAGTGCGCCCCGCACCCGTGATCCGCGCTCACCGCACGCGCGTCGTCCGGCGCGTACAGGTTCCCGCAGACGCCGAACATCCGCCGCATCGAACCCGCGAGCGGCAGGTAGAACCCGCACGTCCCGCAGCGGGCGTTGCGCGGCGCCGCCGTCGAGATCGGCGCCTCGGGGCCGGAGTCGCCGTCATACCACCGCTGAGCGGTCTCCATCCGGCCCTCCTGGGACATCACCCGGGGACGGCCCAGACCGAGCTCCCAGGAGACGTCCTCGACCGCGGCGTCGTCGCTGAGCACGTAGCCCGGCGCCAACCGGTCGTCGTCCGGCGCGGTCGGCATCAGGTCGCCGACGCCCAGGTCGCCCGGCTGCACCCGCTCGTTCCACGGCACCCAGCCGGGGGCGAGCAGAGCGT
Source organism: Actinoplanes sp. NPDC051851 (assembly GCF_040681165.1). Taxonomy (NCBI): domain Bacteria; kingdom Bacillati; phylum Actinomycetota; class Actinomycetes; order Micromonosporales; family Micromonosporaceae; genus Actinoplanes; species Actinoplanes sp. NPDC051851. The sequence goes on along the minus strand of NZ_JBFAYF010000031.1, from coordinate 30,851 downwards.
CCGGCCCGGGCAGCAGCACGGTCTCGCAGACCGTGACGTGCCGGCTGCGGGGGACCCGGGTCACGGTGACGGCCCAGCGCCACCCCCGGTATCCGTCGAGATGGCTCTCGAAGAAGTGAGTGACGACCCGGTCGCCCTCGGCGATTGCTTCAAGGTGCTCGCCGATGTCTTCCGGGTCCACATCGGTGATCGCACCGCGTGCCACCCCGACGGCATCGGCACAGACCTGGTCGAGTCGGGCGGCGCGAGAGGTGGTCCTGGAGGTCACCCGCCCATTGTTGCCTACCGGTCGACGAACGCCACAACGACTCCCCATATCCTCGCGCTCGGAACAACCTGTGTCGGACTGAGACGACTGTCGTAGGTATCCGTCAGGATGGTTGTCATGCCGTTGCTTCCCACCCTCGGACGCACCGTCGGCACCGGGATCAAGGCGATCCGCCTCGTGGTGCGCGGCTCGGTGCGTGGCAGTGCCTGGGCCACCCGCCGGGTCGGTTCCGCACGGGCGCGTGGCGCCGCGAACGAAGTCGGCATGATCCGCCTGTTCGACCTGCACGCCGTCTCCTGCGCGGGTGACGCCCTGATCGCCATCGGCCTGGCCGGCACGGTCTTCAGCGTCCCGCTCGGCGAGGCGCGCAGCCAGGTCGGGCTCTATCTGCTGATCACGATGGTGCCGTTCGCGCTCCTCGCCCCGGTCGTCGGCCCGCTGCTCGACCATTTCCGCCACGGGCGCCGGTACGCGCTCGCCGTCACCATGCTGGGCCGGGCCTTCCTCGCCTACGTGATGGCCGACAACCTGCTCGGCTGGGGCCTCTACCCGGCCGCGTTCGGCATACTCGCGCTCTCCCGGGCGTACGGCGTGGCCCGCTCCGCCGCCGTGCCCCGGCTGCTGCCGTCCGGCGTCGGACTGTCCCAGGTGGGCGCGCGGGCCAGCGTCTACGGCACCTTCGCCGGCGCGCTGGTCGCCCCGATCGGGCTGCTCGCGTTCAAGTTCGGCCCACAGTGGCCGCTGCGGGTCGCCACGATCATCTTCCTGGTCGGCATGGTCGTCTCGCTGCGCCTGCCGCCGCGCGCCGACTCCGACCCGCCCGAGGCGATGCCCCGCGCCTGGCGCACCGTGCTCGGCCTGGGCCGTGGCTCGGACCGCCCGCTCTCCGGCCGCCTGGTGCTCGCCGCGCTCGCCGGCAGCTCCGCGCTCCGCCTGCTCTACGGCTTCCTGCTGCTCTTCCTGACGTTTTCGATCATGGGTGGCGGCCTGGACACCGGGCTCCTCGGACTCCAGGTCGGCCGCGGCACGGCGGTCGGCGTGGTCGGCGCCGCGCTCGGCCTCGGCACCTTCCTCTCCACCGCGGCCGGCACCGGCCTGCGCATCCGCCGCCCGCTCGCACTGCAGTCCGGCGGCCTGGTGACCACCGCTCTCGCCGCGATCCTCACCGCGGTCTTCTTCAACCTCGCGACCGTCACCCTCCTCGCCCTGCTCACCGCGATCTTCAGCGGCATCGCCAAGCTGGCGGTCGACGCGAGCATCCAGGAACGCGTGCCGGAACGTCTCCGGGCGACCGCTTTCGCCCACTCCGAGACGGTGCTCATGCTGGCCTGGGTGACCGGTGGCGGCCTCGGCCTGGTCCCGCTCGCCGGCCGCCTCGGCATCGGCGGCGCCGCCCTCCTCGCCGTCATGGCCGCCGCCTTCGCCACCTGGGCCGCCTCCCGCACCCGCGGCGACCGCCTCAACGGCCGTGGCGCCGAAGATCCAGACCCTGAAGATCAACCCCTTTCCTCCAGTACGCCCGCCGCTGCGCACACCCCCTCAAAAGGTGACGCCACCATCGGCGCCTCCGGCGGGCCACCCCGTTCACGCGGCTCCGGTCGCCAGTCCCCCGACGTCGACGACATCCTCTTCGAGGACCCGATCGACCCCTGGCCCGCCGCACCCACGGTCCCCGGCCGCCGGATCCCGAACACCCCCACCCAGCGCGCCTCCGGCGACCCCATCCAGCCCGGCTCCGGCAACCTCACCCAGCGCGGCTCCGGCGACCCCACGCAGCGCGGCTCCGGCGACCCCACGCTGGTCGCGGAGCCCACCAGGCCCGAGGAGACGGCCCGCCGCGCCTGGTGGGGCGGCCGCCGCCGGGAGAAGCCCTCGACCGACCGCGACGCGCACCCCCCGAAGCCCGACACCCGCCCCGACACCAAGCCCGGCGGCAAGCGCTCCGGCAAGGCGAAGCCCGCGGACCTCCCCGTCTCCGGCGGCACCCGCCCCGACTCCGGTGGCACCCGGCCCGACTCCGGTGGCACCCGGCCCGACTCCACCGGCACCCGGCCCGCGGCGGAGCGCAGGACCAGCGCGGCCGAACGCACCCCGCCCTCGGGAGCGCCGCCCGGCTACCACGTCTATCGCCCGTCCTCCGCGGCGGATCCCGAGAACGGCGAGGGCTCATGACGGCGTACCGGAAGATCCTGATCGTGACCGCGGTGAACGCCGAGGCCGACGCCCTCCGCGGTGCGATCGACCCGGAGCTGGCCTCGGTGGAGGCCGTGGGTGTCGGCCCGGCGGCGGCCGCGGTCGGCACCGCGCGGCTACTCGCCCGGGGTGACCACCGCGCGGTGCTCAGCGCCGGGATCGCGGGCGGCTTCGTGGGACGCGCCGAGGTGGGCGGCACCGTGCTCGGCACCCGCAGCATCGCCGCCGACCTGGGCGCCGAGTCGCCGGAGGGCTTCCTGCCGATCGAGGAGCTGGGCTTCGGCACGAGCGTGCTGGAGTCCGACCCGGTGCTGGTCAAGGCGCTGCGCGCGGCGTTGCCCACGGCGGTGACCGGCGACGTGCTGACGCTGAGCACGGTGACCGGCACCGCCGCGACCGCCGCCGCGCTGGCCACCCGTTTCCCGGAGGCGGCCGCCGAGGCGATGGAGGGCTACGGCGTCGCGACGGCCGCGTCCACGTTCGGTCTGCCCTTCGCCGAGCTGCGCACGATCTCCAACGCGATCGGCCCGCGCGACCGCTCGGCCTGGCGCCTGGCCGAGGCGTTCGCCGCGCTGCGGACCGCCGGTGAAGCCCTGTCACGGTTAACGTGAATTCTTTTACAGAGAAGATGTTGCCCTTACCGACCGCGACCGGCATGCTGCGCTGACGACCATTGATGTGGGCCGGTCACCATCTCGGTGACCGGTTTTTCAGCACACCGGTGGCCGCCCTTTCGCCGCCCTGCGCCGCCGAGAGCGAGGCATGATGTCTGAGGTGAGCCCGGGTTCACGCGCGCGGCTGATCGGCGCCGGATATGCGGCACAGGGGCTGGGGTACGCCGCGGTCGTCACCGCGCTCCCCGCGTTCAAGGACCGCCAGGGCCTGAGCGACGCGTTCGTCTCCGCGATCCTCCTGCTGGTCTGCGTCGCCGCGGCCGGCGGTTCGGTCCTCGCCGAGCAGGTCGCCGCCCGCTGGGGCAGCCGGTACGCCCTGACCACCGGCCTGCTGCTGGTCGGCGCGGGCCTGGCGTGCACCACGTTCTACACCCCTAACGCCCTGTTCACCGCGATCCTGCTGATCTACGGCGTCGGCCTGGGCACCGTGGACGCCTCACTCAGCATGCAGGGTGTCCTGGTACAGGCCCGGCTCGGTCGCAGCGTGATGAGCCGACTCTTCGCCGCGTACACCGCCGCCGCGATCGCCGCCGCCCTGCTGATGTCCGGCTCACTGGCCAGCGGCGCGGGCGCGGCCACCGCCGTCGGCACCGCGGGCGCCTTCGCGGTCCTGGTCGCGCTGGCCGGCTTCCACGCCTTCGAGCCGGGCCGCACCGAACGCTCCCACGTGGTCCACCACGAGACCGGCGTCGCCGTCCGCCGGGTGATCTGGGTCTGCGGCATGCTCATCTTCACGGCGTTCCTGGTCGACTCGGCCGTGAGCACGTGGAGCACGGTCTACCTGGAGGACTCCCTCGCCGCCGCGTCCTCGGTGGCCCCGCTGGGCTACGCCGCCTACCAGGCGACGGTGCTGGTCAGCCGCCTGGTCGCCGACCACGTGGTGCCGCGCGCCGGCCGCCTCCCGATGGCCCTGGGCTCCCTCGCGGTCTCCGGCGCCGGCTGCCTCCTGGTCTCGGCGATCCCCTCCACCGGCGCGGCCGTAGCCGGTTTCGCCATCGCCGGCATCGGCGTCGGTGTCCTGGTCCCGCTGGCCTTCAGCGCCGCCGGCGAGTTCGCCGCAGCCAGCAGCGACGAGGTCATCGCCCGGGTCAACCTGTTCAACTACGGCGGCGCCCTGGTCGGCGCGGTCCTGCTGGGCGCCCTCTCCTCCCCGATCGGCCTCCAGTTCGCCTTCTTCATCCCGGTCCTCGGCGTCCTGGCCACCATCCCCTTGGCCCGCCGCCTGCGCCACCTGGCCGCCCCCACCCCCGTCGCTCCCTGACGCCCCTCCCCACCGCCCCCTCCCTCGCTCTCCCCGCGTTTCCGCCCCTCCCGCGCTCCTGCCCCTCCTGCGCTCCATGCCCTCTCCTGCGCTCCCTGTGCGACTCCTGTGTTCTCTTTTCGGCTCCTGCCTCTCGCTCTCCCCCGGCACCCCTCCTAGGTGCCCGAAATATCGCGTTATTTATCCGGAAGGGGCGCACTACCTGGCGCCATGGCGGGGCTATCGATGGCGCTCGGTAGGCTGGGAAACGTGCCGAGGCTGGTCGACCACGATGTCCGCAGGGCCGAACTGCTGTCGGCGACCTGGCGGGTGGTCCGGGCCCGGGGCGTCGAAGGCACCACGACCCGGGCGATCGCCGACGAGGCGGGTTGCTCGCTCAGCGTCCTGGCACACTTCCTCGGCGGCAAGGACGACATACTGATCGCCGCGCAGCAGGCCGTCTACGACCGGATCGTCGAGCGCGCCTTCCAGATCGGCGGCGACCTCTTCGGCCTGGCCGGTCTCCGCGCCGCCCTCGACTCGGTCCTCCCGATCGACGAGGAGCGCGCCGCCGACGCCCACGTGAACGTCGCCTTCGCCGGGGCCGCCCTCTCCCATCCCCGCCTGGCCGCGTCGCGCCGCCAGTCCCACCGGGAGATCCGCGAACACTTGCAGACCTGTCTACGCGAGGCCCGCGACCTGCACGAGCTCCGCCCCGACGTCGAGGATGCCTCGGTCATCGACGATTTCATCATCCTGGTCGAGGGCAGCACCCTGCTGAGCCTGGTCGACGGCTGGGCCGAGGAGGGCCGCGCCGAACGCCTGGCCCGCCGCGCCGACAACTTCGTCAACCAGCTCCGCGCCCCCTGACCCACCCCCGAAGACACCCCCGGACCTCGCCGGTCAATTCCGGCGGGATCGCCACCAGCGGGGGTCGCGGGATGAGCGTTCTCGGTCATGGCCCGGGTCGGGGGTTATCCACAGCCGGGGTTTGTCCACAGGGCCCCGGGCCAAGATCGCCGTTTTCTGCCACTGTTCCGTGAGGGATGGGGGTTTCCCCCGGTCGGGGTGGGCCCCGACTGGCCGGACTTGATCAACATTTCATGATCAACTACGGGTTGGATCTTGGTGGCTGGTGCTCAGGGGTGTGTCGGCGGGCTGGAGAGACCCGTGAGCGCCAGCTTTCCCGGCGCGGCTGGCGTTCACGGGTCACTCGGAGCGCCCGAGACACCCCTGACCACCAGCCGACCGGCCCGAGGCACCCCGGATCGCCAGCCAAAACCAGCGGCTGGACGTCGAGGCCGCCCCCACAGAGCATGATCGTGACCTCGGACCGCCCCCCGACCCGCACCCCATCCAATCGAAGATCAAAAACCAACGTGGATCTTGGCGGCACGCGGGACGACGCGAGCGGCCGAAATGGCGGCGCGGGACGACGCGAGCGGCCGAAATGGCGGCGCGGGGCGGTGGAGACGGCCGTGGGTTGCCGCTCTACCGCCCCGCGCCTCTTTGTGGGTGGTGGATGGTCTACGCGGGCCTGGACTGGGCGGCGATCAGGTCGCGGTACCAGTACCAGGAGTCTTTGCGGGTACGGTGCTGGGTCTCGAAGTCCACGTGGATCAGGCCGAAGCGCTCGTCATACCCCGCCGCCCACTCCAGGTTGTCGAAGGCCGACCAGACGTAGTAGCCGTCCACCCGTACGCCGGCCTCGATCGCGTCCTGGACGGCGTGCAGGTGGGCGTCGAGGTACGCGATCCGCCGCGGGTCGTGGACCCTGCCGTCGGGGCCGGGGGCGGCGTCGTGGAACGAGGCACCGTTCTCCGTGATGATCACCGGGGGGAGGTGCGGATAGCGGTCCTTGAGGCTGGTCAGGATCTCGGTCAGCGCGCCCGGCACGATCGCCCACCCGAAGTCGGTGCGCTCGTCGCTCTTCACCGGGACCGGCGAGAACGGCAGGCCCTCCGGGATGTCGACCTCGAGGACGCCCGAGTAGTCCTTGCCTGCCTTGGGCGCCTCGATCGCCGTCGGCTCGTAGAAGTTGACGCCGTAGAAGTCCAGCCGGGCGCCGATCAGCTCCAGGTCCCGGTCCAGTTGAGCGTCCTCGGTGCCGACACCGGCGCGGATCATCTCGTCGGGGTACTCGCCGAGCAGGATCGGGTCGGAGAACGTCCAGTTGGTCAGCGTCCGGAAGATCTCGGCGGCCATCTGGTCCTCCGGGTCCTCGCTGGCCGCCGCGACCGGGAAGTGCTGGTTGGCGATGCCCACCGAGGTCGCACCGTGCGTACGCAGAACCTGAACCGCCAGTCCGTGGGCGAGCAGCTGATGATGCGCCGCCGGAAGGGCCGCCAGCCCGAGTCCGCGAGCCGGAGCATGGTCGGCGAGCCCGTACCCGTAAAGGGTGTGGACGTTCATCTCGTTGAGGGTGATCCAGTCGTGGATCCGGTCGCCGAGACGGACCGCGAGGGCACTGGCGTAGTCGGCGAGGCGATGCGCGGTGTCCCGGTTGAGCCAGCCGCCGCGGTCCTCCAGTTCCTGCGGGAGATCCCAGTGGTAGAGCGTGGGCACCGGGCGCACCCCGGCCGCGAGCAGCGCGTCCACCAGACGGTCGTAGAAGTCGAGCCCGGCCGGGTTCACCGTCGCGCCGCCGGGCATCACCCGAGGCCAGGAGAAGGAGAACCGGTAGTCCTGTACCCCCGACGCGGCGATGTGCGCCACGTCCTCGGCGTACCGGTGATAGTGATCGATGGCGACCCGGCCGTCCGCGCCGTTACGGATCCGGCCGGGTTGTGCGGCGAAGGTGTCCCAGATGCTCGGGCCCTTGCCGTCGAGGTCGGCGGCACCTTCGATCTGATAGGCGGACGTCGCCATTCCGAACCGGAATCCGGGAGGGAACTGCATCAGGTCTTCCTTTCAGAAGTGCATCACGGCAGTGCCCGCAGACGGGGCAGGCAGACCAGGGCGAGGAGCGCCGCGGCCGAGGTGACGAGGTACAGGGCCGGGTAGCCGCCGAGCCCGGTGACGATCGGCGCGGCGAGCACCGGCGCGAGCAGCTGCGGCAGGGTTCCGGCCACGTTCGCGACGCCGAGCATGGTGGCCCGGGTCTCGGCGTCCGGCAGCACGTGTGTCATGACGGCCATGTCCACCGCCACGTACGCACCCCAGCCCACCCCGACCAGCACCGAGGCGGCCAGTACCACGGGGACCACCGGGAACAGGGCCATCAGGACGGTGCCGGCGGTCATCACCACCGCGCCGACGGCCACGAAGATCTTCCGCTTCCCCCGGCGGTCGGAGAGCACGCCGCCCGTCGCGCCCGCGATCCCGGCGAAGACCACGTTGACCACGGTCACCACCAGCACCCAGGTCGCGGCGTCGGTCACGCCCACCTCGTCCGAGAGGTAGTAGTAGAGGTAGACCAGCACCAGCGCGTTGGAGAGGTTGAGCAGGAAGCGCATCGCCCAGGCCCAGGCGAACTGGGCGCCGGGCCGCAGCAGCACCCGCCACTGGATCCGTTCCCGTTCGGCCTGCCGGTCCAGCGCCGGTTCCCGATTGATCAGCAGAAGGGCGAGACCCAACAGGGGTACGGCCACCGCCACCGCGAGGTACCCGGGTGTGCCCTGCCCGACGGCGACGGCCAGCGCGGTGCCGAGGACGACGCCGATGATCTGGGCGACGCCGAAGAGCGCGCCGACCGTACCGCGCTGCTGTTCCGGAACCCGGTCGCCGATCAGCGCGGCGAGCGCGGCGAGCGGACCGTTGAGACCGGTCTGGACCAGTACCCAACCGATCACCATGACCCCGGTGGAGCCGGCGGCGGCGAGGACCAGCAGGCCGGCCACGCCGATCACGGTCCCGGCGATGAAGATCAGCCGCCGGGACCGCAGCCGGTCGGAGAGGGCGCCCCAGAGCGGGTTGGACACCATCGACGCGGCCGCGCCGACCGCGGTGACCAGCGCGAGGAGCGCCTCCTTGCCGTCCGTACCGGCGAGCCGGGCCGCCTGTTCCGGCAGCAGGATCTGGATCGGCCCGAACCAGCCGGCGGCGACACCGACCATGGCCAGGACGTACGCGGTGATCCAGCCCCGCCGGACCGGAACGGCGGTCACGGTCATGAGCGGGCTTTCTCCCACATCTCGACGTACGCCTCGGCCCCGTTGAGCAGCTGCTTCTTCAGGGTCGCCTTGTCCGAGCCGGCCTGGTTGACCAGGTCGGTGACCCAGTCGGCGTAGAGGCCGTACTGGGCGACGCCGTCGGTGTTCAGGTCGAAGGTGCGGGTGCCCCAGACCTGCTTGTTCACCGTGGTGCCGTTGGTCGCGGTGAAGGGGTAGGTGAGCGGGCTGGATCCGGCGGTCAGGCGCGGGGCAGCCTGGGGACCCAGCCCGTTCACGTCGGTGCCGACCCCGTACCCGGTGATCTTCGAGCCGTTGGCGAGGGCCGTGTTGGCCCGCCACTCGTCCAGGAAGGTCGGGGTGCCGGAGCCGTCGTCGGTGGCGGCGAAGGCGTAGCTGGCGACGAAGCCGCCGAGGCCGAGGACCCGGTTGACCAGGGTGCGGTCCGCCCAGGTGTGCACCGAGGTGACACCCGCGTAGTTCGCCGCCTCGGCCATGTCGAGCACGGCGGACGCGGTTTTCACGCCCATGTGGTCGATGTGGATGATCATGCCCCGGTCCATCATCTGCTGGATCAGGTACTTACCGAGCGTGGTGAGCCCGCGGATGTTGCAGATCTTGCCGCTCGGGTAGACCGGGAGGATGGTGCCGGCCGGCAGCGAGACGCCGAGCTCCAGCAGCTTCGCCAGGTCATCGCTGACCAGCGGCTGCTCATTGTCGGACGGCCCCTCGCAGCTGGTCGCCTGCCACCAGTGTCCACTGGAGAGCAGCTGACCGACATTGATCGCCGCACCGGTGACGCCCTCGTCGAAGCGGGTGCCGCCGAACGCGTTGTCGAACTTGTGCACCGGGTAGAACCCGCTCACCCCGAAGCTCTGCAGCTCGTCGAGCCCGGCGTCGATGTCCGCGGTGGTGCACTGCGGCACGTCGTTGATCTCGCGGCAGCCGAAGATCTCCGAGTTCTCCACGCCGATGGTGACGGCGAGCTTGCCCTGGGCGGCGATGGCGCGCACCTGCTCCGGCGTGGTGGCCAGCCGGAAGAAGCCCTTGCCTGGTCCACCGCTGCGGGCGTCGATGTAGTCCTGCATCTTGTACAGGTAGGCGGCCTGCGCCCGGATCTGGTCCATCTCGTCGCAGGAGGTGTGCTCCAGCGTCAGGTCACAGATCACCCGGTTCGCCACCAGCAGCACGTTCAGCACCCGCTGGCCGGACATCCAGGTCCGTTCCAGGCTCCTGAAGTACGACGCCTCGTGCAGCATCGTGTCCGTTTGCGGCCAGTCGGTGAAGGTCGGCCAGCCCTGCTCGGAGGAGTTGATCGGGTCGGTGCCCGCGATGATCGCCTCCAGCAGCGCGCCCCAGCCGAGCGTCGCGTGCGAGGCACAGCCCTTCAGGGCCACTTCCACCCCACCGCTGGCGTACGGGTCACCGCAGTGCATCGACCCGCCGAACGCCTCGGCCGCGGTGACGTGCGCGTGTGCGTCGATCCAGCCGACCAGGTTCCCGCTGGCGTCCACGCCCGCGGCGGGAGTCCCGCTGACCCCGGTCGCGATGTCCGGCACCGCGGCGCACCCGGTCGTCGCGGTCAGCGCCATCGTCGCGCTACCCGCACCGAGCCCACCCCAGTACGAGCCCATCTGCTGCCCGGTGGCCGTCGAGACGAACCTGTACTGACCGGAACCGTTCACGCTGACCGTCCAGTCGGCACGGTCGCCGTACGAGTCGCCGGCCCACACCCAGCCCAGCGTGCTCTGGTAGGGCGGCGCCCCGTCACCGTCGCGCAGCAGGTAGCGCCCGAGCTGGGTGGCCTCGAAGCGGAACGGCTCCGCCTTCGACGCCGTGCTGGTGAAGCCGTACCCGACCGAGTCTTTGAAGACGTAGCCGAGCGAGGTGGAGCCGTTGTACGCCTGGAGGGTGACGCACGATCCCTCCAGGTCATAGGCGGGAGTCCAGGTGTCCGCGGCCTCGGCCGGAGCGGAGAGCCCGCCGACGAGTCCCAGCACCAGGACGCCCGCGACGAGCTTGGATGGTTTCACCAGCGGAGACGGCACGCACACCCCCTTGGTCGATCACATGATCCAACAAAACGGAGTATGAGGCGCAGGTCACCGTTAAACCAGAGGTGAAGATGAATATTTTCCTGTGAACGGCGATGTGAACAGCCAGACAGCCGCCGGACCGGGCGGACGGCCCCGGGCGGGACTAGCGTGAGGAACGTGGCGCTCTCCCTCGCGGTCTCCCCCTGCCCCAACGACACCTTCGTCTTCCACGCCCTGATCCACGGCCTGGTCCCCGGCGCTCCTCCGGTCGACCTGACCTTCGCGGACGTCGACGTCACCAACACCGCGGCCGAGCGCGGCGAGTTCGACCTGGTCAAGGTGAGCTACGCGGCGCTGCCCTGGCTGCTCGACGATTACGAGCTGCTGCACTGCGGCGGTGCGCTGGGCCGGGGCTGCGGTCCGCTGGTGCTCACCCGCGAGGGCCGGTCGGACCTGAACGGCGCGACCGTCGCGGTGCCGGGCGACCGAACGACCGCCTACCTGCTCTTCCGCCTCTGGGCCGAGGGCCAGCGGCCGGCGAGGATCGAGGTGGTCCCGTTCCACCAGATCATGCCGGGCGTCGCCGACGGCACGTACGACGCCGGCCTGGTCATCCACGAGGCCCGGTTCACCTATCCGAGGTATGGGCTGACCGCCCTGGTCGACCTCGGCGAGTGGTGGGAGTCGGACACCGGCCTGCCCATCCCGCTCGGCGCGATCCTGGCGAAGAAGGGCACGGTCGACCCGGCCGCCGCCACCGGGTGGGTCCGCGAGTCGCTGCGGTACGGCTGGCTGAATCCCGCCGCCAGCCAGGAGTTCATCCTCGCCAACGCGCAGGAGATGGAGCCCGCGGTGGTGAAGCAGCACATCGAGCTCTACGTCAACGAGTTCACCCTTGAGCTGGGCAGAGACGGACTCGCCGCCGCCGACGCCCTCCTGGGACGCGCGGCGGCGGCGGGATTGACGCCTGCGGTGCCGTCGTTCGTCTAGCCCGTATTTCGGAACCCGGGCAGCTCAGATCTCGAATTCGCGGGCGACCGCGTGCACGAGCTGCGCGATCTTCAGTGAGGTCTTCTTCTCGGGGTAGCGCCCACGCTGGAGGGCCGGCTGCACCTGGCTCTCCAGCACCTTGATCATGTCCTCGATCATGCTGGCCAGCTCCTCCGCCGGGCGGCGGCGCGCCTCGGCGTCCCGCTGCACCAGGGACGGCGGCGCGTCCAGCAACTTCACTCCGAGCGCCTGCGCGCCCTTGCGGCTGTCCACCACGCCGAACTCGATCCGCTGGCCCGTCTTCAGCTCGGTGACTCCCGCCGGCAGAGCGCCCTTGGGCAGGAAGACGTCACCGCCCTCATCGCTGGTGACGAACCCGAATCCCTTCGTCGCGTCGTACCACTTCACTCGACCCGTGGGCACCGCTGACCTCAACTTCACTCAATGGACACAACTGCTCACGGATAGGCTATCCAGCCGCGGGCGAAGACCCAACTGCAATCTCGCCGAGCAGTGCCGGGAACCCGGTCAGATCGGGCAGCAGATATGCCGCTCCGGCCTCCCGCAGCTCCGCCTCCGAGCACGGTCCGGTGGCCACGCCGATACCGGGGATCCCGGCCGTACGCGCCGCCACCATGTCCGCCGTGTGGTCGCCCACGTAATACCGCACACCGTGCTCCACCAGCGCGGATGCCTTGCCCTCCGCGAAGAGGTCACCGGCCAGTTCATCGGCGCGCATGCTCAGATGATCGAGGTGTAGACGGGCCAGACGGCCCAGCTTCGAGGTGACCACGACCACCCGCAGGCCCGCCGCGCGGACGGCGCTCAGCGCCTCGAGCGCACCGGGAGTTGGCACTGAAGGGGTGATCGCGTAATCCGGGTAAAGCCCCCGGTAGGTGGTGACCGCGGCCTCCACGTCCGCCGGCGGAAACCACTCGCCCAACTCGGTCCGCAGCGGCGGCCCGAGCCGGGAGACCGCCAGGTCGGCGTCGACGAAGACGCCGGTCCGGGCGGTGAGCTCCCGATACGCCGCGCGGATGCCCGGCCGCGAATCGACCAGGGTCATGTCCAGGTCGAAGCCGACCGCGCCACTCACTGGTTGCTGAGCGGGATGTACGTGATCCGGTCGATCGGCAGCGGGAAGGTCTGGTCGTCGCCGAAGGGCGACGGGGCGGCGGCCCGGTCGGAGATCAACTCGGAGACGTGGATCTGACCCTTCATGTCCACGCCACGAACCTTGCCCTCCGTCGTCGGAACGGCGGTGCCCGCGGTGCTGGCCTTCGACGCCACGTTCGGTCCTCCTCGCAATCAAGATCCGGCCACGCCCGGACCCGTCACCATCGTCCCATGAACGTTAGCGTTGAAGACGATGGCCACCACATTTGCGGATCAACTCCGGTCGCTCCCCGACGAGGCGCTCGGCGCGCTCCTCCAGCTGCGCCCCGACCTCGTCGTTCCGGTGCCCGCCGACATCTCCGCTCTCGCCGTACGCGCACAGTCGCGTGGCTCGGTCAGCCGCTGCCTGGACGGGCTGGACGAGTTCACCCTGCTGATCCTGGACGCCGCCCGGGTCACCCGGGCCGCTGACACCGCCCTGACCTCGGTCGACGCCATCCTGGAGCTGGCCACCGGGGTGGACCCGGACGACGTACGGGTGGCGGTGGACCGCCTCCGGGTGCGGTTCCTGCTGCACGGCCCGCCGGAGGCGCTGCAGGTCGTCGGCGCCGTCGACGAGGTCACCTCGCCGTACCCGGCCGGTCTGGGCCGCCCCGCCGACTACCTGGACCCCCGGGCCGCCACGCTCTGCGCCGACGGGGCGAGGCTGCGCCGCACGGTGCTCGCCGCCCCGCCGGGCGCCCGCGCCGTGCTGGACCGCCTCGCCGCCGGCCCGCCGGTCGGCTCGCTGCGCCGGCCCGCCCTCCAGCGTGACCCGGCGACGGCCCCACGAGACCCGGCCGCGGGGTCCGGCCGGTCGGAGGCACCGACCGCCGAGCCGATCCGCTGGCTGGTCGAGCAGCACATCCTGGTGCCGATCTCGGAGGCCGGCCGGGCGCCGCGCGCCGACGGCGAGCTGGTCGAACTGCCCCGCGAGGTGGGCCTGCTGCTGCGCCGGGAGAGCGGGCCGCTGGGTGTGCTGCGCCCGTTCCCGCCGCGGCCCGACGCGGCGGTCCGGGACGTCAAGGCGATCGACTCGGCCGGTGCCGGGCAGACCATGGAGGCGGTCCGGGCCACCGAGGCGATCCTCGAGGCGCTGGCGGCCGAGCCGGCTCCGGTGCTGCGTACCGGCGGTCTGGGCGTCCGTGACCTCAAGCGCCTCTCCCGGGCCGCCGGCCTCGACGAGCCGGGCGCCGCGCTGCTGGTCGAGGTCGCGTACGCGGCCGGCCTGCTCGGCGAGTCCGAGGTGAACGCCGCCCGCACCGCCGGCGGCGCCCAGGACGTGTTCCTCCCCACCGGCGCGTACGACCTGTGGCGGGCGACCGGCGTGGCCCGCCGCTGGGCGACCCTGGCCCGTACCTGGCTGACCATGACCCGCCAGCCCGGACTGGTCGGTGCCCGGGACGAGCGGGACCGCCCGATCAACGCGCTCTCCCCCGACGCCGAGCGGGCCGGTGCGCCGCAGGCCCGCCGGGAGGCCCTGGACGCGCTGACCGGTCTGCCGCCCGGCTCGGCGCCCGCCGTCGACGACCTGCTCGGGCTGCTGGCCTGGCAGGCGCCCCGGCGCGCGCGTGGCCGGGAGGCCGTACACCGGGACGCCTTCACGGGTGCCGCGCTGCTGGGGGTCACCGGGCTGAGCGCGCTGACGTCGTACGCGAACCTGCTCTTGAACGATCCCGCGGAGAACGACAGCGACCCGCTCGGCCTGCACCCGGAGGACGCGCCGGCGGACGCCGTGCGCGCGCTGGACCACCTCCTGCCCGCGCCGGTCGACCACGTGCTGGTGCAGGCCGACCTGACGGTGGTGGTCCCCGGGCCACCCGAGCCGGAGCTCGGCGCGGAACTCGACGTGATCGCCGAGCCGGAGTCGGCAGGCGGCGCGAGCGTGTTCCGGGTCACCCCGGCGAGCGTGCGGCGCGCGCTGGACGTCGGCTATCGCGCCGACGATCTGCACACCCTCTTCCGCCGCCGGTCCCGTACGCCGGTCCCGCAGACCCTGACCTACCTGATCGACGACGCGGCACGGCGGCACGGCGGTCTGCGCAGCGGATCGGCCGGCTCCTACCTGCGCAGCGACGACGAGGCGCTGCTCGCCGAGGTGGTCGCGGACAAGCGGCTGAGCACCCTGGAACTGCGCCGGATCGCGCCGACCGTGCTGGTCAGCCCGCGGCCAGTGGCCCGGCTGCTCGGCGCGCTGCGCGAGGCGGGCTTCGCCCCGGTGGCCGAGGACGCGGGCGGCGCGGCCGTGCTGAGCAGGCCGAAGGCCCGCCGGGCGCCGAGCCGGACACCGCGGATCGCCGAGCCGTCCGGGCCGCCGCAGCTCTTCGGCCCGCGCCTGGCCGGCGTGGTGGAGCAGCTGCGGCGCGGCGATCTCGCCACCCGCGCGGCCCGTCGGGCGCCGGTCACCGTCCGCGCCGCGCAGGGCCAGGCGGTGCCCGGGCTCACCGCGGTGCAGCAGCACAGCCAGGCGATGGCGGTGCTGCAGCAGGCGGTCCGGGACAAGACGCGGGTCTGGGTGGGGTACGTCGACTCGCACGGCGCCACGCTCTCCCGGCTGGTCCGCCCCGTCTCGCTGAGCGCCGGATACCTGCGAGCCGAGGACGAGCGCGGCGAGAGCCTGCACACCTTCGCGCTGCACCGGATCACCGCGGCGGTCACCGAGGAATGATCATGGGGTCGCTGCCCCCCGTTGAGCCGCGACCCCTACCTACACACGCGCAAGCCGTCCGGAATGTTGCACGCGGATCCGTGG
Source organism: Actinoplanes sp. NPDC051851 (assembly GCF_040681165.1). Lineage (NCBI taxonomy): Bacteria > Bacillati > Actinomycetota > Actinomycetes > Micromonosporales > Micromonosporaceae > Actinoplanes > Actinoplanes sp. NPDC051851. The sequence continues at coordinate 15,434 of NZ_JBFAYF010000031.1, read as the reverse complement.
CAAACTGAATGGTTGGCTTTTGCTGGGTGAGGGGCGGACAACGGGTGAGCAACGGACCACTGATCGTTCAATCGGACAAGACCCTCCTGCTGGAGGTGGATCACCCGGACGCGAAGGCCTGCCGGATGGCGATCGCGCCCTTCGCGGAGCTGGAGCGCTCGCCCGAGCACGTGCACACGTACCGCCTGACCCCACTCGGCCTGTGGAACTCGCGGGCCGCCGGCCACGACGCGGAGAGCGTGGTCGACTCCCTGATCAAGTATTCGCGCTATCCGGTCCCGCACGCGCTGCTGGTCGACGTCGCCGAGACGATGGACCGGTACGGCCGTCTCCAGCTGCTGAACGACCCGGTGCACGGCCTGGTCCTGCGCGGCCTCGACCGGATCGTGCTGATCGAGGTCGCCAAGTCGAAGAAGCTGGCCGGGATGCTCGGCGCGAAGATCGACGACGAGACGATCGCGGTGCACGGCTCCGAGCGCGGACGTCTCAAGCAGGCCCTGCTCAAGCTCGGCTGGCCCGCCGAGGACCTGGCCGGCTACGTCGACGGCGAGGCACACGAGATCTCGCTGGCCGAGGACGGCTGGACGCTGCGGTCGTACCAGCAGGAGGCGGTCGACGGCTTCTGGGCCGGTGGCTCCGGTGTCGTCGTGCTCCCCTGCGGCGCGGGCAAGACGCTGGTCGGCGCGGCCGCGATGGCGACCGCCAAGGCGACCACGCTGATCCTGGTGACCAACACGGTGGCCGGGCGCCAGTGGAAGCGGGAGCTGCTGGCCCGCACGACGCTGACCGAGGAGGAGATCGGCGAGTACAGCGGCGAGCGCAAGGAGATCCGGCCGGTCACCATCGCGACGTACCAGGTGCTCACCTCCCGGCGCGGCGGCGCCTTCACCCACCTCGACCTCTTCGGCGCCCGCGACTGGGGCCTGGTCGTCTACGACGAGGTGCACCTGCTTCCCGCCCCGATCTTCCGGTTCACCGCGGACCTGCAGGCCCGGCGCCGGCTCGGCCTCACCGCGACGCTGGTCCGCGAGGACGGCCGCGAGGGCGACGTCTTCTCGCTGATCGGCCCGAAGCGGTACGACGCCCCGTGGAAGGACATCGAGGCACAGGGCTGGATCGCCCCGGCCGAGTGCGTCGAGGTCCGGGTCACGCTCACCGAGGCGGAGCGGATGTCGTACGCGGTCGCCGAGGCCGAGGAGCGGTACCGGATGGCGGCGACCGCGCGTACCAAACTCCCGGTGGTGAAGGCCCTGGTCGAGAAGCACCCGCAGGAGCAGGTGCTGGTGATCGGCGGCTTCCTCGACCAGCTGCACACGCTGGGCGAATACCTGGACGCCCCGATCGTCGAGGGCTCGACCACCAACAAGGAGCGGGAGCGGCTCTTCGACGCGTTCCGCTCCGGTGAGCTGCGCACCCTGGTGCTGTCGAAGGTCGGCAACTTCTCCATCGACCTGCCCGAGGCCGCGGTGGCGATCCAGGTCTCCGGCACCTTCGGCTCCCGCCAGGAGGAGGCGCAGCGACTCGGCCGGGTGCTGCGTCCCAAGGGCGACGGACGGCAGGCGCACTTCTACACCGTGGTCTCCCGGGACACCATCGACACCGAGTACGCCGCGCACCGGCAGCGGTTCCTGGCCGAGCAGGGGTACGCGTACACCATCGTGGACGCGGACGACGTGCTCGGCCCGCCGCTCCCGCAGGTCGACTAGCCGGTCACGGTCGGCACCGGCGCCACCTCGGCCGGTGCCGACCCCACCTCGGCCGGCGCCGTCGCGACCTCGGCCGGCACCGGCCGCGTCTCGCTGCCGCCGGCGAAGGCGAAGAACGCGCAGAACATCAGGACGACCAGCACCGCACCGCCGGCCGCCGCGGCCACGATCCAGGTCGTCCGGCGCGACGGCTTCGGCGCCGGCCTCGGTGGCCGGGTGCCGGCCTCGTCGTACGCCGCCGCGGCCACCACCTCGGGGCTGCCGAGCCGCTCCAGGATCTCCAGCAGCTCCCCTTCGGACTGCACGTTGCGCTCGGTCCGCTCGGAGGCGATGTGCGCCGCCAGGTCGGCGAGCAGCTCCCGCCTCTGCAGCAGAGGGAGCCCGCTCAGGCGCAGGTCAACCTCGTGCAGGTACTCACCGACGACGTCGGTCTGGTTCGCCTTCATGCGTCCTCACCCGTTCCCACAAGGCGGTCGACGGTCCCTCGAAACGAGACCCACTCGGTGCGGAACTGCTCCAGCGCTGCCCGCCCGTCCGGCGTGAGGCTGTAGTACCGCCGGGGCGGCCCGCTGGGCGACTCGGCCCATTTGCTGTCCAGTAGACCGCCCCGCCGCAACCGCGACAGCAGCGGATAGATGGTGCCCTCGGAGGCCGCGAGACTCCGCTCCTCCCCGAGCCGCCTCACGATCTCGGTGCCGTACCGGTCCTCCCGCTCGACCATGGCGAGCACACAGAACTCGAGCGTCCCGCGTCTCAGGCCGGAGGCCAAATGCGCGACATCTGCCATGCGAAGCAGAGTACCTTGCGCCGCAAGGTAGGTCGAGGCATGGATGCCAAACAGCCCGCGAACGGTGAATTAGAACTTTTGTTCGACTAGAATGGCTCTCGAAAGCGGTCGCATATCCTGTGGGATGCTGGATATGCACCACTGGACGAGTTAGGGGTGATCACGTGGTGACGGCTGACGAGCTCGCGTCTGTGATCATCGCGCGGTCCGGGCCCTGGATCGATGCCATGAGCCTCCAGAAGCTCCTCTACTACGTGCAGGCCTGGCATCTGGCCATCACCGACGAGCCCCTGTTCGAGGAGGAGATCCAGGCGTGGCGAGACGGCCCGGTCGTCTACGACGTGTGGAGCACCCGCAAGAGCCAGGCAACCCGCCGCGCGGCCGCACAGAACGTCGATGAAGTCGACCTCGACGATCTCGCTTCGGACCTGATCGACCTCGTCCTGAGCGTCTACGGGTCGATGTCCGGCGAGGAGCTGAGCGTGCTGACCCACGTGGAACGGCCCTGGCAGGAGGCCCGAGGCGACCTGCCACCCGAGGCCGGCTGCAGCAACGTCATCAGCCCCGACTCGATGGCGCGGTTCTACCGCGCACATCGCCGCCTCGGCGGCCGGACGGCGACCGACCTCGCCACCGTCGGTGTTCACCTTCACCAGCCGACATCGTCCGGCCCGGTCGACATCGACGCGATCCTCCGCTCACTCGACGACGATTCCGCAGACGTCGGCGACGAGCGCTGGGGCGGCGCCAACCTCGATCCCGGCGAGCACGCGACCCGCGTGGACGCCTGAGCGATGGAGAAGGCCGAGGCCCAGCGGCATCTCGTTCTCTTCGATTGCAACATCTACCTCGATGCCGCCGAGCTTCTCGGCGCCCCGTTCACCTGGGACGCTCTACGCTCACGAATCGCACGGCTCGCACGGGACCCGGTACCGCATCCCACGGACCCGGCCCACGACTCTCTCCGCGCCATCGGCATCTGCACGTCCGGCCGTTTCGCCGGTGACCAACTGCTGGAGGTATGGACATGTGCCCACGTCAACAGTGTGGTCCGAAGAAAGGCACAGGAGTCCACAACGCCGGATCCGGCCACCGGATATCGCGGCCTGGGATGGTCGGCCGAACACGCCCAAGCCCTTGTCGATGACTTGATCATCGATCTGACCAGGCAGTCCTCCGGCGGCGATCTGGGAAACCCGTTCCCGGACGGCAATCCGCCCCTCGACCACGAAGATGGAAAAGGTCTATGGCGCCTGTCGGCACCTCGGCCAGACGGATCTGCTGGCGAACGTCTACTGCGTGACACGGGACAAGGGCTTTCTCACCGCCTACCGGGACGGCAGGCTGGGCGATCACAGCCGCGTCCTGTCACCGAGCACGTTCATCCAGCTGATCAGGGCGGCGAGCATGCAGCGCTCTATGCGAGCCCTGCGCCCGCCACCTCGGCCATGATCCCTTCCACGATCAGCGGCGCCAGGTGCGCGCCTTCGAGGTGGTTACGTTGCCCGCCCTGTCGTAGGCGCGGAGCTTGACCGTGAACTTCTTGCCGTACTTCTTGGCGTTCACGGTGAAGGCGTAGGCCGCCTTCGTGTCGGTGGCGACTACCTTGCCGTTGACCAGCAGCTGCACCTTGGCGACGCCGTTCCGGTCGCTCGCCGACGCCGTCACCTTGATCTTCGACCCGTGGCGCGATGCCGTCGTCGTCAGCTTGGGCTTGGTGTTGTCGACCACGACCGTGCGCCGCACGACCGCGTGATGCATGAAGACGTCGTAGACGTCCCAGGTCATGGTGAGCTTTCCGTCACCGCCCGCGGGGAACCAGGCGGTGGCGGTCGGGCTCACCAGCTCGTAGTTGTCCGTGCCACGCGGGACGATGGAGAGGACGGAGGATACGTCCGTGGCGGTCAAGCGGCTCTTGACGGTGGCGCCACGGACCAGGGCGCCGGACGCCGGCGTCAACGATGTCACCGTCGGCGCGTCGGCGTCCACCGTCACCGTGAAGTCCTGCGTCGAGGCGTACCCGTTGATGTCCCAGCCGCGGAACTCCAGGTTCGCGGTACGGCTCTTCGCACCCCAGTCGTAGGAGAAACCGCCGGTCCGGTCGGTGGAGACCAACGCGCCGTCGACCCACCACTCGACGTGGTCCACTCCCGACTGATCCTGATAGGACGGCCGGGACAGCCCGTGCGTCCCGTCCGAGAAGACGTAGGAGTCTCTCCAGTTGGGGAAGGAGACCACCGGACCCGCATTGTCGATCTCGTAGTAGCGGCTGTAGGCGGTGTCGAGGCCGGCCCGGTCGACGACATCGATCGTCACCCGGCCGTCGGTCGCCGCCACGGCGGTGTCCCAGCTCAGCTCCCAGGGCGCCGAGGTCGCCCGGCTGATCTCCGTATCGCCGTCACGGAGGATCACCGCGGCGACATCGTCCGGCAGGTCCGAGGCGGTGATCGTGGTGACGCCGTGCACCAGCGCGTTGCTCGCGGGTGAGACCGTCGCGGTGGGTGAGATGAAGTCGGTGTGCACCGGAGTGCTCAGCTCGCTGTAGTTCCCGGCCTCGTCGTAGGCCCGGACGGTGACGTCGAAGTCGGTGTCGGTCGGCACCCCGAGCGACATGATCTGAACCCCGGTCGATCGGGCGATCGCACCGGTGTACTTGCGCGTATGACCGTCGATCATCGTCCACACCGCCGTGACGTCATCGGCGATGACCGGATGGAACAGCGTCTGGTAACTGATCAGCTGACCGTCGGTCAGGCCGGTGGTGGAGAGGAGGGCGGCGTCGTCGGCGAGGGCCGGGGTGCCGGGAGCGAGCAGGAGCGAGGGAATCAGGACCGCCGTGACGATCCCCCGTGAGAAGCGCACGTCGGGACGCTAATCGATCATGGAACGGGCGGTCCAGAGGAAATGAGGTGAGAAAGTAGATCGCCGGAGGCCGCCACCCGCGCCAGCACCTCCGCCGGACCGAATTGTCGCGCTTCCGCCTCCCCCACCGCGATCGCCGCGGTCTCGTCCCAGGTCAGCGGGGTCGACACGGCCGGGACCGGGCCGGCGCGCAGCGAGTACGGCGTCACCGTCGTCTTCGCGGCGCTGTTCTGGCTCCAGTCGATGAAGACCCGGCCGGGGCGCAGCTGCTTCGCCATCTTCGCGGTGATCGAGCCGGGCACCATCGTGGCCAGGTCCTCGGCGACCCGCTTGGCGTACCCGGAGACCACCTCGGCGTCCTGGGTGCCCGAGATCGGGCAGCAGAGCTGCATGCCCTTGCGCCCGGAGGTCTTCGGGAACGCGGTGATGCCGTCCGCCGCCAGGCGCTCCCGGATCAGCACCGCCACCGCGCAGCACTCCCGCAGCCCAGCCGGCGCGCCCGGGTCCAGGTCCACCACCAGCAGGTCCGGGTCGGCGCCGATCCGCCACTGCGGGGTGTGCAGCTCGATCGCAGCCAGGTTCGCGAGCCAGACCAGGGTGGGCAGCTCGTCGACGACCACGAAGTCGATGGTCTCCCGGCTCCTCGTGGAGCCCGGCACCGGGAGCGTCTCGAGGCGTACCCAGGACGGGGTTCCGCCGGGCCTGTTCTTCTCGAAGAAGTGCGCGCCGTCGACGCCGTCGGGGTACCGGATCCGGGTCACCGCCCGGTCGCGCAGATGAGGCAACAACACCGGGGCGATCCGGGTGTAGTAGTCGATCATTTCGCCCTTGGAGAAGTCCGGAAACATCATTTTGTCCAGATTGGAGAGCTGGACCTCCCGGCCGTCAATCGTGACCAGCAGCGGCTTCATCGGCGCACTCCGAGGGCAGCTTGTCGTCGCGGAGCCGGAGGAATCGGGGGAACCGCAGTCTCCGGTCCGGCGTCTCGTTTCCGTATTTGATCTCGGCGACCAGTTCCGGGCGTACCCAGAAAGCTCCCCGGGAATCCTCGCGCGGCACCGCTCCGGGCGCGAACGGCGAGACGTCGCTGGCGAGCGGCGCCAGCCGCGAGAGCAGATCCTTCTCGGTCACGGCGCCGATCCCGCCACCCACCCGCCCGCGGAAGGCCAGCCCCTCGGGCGTGGGTACGCCCACCAGCAGCCCACCCAGCTTGCGCGCACCGGGACGCCAGCCGCCGATCACGTAGTCCCCGGTCCGGTCGAACTTGATCTTGACCCAGTCCGGCGAGCGGCGCCCGGCCAGGTAGACCGAGTCGGAGCGCTTCGCCATCACGCCCTCGAGCCGGTTCTCCCGGGCGGCGGCCGCGGTCGCCGGACCGTCGCCGAACGAGGGCGGCACCATCCAGCGCTCCCCGGCCAGGTCCAGCTCCTCCAGTCGCTCCCGGCGGGCCAGATAGGGCAGCCCGGTGTAGTCCATCCCGTCGAGGTAGAGCAGGTCGAAGATCAGGTAGGTGGCGGGCAGCGTCGCGGCGAGTCGCGCGGCCCGTGTTCGATCGCGGACATGCATGCGCTCGGCGAGCGCGGTGAACGACGGCCGGCCGGCCGCGTCGAAGACCACCATCTCGCCGTCGAGCAGCGTCCCCTCGGGCAGGTGCAGGTCGGCGATCTCCGGGTACGCGGCGGTCACCACGGCACCCGAGCGCGCGAAGAGCTCCGGCGAGGGACCGAAAAGGGCCAGCACCCGAACGCCATCCCACTTGAACTCATAGCTCCAGTCCGGGCCCAGCGGCAACCCGCCCGCGGTTGCGAGCATCGGGGAGAGGGGTGCACCCGGCACTCGATCACCATAGGCAAAAGCGTTCACCTTACGCAGGTGTCTCAGTGATGCCATCCTGATCAGGATGGCTCTGACGTCGGGATGAAGGATCTTCATGCGTGCGATCTGGAAAGGCGCGGTCTCGTTCGGCCTGGTGTCGATCGCCGTCAAGCTGTATTCCGCCACCGAGGAGAAGGACATCCGTTTCCACCAGGTGCATCGCACCGACGGCGGCCGGATCAAATATCAGCGCACCTGTGCCGTCGACGGCGAGGTGGTCAGTTATGACGACATCGCCAAGGGCTACGACATCGGCGGCGGGGAAATGGTGATCTTGACGGACGAGGATTTCGCGGAACTGCCGTTGAGCACCTCACGCGCGATCGACGTACTCGAATTCGTTCCGGCCGATCAAATCGACCCGATCCTCTTCGCGAAGGCCTATTACCTCGAACCGGAGGGACAGGCCGCGAAGCCCTACATCCTGCTGCGCGACGCCCTGCGGGACGCCGACCGGGTGGCCGTCGTCAAGATCGCGATCCGTCAGCGTGAGCAGCTCGCCACCCTACGGGTCCGCGACGACGTGCTGGTCCTCAACACCATGCTCTGGCCCGACGAGGTGCGTACCCCGGAATTCGGTTTCCTCGACGACGACATCGAGACCCGCCCCGCCGAGCTCGCGATGGCCGGCTCCCTGATCGACTCGATGGCCGCCGACTTCCGGCCCGCCGACTTCACCGACGACTACCGCGCCGCCCTCCAGGAGGTCATCGACGCCAAGGTCGAGGGTCGCGAGGTGGTCCAGCCCGAGGAGGCGGAGGAGGCCGCTCCCGCGGCCATCGATCTCATGGCGGCGCTCAAGGCCTCCGTCGAACGCGCACGCTCAGCACGAGATTCCTCCAGTACGCCGTCCGAGCCCCCACCCGCTCAAAAGGCGGCCGCCCCGGCGAAGACCGCACGCGCCGCCCCTGCCACGAAGACTCCCGCGAAGAAGGCTCCCGCGAAGAAGGCACCGGCCAAGAAGGTCACCGCCGCGAAGGCCGCCAAGAAGTCCGCGTGACTACGCTCGGCCCATGGGCTATGAATCTGATCTTCGCGGTGGGGTGGTCCGGTGGGGCTGACGTGGGCGGAGTCGTACCTGGGGAAGGTGCGCGCGAGCATCGGCGACGTCGACACGATCTTCTTCGTCGGCGCCCGGACGCTGGTCTTCGACGAGGATCGGCGACTCCTGCTGATCCAGCGCTCGGACAACCACCGCTGGGCGATCCCGGCGGGCGCGATGGAGCTGGGCGAGAGCATGGAGGAGTGCGCGAAACGCGAGCTCTGGGAGGAGACCGGTCTCACGGCCACCTCGCTCACGCCGTACGCGTTCTACACCGCGATCACCTACACCAACCAGTACGGCCACACGTACCAGCAGGTACTGATGTCCTTCATCGTGCACACCTGGGAGGGTGAGCTGCTCCGGCAGACCGACGAGAGCGTGGACGCCGGCTTCTTCGCGCTGGACGCCATGCCCGGCGACCGCTCGCTGGTGATCGAGGAGGCGCTGGCCGATCTCGCGACGTTCCAGGAGACCGGCAGGCTCGTCATGAAGTAGCCCGGTCATGGCGCATATCGCGATGCGAGAAACCGCTCACATCCGGCAGGATGGCCCGTTGTGACATCCCGCAAGCGCCTGAGCCTGGACCTGACCCCGCTGCGCACGTCCCGGGACTTCCGGCTCGTCTTCACCGGCGGGGTGGTAACCAGCTTCGGTTCGTTCATCAGTTACGTCACCATCCCCTACCAGGTCGCGAAGCTCACCGACGACCCGCTCATGGTCGGCCTGCTCGGCGTCTGCGAGCTCGCCCCGCTGCTGATCATGGCGTTCGTCGGTGGCGCGCTCGCCGACTACCTGGACCGGCGGCTGCTGGTCCGGGGCAGCGAGCTGGCGCTCGCCCTGGTCTGCGGGCTGCTGCTGATCAACTCGCTCTCCGCCGAGCCGCACCTCTGGCTGCTCTACATCGCCGCGTTCCTCACCGCGGCGATCGCCGGGCTGCAGCGTCCGGCCCTGGAGGCGATGGTCCCGCGCCTGGTGACGCCGGAGCAGTTGCCGGCCACCATGGCCCTGCAGTCGCTCGGCGCCCAGTTCGCCCAGCTCTTCGGCATGCCACTGGCCGGCATCCTGCTCGCCAGCGTCGACCTCGCCTGGGTGTACGCGATCGACCTCGGCACCTTCGTCGTCTCGCTGATCTGCCTCACCCTGGTCAAGGCGGTCCCGCCGCCCCCGGCCGCCGACCGGCCCTCGCTGAGCAGCGTGGTCACCGGCCTCCGGTACGCCAAGTCCCGCCCCGAACTGCTCGGCACGTACCTGGTCGACATCAACGCGATGTTCTTCGGCATGCCCTCCGCGCTCTACCCGTTCCTCGCCGAACGCCTCGGCGGCGCCGGCGTGCTCGGCCTGCTCTACGCGGCACCCGCCGTCGGCTCCCTGCTGGCCACCCTCGGCTCCGGCTGGACCGCCCGGGTACACCGGCACGGCCTGATGGTGCTGGTCGCCGCGGCGTTCTGGGGTGTCGGCATCACCGGTGTGGGCCTCTCCCACACGCTCTGGTTCACCCTGTTCTGCCTGGCGTTCGCCGGCGCCGCGGACATGATCTCGGGCATCTTCCGCATGACCCTCTGGAACCAGACCATCCCCGATCACCTGCGCGGCCGGCTCGCGGGCATCGAGATGCTCTCGTACACGACGGGTCCGCTCACCGGTCAGCTCCGCTCCGGCCTGATGGCGCGGACCTCGCTCGGCGTTCCCGGCGCGATCTGGATGGGTGGCGTCTTCTGCGTGGCGGGCTGTGCCGTGCTCGGCGCGCTCCTGCCCAAGCTGGTCTCCTACGACGGCGAGCACGGCATGGCGTTGAAGAAGGCCGCCGACGAGGAGTGGGCCGCCTCCGCTGCCGCCCGCTGACGGTCCCGGCCGGCGTTCAGGGGTGCCCCCGCTCCGCGTCAGGCGCCCCTGAGCACCAGCCGGGACCGTGCCGGCCGAGACCGTGCCGGCCGAGACTGCGGAAACGCGACGGCCCCGGACCGGGGGAGGGTCCGGGGCCGTCGCTGCCCCCAGAAAGGTCGGCGGGCGCCGTCCGGCCCTTGTAGACGTCGACCGGCGCCGAGGTCCCCGACGTGATCGACAACCTCGTAGAGGAAGTCTGCGACCGGCGTGATGCCGCTTTCCAGCCATGGTGCGAACTATTGACCGTGCGGGCGTACGCCCTGGCCGAAAGGCTCGCGGGAAAGAACCGAAACGAGTTTGCCCGTTACAATTGGGTCCGGCGCGACGGCAGTTCGGCCATCGCGCCGGTAGGCAGGGTGCAACGTGGCACTCTGTCTGGTGGCGGATCGCCGGATAGCGTGCTTAGCTTGGTTCCAGTGCTACGCGGGCGGATTTTTGCGTAGCGGGGAGCAGTGACGGCGTCCGGCGGCAACCGGGCGCCGTTTGTTGTCCGACCCCCATTTCACTCCGCCCCTCCCGACGCCACACTCCACACCGGCGCGGCCGCAGACACACTCTCAGTGCGGCTGTCATGACTTAGTGCTTGCGGCGGCTGTTCTGATAGGACAGTAATAGGATGTCCGAAACCTCGCGGTCACCGTCCGTCGAGGTACGAGCAACGATCTGATGGTGAAAAGACATGGCTGAGGGTGACTCGCCCACGGTCGCGCGCCGACGCGTGCGGCTTGCAGTCCGCGAGGCGCGCGAGTTGGCAGACCTCACTCAGGCCCAGGTCGCCGAGGAGATGGAGTGGTCGCTCAGCAAGGTCATTCGGATTGAGAACGGCGACGTCAGCATCTCTCCGAACGACCTGCGGCCCCTGCTGAACTACCTCGGCGTCCGCGACAAGGCGATGACCACGTCGCTGATCGCCGACGCGCGACTCGCCCGGACCCGGCAGACCGCCTGGTACCAGACTCCCGAGTTCCGGGAGAACCTGACCGACTCCCTCCGGAAGCTGACCGAGTACGAGAACGAGGCCACGCAGATCCGGTCGTACACGATCTATTACGTCCCCGGCCCCCTCCAGACGCCGGCCTACTCGCAGGCGCTGATGACCCGCTTCGAGGACGAGCTCAACGAGAGCCAGCGCGAGCTCCGCATCGAGGCCCGGCGCCGGCGCCGCGAGGCACTGCTGACCCGGACCAAGGCCGACCGGGTCCGCGTCTACGTCATGTTCGACGAGGGCGTGCTGCGCCGGAGCATCGGCGGCCCAACGGTCTTCGCCGAGCAGCTGCGCGAGATCCGGCGGCTCGCCGAGGAGCACCTCATCATGGTCCGGATGGTGCCCTTCTCGCTCGACGCCTCGCTCACCAACAACGCCAGCTTCGACCTGCTGGTGCTCGGCGAGGGCGAGGTGCTGTACCGCGAGACCGGCCTGAACGACGAGATGATCGAGGACCGGGACACCGCCGCCAAGCACCGCGCCCGGTACGAGAAGGTGTGGCACGAGGCGGCCACCGAGGAGGAGACCCTCGACTTCATCAGCGACCAGATCCGCACGCTGGAGACCGGGAACACCGGCCGCCGGCGCTGAACCCGCACGGGGCCGCTCAGAGGTTGCGCCGGCCGGATCTTCAGGGAGCCCGTTCAGCAGGTGCGCCGGCCGAATCTCCCAGCCGCTCAGAGGTTGCGCTGGCCGGCGACCGCGCGCGCGAAGGCGGGGGCGTGGCCGTTCGCCAGCCGGCCGGCGAACCACGATCCGTACCCCGCGAGAGCGAGGGCGAGCAGCTCGACCAGGAACAGTCCGCCGCCGGCCACCCGGTCCTGAGCGCGCACCCGGACCATCAGGATCACCGCGAACACCACCAGCACGCCCATGTTGATCAGGGTGCGGAGCACGCCGAGCCGGCGGTCCTGCGGGCGGCGCACGATCGCCGCGTCCACCGCGCCGGCCAGGGTCGCGAGGATACCCGTCACCAGGCCCGCCACGATGTTCCAGTAGGCCAACGCGCCGAGGATGGTAGGCCCACCCAGCAAATCGGCGATATCGAATAAAACGGCCATCGCGAACAGCCCGAGCGGGAACATCACGAGGATGGGCTGCACCGCCTGGCCGGCGACGCTCAATCGGCTCTCCATCGGGTTTCGCCCTCCCACCTGCGTCGATCGCGCAGGTTCATCGCGGAATCCTCGGTTGGCCTACCCGGCGTCTCCGGCGACGAAACGCCACCCTCCATGCTCCCCGACACACCCGGGGCCCGGCCCGAGGTTTCCGTCATCTGCTACATGGCAAATTGACGAGTAGCGGTCAGGATGGTGGCGTGCTTCACTGGCTGTAGAGCAACAAGGGCGGAGTTGGAGGGAGAGACCAAACAACGGCACCCGGCGGCAAACGGGTGCCGTTGTCCACCTCTACTGCACTGCGTCCTCTACTGCACCGCGTCAGTTACTGCCACTCAGTTACTGCCACTCAGTTACTGCACTGCGTCAGCGCGACCGCGAGGCGGGAAGTGTCTCTTCGCCAATGGTGGCCCAGCCTCCCCCACCTCGCAAGCAACCGCGAAGGGGAGTTCGCATGCGCACACGCACCTACTACCAGGGCCCCGACGCTGTGGTGACCGATGACCAGTTCGTTTGGCGTACGACGCCCGTCGCGCTGAACTTCGCCGTGCAGCATCTGCGCAATGTCGGTGTGGTCCAGACCCCCGCGCGCGTTCGATCGTTCGCGCCGCACCTCGCCGCCGGAATCCTGTTCACCTCGGCCGCGGCCTGGACCCTGCTCGCCGACCCGACGCTCTACGTATTCGGCTTCCTCGCCGTCGCCAGCCCCGCCGTGGCGGTCGTCTGGCGGCAACCCCGGCGCTGGGAGCTCCACGCGCAGTATCACGGAACCGCCGTGGTGCTCTATTCCTCCTCCGATGTACGGGTCTTCAACCAGGTCGGCCGAGCGCTCCGCCGGGCCATGGAAGACGGTCGACCAACCGCGTGGGGATACGGCCTGGCAGCCGCCTGACCAGCGGTGATGACCGCCTCCCTAACGAGTGACCCGGGCTTGTCACCCAAATCGGCACCTCGACGCCGTCGTTCTGATAGGACAGTACTAGGATATCCGCGACCTCGCTGGTAGCCGGTAGGCAATCTGCGAGGTGGCAAGTTGTTGCTGACCCGACGACTGCACCACACCGCACTCGAGAACGACATGATCGGCTTGCCTGCGGCAGCGCTTCCCAAACCTCGGAACGTGGCCACCACGCAACTGTTCCGAGCACATACGCATAGCCAAATGGCCGCGCCCAACGAGGGGCCCGGCGACCCATGGAAGGTCCCTGATGGAATCCATGAACACGCCCGCGTGGCGCAAGAGCAGCCGCTGCGGTACGTCGACCTGCGTCGAGGTTGCCAAGGTCGACGACCAGTACCTGATCCGCGACTCCAAGAACCCGGACGCCAGCGCTCTGACCTTCACGAAGGCCGAGTGGGACGCGTTCGTCGAGGGTGTCACGGCGGGCGAGTTCCGTTTCTGACGACTCTGATATACGAGGCTCGGCCCCCACTACGGCCTCCGGCCTCACCGAGTTCAGTCAGGTGAAAGCTCAGGACCGCCCGTCCCGCGCACGCCGCAAAGGCGCCGGGACGGGCAGGTCAAGAATAATCGCATAAACCATTTAAGGGTCTTTCAGACGTCGCATTCCTCGCTTTTCAGGCGATTTGCGGCGTCATTTCGCTTTCACTCACGTGAGGCATCTTCCGTGCCCGGTTCGTTCGCATACCGTGGATACGAACCCTGACGGAGGTGCACAAAATGATCGAAACGACGAATGGTCCGCAGTGGCGTCGTAGCAAACGATGCTCCAACGGCGCCTGTGTCGAGGTCGCAACGGACGGGGACCGGTTCCTGATGCGCGATTCCAAGGACCGGGCCGGAGCGCCACTCAGCCTCGACCGTGCGCAGTGGCACGGTTTCCTCGCTGGGATCAAGGCCGGAGATTTCGCCTGACGAACAATGGCGTATCCACCGGAGCACCGGGTGTCGCGGGCCGAGCGCGGCATACTGCACTGGTGGACGGTCATCCGCACGCCACCGATCCGGACCGCTTCCTCCGACTGCACGAGGCGGCCGAAACCCTGCTGGACGACCTCAACGAGCGCTACCAGGTGGAGCGCCGCGAGGCCAAGGAACCGCTCGGGCTCGACGAAGCGCTCGCGCGGACCGTCCGGCTCATTCCCCGTACGCCCACGGCGGCGCCACTGGCGATCCAGTTCACCGACACCGGCCTGCTCCTGCACTGCGGCCGCTGGTGGGCTGAGGCGCTCCCGACGTGCGCGTGCGACGACTGCGACGAGGACCCGGCGCGGCTTGGGGAGATGCTGCGCGCCCACGCCTCCGCCCTGGTCGAGGGCGGCCTGTGGGAACGGGTCCGGCGCGGCATGAGCGGATCCTTCTACGAGACCCGGCTGATCGGCGTCGGCGTCAAGTCGGACCAGGAGGGTCCGCTCTCCGCAGCCGGCGCCCGCGACGCCCGCCGCGGCGGTTTCGCCGCCGCCGTGCAATGGTCACCCTGGCAGCTCAGATCCTGAGGTCGACCCCGATGGTGACCTGCTTCCGGCCCTCACCGTCCGTCCCCGCCGGCGTGGTGCCCGCGGGGCTCACCTCGGCGCAGCCTGACGCGGTGCGGTCGGCCTGACGGGATTCCGGTGGCTGCCGGCGCGGGGATCCGGGGCCCTTCCGACCTGGTGCAGGCCACCGACCTGCACGAAGATGGAGCGGCGTTCCACCGCACGGCGGGAGGCGCAGATTCCACCGCGCCGCGCTGAGTGTGACAACGGGCAGAGCGGTCCGTCTCACGGGATCCAGCCTCACCCGCCGTCGCTAATCCGATCGTCATGGAGCGATCACGAGAAGTGGAGTGGATGGCCGTCCGCAGAGGCGGTGCCGCCGTCCGCAAACCTGCGGACGGCGATCAGGCGCCTACCGCCGGGTGGCTCGCCTCGGCCTCTTCGCGCAGCTCACCGGCCTCCGGCAGGCCCTGGCGTTCGACGCCATCGATCACCTCGACCACCCGCCACCAGTTCGACGGCACGATCCGCCCCGACCGCATCGCCGCACGCGCCTCGGCCGCCGCCTCCTCCGACTTCTCGGCGGCCAGCAACGCCAACCCGAGGTCGAGCTTCGCCGACGCGATCCGCCGAGGACGTGCACCCTCCTCCTCCAGCTCGGTGATCACATCCCGGGCCACCTGCTCAGCCGCCGGATCACCCACCCACGCCAGCGTCGTCGCCGCATACGCGTGCG